>CALGGB010000025.1 GCA_937880925.1 uncultured Rhodospirillaceae bacterium | reverse complement strand
TCGCCTTCGGCGGCGGCGGCCAGGGCCGTTTCGCCATGGTTGCGCCCCACGGCGGGCGTGGACCGCACCTTTCGACCAATCCCTGGGCCATCGCCATGCCGGGCGGTCGCCACGGCGTCGTCTCCGTCGATTTCGCGACCTGCGTCACCGCCAACGGCAAGATCCGCCTCAAGCGCAACGCCGGCGAGGACCTGCCCGTAGGCTGGGTCATCGACAAACACGGCAACCCCTCCACCAAGGTCGCCGACTACGACGATGGCGGCGCGATCCTGCCCATGGGTGCCCACAAGGGTTACGGTATGGGGCTGATCGCCGAGCTGGTGGGCTTTGCCATGCTGCCCGATTCCCACGAGTTCCACTGGCTGCTGATCGCGCTCGACCTTGACGCCTTCGGCACCGCCGGGCGCTACGACGCGCTGGCCGAGGAGCTGATTGAGACAACCCGCGCCGTTCCCCCCGCCCCCGGCTTCGACCGGGTGCGCGTGCCGGGCGACCCCGAACGCGAGCGCGAGGCGCGCTGCCGCGCCGAGGGTGTGCCGCTTTCGGACTCCGTCTGGCGCGGCCTGGCGGGTGCGGCGCAGCGGGTGGGCGTCGTCATGCCGGAGAACGGTGCGTGAGCCTCCCGGCGATCAACGACGACGAGGATATCCCACCGGCGACCTACGACGCCGCACAACGCCAGACACAGCGCGCCTTCATCCGCGAGGCGCTGACCGGTCTGCGCATGGCGACACGCATCCGCCTCCTCTGTGTGCCCTTCCTGATGCTGTTTGCCGCCTACCTGATGCGCGGCGATGCGGCCCTGTGGTTCGTTGAGCTCTGCCTCGTTGCCTATGCGCTGCACGGAGTCGCCGAGTTGTGGCTGGTTCAGCGCATGGCGGACAGCGGCCGGCGCAAACCCGGTGCCATCCACGCCATGATCGCGCTGGAGATGGCGCTGATCGCCTTTGCCATGTTCGGCAGCCAGGGCCTGTTCGAACATCCCTGGCCGCCCCAGGCCTTTGTCGACAGCCGGCCGGTGGTGTTCTTCTTTTTCGTCATCTCGCTTTATGCCTTCAATTTCTCGCCCTGGCTGATGATCTGGGCCGCCCTGTGCGCCGCGGTGGCCTGGAGTCCCGGGATGACCTGGCTGCTGCTGCTGCCCGACACGGTGATCACCCTGCCGACAGGACTGCTGCCGGGGGAAGTCGTCGCCGCAACGCACGATCCCCACTTCGTCAACATCGACGCCTGGATTCAGGACGTGCTGTTGCTCATGCTGACCGGCTTCGTACTGGCGGGCGTGGTCTGGCGCACCCGGCGGCTGGTACGCAGCCAGATCGCGGCGGCGCGCGAGCGTGCGAACCTGGCGCGCCACTTCGCGCCGACCATGGTGGACGAGATCGCCGGCCATGACGGCATGCTGGAGGAGGTCCATCGCCAGGACGTGGCGGTGATGTTCACCGATGTCGTGGGCTTCACCCATCTCGCGGAAACCCTGGAGCCCGAGGCCACCGTCGCCGTGCTGCGCGGCCTGCACCGGCGCATCGAGAAGGCGGTGTTCGACAACGGCGGCACGCTCGACAAGTTCCTGGGCGATGGCGCCATGGCGACCTTCGGCACGCCGCGCACCGGCCCGCGCGATGCCGCCAATGCGCTGGATGCCGCACGCGCCGCGCTGGCAGCCGTCGACAAGTGGAATGCCAAGCGCACCGCGCGCGGCGCATCGCCCGTGCGTTTATCGGTGGGCCTGCACTATGGTTCGGTCGTGCTCGGCGATCTGGGTTCGAACCGGCGCCTGGAATACGCCGTGATCGGCGACACGGTGAACGTCGCCGCGCGCATCGAACACATGACGCGCGCCCTCGATGCCCGGATCGCGGCAAGCGACAGCCTGATCGAGCGGGCACGGGAACAGGGCGCCGATCTCGCCGGGCTGGAGGCGACAGGCACGCACGACATACGTGGGCGCGATGAATCCGTGGTGCTCTGGCGCCTGCCGCTTTAGGCGGTCTCTGCGGGCGTTCCCAGCAGGACGATCGCAAAGCAGGCAAAGGCGAGAGCTGCAAAACCCGTGGCGCGCACGCCCTTGCCCTGACGCGCCGCGCTCAGTGCGGCGACCAGGCACTGCAGCGCGTAGTAGAGAGCAAAGCAGCGCGAGGCGAGCGCGATCAGGCTGAAGACATCGGTCTCCCAGACGATCAGGGCGGAGACCAGCGCGATCAGCGGATAGGTATGGTTGAGATGGACGCGCCCGCCGGTGATGTCATGGAGCAGGCCGCCCGCGCCGATGGCGTCGGCCAGCGCGGCGCTCGACTGGCTGGCCAGCGCTCCGGCCAGCACCATCAGGGGCAGGACGATCGAGACCGGCGCCAGCATGTCGACGATGGCCGCGACGCCGTCATCGACCCCTCCCGTGCCCATCAGGGGCAGTACCAGGATGAAGAACACCAGATAGATCGCCGCCGCGACGAGCTGGGCGATCTTCATGGTGCAGATGCGCAGCGCGGCATCGTACGTCGAACCCAGAAACCGCGAGGTCTCGAAGCCCTGCACCATGATAAGCAGGCCCAGAAGGGCGGGCAGCCCCGCACGCTCGATATGGCCCGCCGGGATCGCGGCCAGGGTCTCGCCGTCGCCCAGGATCGAGAGATCGAAGACGACCAGCCCGGCGATCAGGCCCGCGATCACCGCCAGCTTGAAGCAGACGGTCAGCACCTCCAGCCGTTCGACCGCGCCGAAGCCGCGCCACAGCCCGACGACACCAAGGGTGGCGAGCAGGGCGCTGACCACGGCCTTCACCATGAGCGGGCTGTCGAGACCCATGGGCTTGAGCGCGAAGGCGGCAAACAGCACCAGGTAATAGGCGACCGAGACGAAGTAGGCGAAGGCCAGCACGACATGGGAAAGCCGCTCGACCGAAACCAGCGCGCGCGCGCGGGCGTGCTGGGCCAGCAGGGGTTCGACATGGGCGATGTTCCAGCGCACCGCCGCGCCGATGAGATAGGCCAGCACCAGCAGCCCGGCCATGGCAAAGACGGCCCAGGCGCCGACCAGATCGCGCAGGATCGGCACGCTGACGAGAAAGCCGCTGCCGATGATGGAGGCGAGCGGCGTCGCCACGGCGCGCCAGGCCGCGTTGGTCCGCATCGCCGGTCGCGTCAGCCAGACAAGCATCGCCAGCGCGACGGCAACGGCCAGCGTGCCTGCGATCATGGCGCCAGCGCCGCGCCGAGTGCTGCGGCGGCCTCTGCAATCTCGGCTTCGCCGACCGCGGCATAACCCAGCACCAGACCGGGCGGCTGGGGCGCACGGATGCGATAGGCTGAAAGCGCACCGGCGGCGACCCCGGCCTCGGCGGCGCGCCGCGCCGCCTCTCGGTCGTCCATGCGCGCGGCGGTATCGGATGTCAGGCGCGCGACAAGATGCAGCCCGGCATCGTCGGGCGCCAGATCGAGCAGGCCGGAGAGATGCCGCCTGCCGGCCTCCAGCAGCGCCTCCTGCCGGGCGGCATAGAGGCGGCGCATGCGCCGGATGTGAGCCGCAAAGTGGCCGTCGTCGATGAAGCGGGCCAGTGCCGGCTGGGCGATCAGGCTGGCGTGGTCGTCGAGCGCGCTCCTCACTGCGCGGAAGACGCCGATCAGGTGTTCGGGCACCACGAGATAACCCAGCCGCAGGGAGGGAAACATCACCTTGGAGAAGCTGCCGGCGTAGATCACCCGCCCGCCCCGGTCGAGCCCCTGGAGCGAGGCGAGCGGGCGGCCGCGATAGCGGAACTCGCTGTCGTAGTCGTCCTCCAGCACCCAGCCGTCGCGCCGGCTCGCCCAGTCGATGATTGCCAGGCGCCGCGGCAGGCTCATCACCGTGCCGAGCGGATAGTGATGCGATGGCGTGACGCAGGCCAGCCGCGCATCCGGCGCGCTGGCCTCGCCCGCGGCGACATCCAGGCCCTCGGCATCGACCGGCACGGGGGCTAGCGTCATGCCGGCACCGGCCAGCGCGCCGTTGACACCGGGGTAGCCCGGATCCTCGACCCAGACCCGGTCGCCGGGATCGAGCAGCACCTGGCAGGCAAGGCCGATGCCCTGCTGCACCCCGGAGGTAACGATCACCTGGTCGGGATCGCAGATCACCGCGCGCGCCGTGGCGAGGTAGCGCGCAATCGCGGCGCGCAGGCCGGGCAGGCCCGCCGGGTCGCCGGGCACCTGGGTCGTCATGTCGGGCCGCCGCCAGCTCTGGGCGAGCAGGCGCGACCACAGCTCGAAAGGAAACTCGCCGAGTTCCGGCACACCCACGGCAAAGGCGCGGTGACGGCGCGCCCGTGGCGGCGCGAGTGCCGCCAGCGCCTGGCCGCGCCGCGACGGGCCCGAAAGCGCACTCGCCTCGACCAGCGGCCGGGGCGCGCGTGACGGCTGCTGGTCGGGCAGTTCGGCGCTGACGAAGGTGCCGGCACCCACGCTGCCCTCGACGTAACCCTCGGCGAAGAGCTGATCGAACGCCGCGACGCTCGTGTTGCGCGAGACGCCGAGTTCCCCGGCAAGCGCCCGCGTCGAGGGCAGCCGCGTGCCGCCCGCCAGCCGCCCCGAGAGGATCAGCTCGCGCAACTGGTCGTAAAGCTGGCGCGCCAGCGGCTCGGGCGAATCCCGGTCGAGCGCCAGTGGCAGGGGGGCGGCGGGGGTCTTGGTCATGGCGGGCATTGGTACCATGATATCGGCCGCGATGGACCTTGCGGCACAACCATTGCC
>CALGGB010000024.1 GCA_937880925.1 uncultured Rhodospirillaceae bacterium | reverse complement strand
AACAGGTTTTTTTCCACAGGCTAACCCCCGGAAAACGCTGGGCTTTTCGCCCCGAAATCCATTTGGAATTGTAGAACTTTAGAATCAAAAAAGGAGAGGCCTTGCGGCCTCTCCCGGGGAAATCCTAGTAACTGGTTAAGCCAGTGTTCGGATTTCCTTCCTAATATGGGCGACTCCGACGGAATTTTCAAGGTGATACCCCCCCGACCCGTTTGAGGGATTTGCCATGTTTACGGCAGCAATGAGCCGGCACGTAAGGTCGCTTCATCTGAGCAATCTTGTGGACTCCTCCCCCTTGCCATCCTCCGCCCCATAGGCCATCACCGCCCCCTCAGCCTCACTGCCTGCGGACCCTGTCATGCCTGCCTATCGTTCCCGGACCTCCACCCATGGCCGCAATATGGCCGGCGCGCGCGGGTTGTGGCGTGCGACGGGCATGAAGGATGGCGATTTCGGCAAGCCGATCATCGCCGTCGTCAATTCCTTCACGCAGTTCGTGCCGGGCCATGTCCACCTGATGGACCTGGGCCAGATGGTCGCGCGGGAGATCGAGAAGGCGGGCGGTGTCGCCAAGGAGTTCAACACCATCGCGGTCGACGACGGCATCGCGATGGGCCACGACGGCATGCTCTATTCGCTGCCCTCGCGCGAGATCATCGCCGACAGCGTGGAATACATGGTCAACGCCCATTGCGCCGACGCCATGGTCTGCATCTCCAACTGCGACAAGATCACGCCGGGCATGCTGATGGCCGCCCTGCGCCTCAACATCCCGGCGGTCTTCGTCTCGGGCGGGCCGATGGAGGCGGGCAAGGTGGTGCTCGAGGACGGCAAGGAGCATGCGCTGGACCTGGTCGACGCCATGGTCGCCGCGGTCGACGACAAGGTGAGCGAAGCCGACATGACGGTCATCGAGCGTTCGGCCTGCCCCACCTGCGGCTCCTGCTCGGGCATGTTCACGGCCAATTCCATGAACTGCCTGACCGAGGCGCTGGGGCTCTCCCTGCCGGGCAACGGCTCGGTGCTGGCAACCCACGCCGACCGCAGGCGCCTGTTCCTGGAGGCCGGCCACCTGGTCGTCGACTTGGCGCGGCGTTATTACGAGCAGGACGATGAAACCGTGCTGCCGCGCACCATTGCGGGGTTTGAGGCCTTCGAAAACGCCATGTCGCTCGACATTGCCATGGGCGGCTCGACCAACACGGTGCTGCATCTGCTCGCCGCCGCGCACGAGGCGGAACTCGCCTTCACCATGGAGGACATCGACCGGCTGAGCCGCCGCGTGCCCTGCCTGTGCAAGGTGGCGCCCGCGAAATCGGACGTCCACATGGAGGACGTCCACCGCGCCGGCGGCATCATGGCGATCCTGGGCGAGCTCGACCGCGCCGGCCTGCTCCACACCGATCTGCCGACCGTGCACAGCGCCACCCTGGGCGAGGCCATCGCCCGCTGGGACATCGCCCAGACCGACAGTGCAAAGGTGCGCGATTTCTTCATGGCGGCACCCGGCGGCGTGCCCACGCAGACCGCCTTCAGTCAGGAACGGCGCTGGGACGATCTCGACCTCGACCGCGAGAAGGGCGTCATCCGCGCCGCCGAGCACGCCTTCTCGAAGGACGGCGGCCTTGCGGTGCTGAAGGGCAATCTGGCGCCCGACGGCTGCATCGTGAAGACCGCGGGCGTCGATGACTCGATCCTGACCTTCTCCGGCCCCGCCCGTGTCTTCGAGAGCCAGGACAGCGCCGTCGCCGCGATCCTGGGTGGCAAGGTGGTCGCGGGCGACGTCATCGTCATCCGCTACGAGGGGCCAAAGGGCGGGCCGGGCATGCAGGAAATGCTCTATCCCACGAGTTATCTGAAGGCCAAGGGCCTGGGCAAGGCCTGCGCGCTGATCACCGACGGCCGTTTCTCCGGCGGCACCTCCGGCCTTTCCATCGGCCATGTCTCGCCCGAGGCCGCCAACGGCGGCCTGATCGGCCTGGTCCGCGAGGGCGACACCATCGCCATCGACATTCCCGGACGTTCGGTGCGCCTGGTCGTGGAAGAGGCCGAACTGGAGGCGCGCCGCGCCGAGCAGGACTTCAAGGGCTGGAAGCCCGCCGAGGCCCGCAAGCGCAAGGTCACCACGGCGCTCCGCGCCTACGCCGCCTTCGCGCAAAGCGCCGACAAGGGCGCGGTGCGGGTGGTGCCCGAAGCGGGCTGAGGCTCCGCCCGCCGCCTCAGGGCGTGTGGCCGGCCATGCAGTTGGCGTAGGCGCCGGCATAGGGCGCGGCGGCGCGGGTGGCGGTGTTCCAGGTGCCGCTGGTGGTGACGCCGTCGAGCGCGGCGCGGCGGGCCTGCAGCATCACGATGCCGTCGGCCTGGGCCAGGGCATGGTCGCGGGACGGGCCGTTGCAGGCGGCGTGATGGGCCGAATTGACGTCGAAGACCGGGCCGAGGGCGCTCTGGCAGGCGTGATAACCCGCGTTGCCGATCCTGAGGCGCTGCTCGGTCGTCACCGGCCAGGTGTAGCCGCCGGTGAGATAGGCCGCGGCGGGCGCGTTGTCCTCGCGCAAGGCTGCGGCGGCCGAGAGCACGCTTTCGAGATAACCGTCCGACCAGGCCCAGCAGGAGGCCTGCAGGGCATCGTCGCCGCGGCGCGCGGCGCCGCCGCAGGACGCGGTCAGCAGCAGGATGGCGGCGGCAAGCACGGCGGGCAGGGCTTTCAAGCGGGCTCTCCGATGGGGCGCGGCCATGATCGGCGCGCGCGGGCAGGCGCGCAAGGCATCCCGGCTTGGCAGGCGCGGGCCGCCGTGGTGTGCTGGGGCATGAGCGATCCAGCCTTCACACCCCGCACCGGCGGCTGCCAATGCGGCACGGTGCGTTATGCCATCACGGGCGAACCTCTGCAGCTTTACGTCTGCCACTGCAAGGAGTGCCAGAGGCAATCGGGTTCGGCCTTCGGCATGTCGCTGCAGATCAGAAGCGGCGACCTGACGGTGACCGCGGGCGAACCCCGCGTCTGGGAACGCGGCGCCGACAGCGGCAACCGGCTCGCCTGCTGGTTCTGCCCCACCTGCGGCTCGCGCCTGTGGCACGAAAACAACCCATCGCGCGGCTGGAAGACGGTGAAGGCCGGTTCGCTCGACGCGGCCATCGACATGGCCGGCGCCGTCCACATCTGGACCTCGCGCGCCCTGCCGGGCGTGGTCATCCCGCCCGAAGCGCAATCCTACCCGGAGGAGCCGCCTGAATGAACGAGACCCGCAAGCCGGTGCTGACCGGCGGCTGCCAGTGCGGCGCGGTGCGTTACGCGCTCTACGCGGCGCCGCACAACCCGCATGTCTGCCACTGCCGCATGTGCCAGAAGGCCTTCGGCGCGGCCTATGCGCCGCTCGCCAATATCGCCAACGCCGATTTCGCCTGGACGCGGGGGCAGCCCGCCGTGTGGAAGAGTTCGTCGGTGGTCGAGCGCGGCTTCTGCGCCAACTGCGGCACGCCGCTCTCGTTCCGCTACACCGACGCCGCGCGCATCGGCTTTTCCATCGGCAGCCTGGACAATCCCGCCGCCGTGGCGCCCGAGAAGGCCTTCGGCACCGAAAGCAAACTCCCCTGGGCCGATGCCGTGCCGGGCCTGCCCGCCTCGACCACCGAGGGCGACATTCCTGCCGAACGCCTGGAGCAGCTCAGGAGCCGCCAGCACCCCGACCACGACACCGAGCGTCGCGGGTAGGGGCCGGAGTTTCCCTCCCCCTCGTGGGGAGGGGTTGACGCCTCACACCACGGCGTAGCCGCCGTCGATGAAGAGGCAATGGCCGGTGATGTAGCTGGCCGCGTCGCTCGCCAGGAAGACGACCGGGTTGGCGATCTCCTCCGCGCGGCCGCGGCGCTTCATGGGGATGGCGCGGTCGATGAAGGCGGCGACCTCGGGCGTGTCGTGGATCTCGGCGGTGCCGGCCATCTCGTTGTCGGTGTAGCCCGGGTTGACGGCGTTGACGCGGATGCCGTGGCGCGCCCATTCGGCGGCGAGCTCGCGCGCCATCTGGTCGATGCCGCCCTTGGAGGCGCCGTAGTGGCCGTAACCCTCGCAGGCATAACGGCTGGCCGAGGACGAGGTGAGAATGATCGAGCCGCCGTTTCCGGCCGCGATCATCCGCCGCCCGGCTTCCTGCGCCACGACATAGGCGCTCTTCACGTTGATCGTCATCATCTGGGCAAGGTCGTCGTCGTCGATGGTCATCAGGGGCTTGGCGGGGCCGATGCCGTGGTTGACGCAGACGATGTCGAGCGGGCCGAGTTCGGCGATGGCCTTGTCGAGCCCGGCGCAGACCTGGGTGCGGTCCGTGGCGTCGCAGGGCACCGCGATCGCCTTGCCGCCCTCGGCCGTGATCGACGCGACCGCCGCATCGAGACTCGCCTGGGTGCGCGCGACCAGCGCCACCTGCGCCCCCGCGGCGGCCAGCGCCCGCGCCATCGCAAGGCCCAACCCGCGACCGGCGCCGGTGACAAGGGCCGTGCGGCCCGAGAGATCGAAGGGGTTCTTGGTCATGGTCGTCTGTTCCTTTTGTCCGCCGCGCTCAGGGCGCGCTCACATCGCCACATAACCGCCGTCGACCGGCATGACGTGGCCGGTGACGAAGCTGGAGGCGTCGGAGGCGAAAAACAGCACCGGGCCGACGAAGTCGCTGGGGTCGCCGACGCGGCCCAGCGGGTGGGTGGCGCGGATGTGGTCGTCCCAGCCGGGATCGCGCGGCGGCCGGGGATTGTCCTCCGGACGGCGCATGCTGTGGCTGGTGTAGCCGGGGTTGATGCAGTTGACGCGGATGCCGTGGGGTCCGAGCTCCTGGGCGAACTGGCGGCACATCTGATCGACCCCGCCCTTGGACACGCCGTAGACCGAAAGGTCCGGGAAGGTCGCCATGCTGGAGGTCGAGCTGGTGAAGACGATGGAGCCGCCGCGCCCCTGGGCGATCATCTGCCGCGCGCCCTCCTGGGCCATGACGAACGCGGAGGTCAGGTTGATGTCGATGGTCTCGTCGAGATCGGCGTCGGTGACGTCGAGTGCGGCCTTGCCGCGCCCGACGCCGTGGTTGGCGACGAGGATGTCGAGCCCGCCGTAGGTCTCCACCGCCGCCTCGACCAGGCCGCGGCAGGCCTGCCGGCTGCGCGTGTCCAGCACATGGGCGATGGCCTGGCCGCCCGCGCCCTCGATCATGGCGACGGTCTCGTCGAGGTCGGCCTGGGTGCGCCCGGCGATGACCACGGATGCGCCCGCGCCCGCCAGGCCGCAGGCCATGGCGCGGCCCAGGCCACGGCCGGCGCCGGTGACGATGGCGACGCGGCCGGAAAGATCGAAGATGGTGGTGCTCATGGACTGCTCCCGCTGGGGAGCGCGAACAGACCAGACGCGGCCCGCGGGCGCAAGGTGCGCCTAGCGGCCGATGCTGTACTCGCGCTCGTAGCCGCCGTTGTACATGCCCGGTTCGTACCACCAGGAACATTGCGCCAGGTTCAGCACCAGGATGAGCAGGATGTAGGCCAGGCCGTTGGCGCCCAGCATGCAGGCGACCGAGATCGCATCGCGCGGCGAGCGGTCCCTGGTGAAGGCGCCGAACAGGGTCGTATAGGATTCCTTGGTCTCGGCCATGGGGTCGGTGACGGGCTTGTACACCGGCCGCACCTTGTAGGCTTCCGGCGTCGTCGAGCGCGCGGCGGCGCGCAGGCGGGCGACCTCCTCGCGGCGGCGGGCATCCTGGTCAACGTCGCTCATGGCACACTCTCAACCCTCTGGTGTGGCCATTGTGCCGCGCCCGGGCAACCTTGGCCAACCCCCGCCGTTGAACTTCCCTGCAAAGTCGCGCTAGCGTCCGCCGCCACGCCGAACGCGCGGCGCGCAGCGACGATGACGGAGACGACCATGGCGGCAGCCGAACAGGTGATCTTTCGCGGACTGAAGCAGCAGGAAGCGACGCTTCCCGCGCACTACTACTTCGACCCGGCCCATCATCAGCGCGAGCTGGAGGCGATCTGGTACCGCGACTGGCTTTATGTCTGTCCCGCCGTGACGCTTGATCAGCCGCGCATGTTCCGCACCTACGAGATCGGCGACCAGAACGTGCTGATCGTGCGCGACGAGGACGGCAGCCTGAAGGCCTTCCACAACACCTGCCGCCATCGCGGGTCGATCCTCTGCCAGGGCGAGGAGGGGCGCCTGAAGTTCAAGCGCATCGTCTGCCCCTATCACAACTGGGCCTACAAGCTGGACGGCAGCCTTGCCGCCACCACCTCGCTCTCGACGCCGGAGGGTTTCGATCCCGCAGGGCTCGGCCTCTTCCCGGTCCATGTCGATACCTGGCGCGGTCTGGTCTTCATCAATCTCGCCGACAAGCCCGAGCCGCTGGCAAGCGCTATGCGCCGCGATCCCGGCCGCTTCGATGCCTGGCCGATAGAGGACCTGGAGCTTGGCCATCGCTTCGTGAAGACGCTGGCGTGCAACTGGAAGGTCTTCTGGGACAACTTCAACGAATGCCTGCACTGCCCCAACGTGCATCCCAGCCTGGTCAAGCTGGTGCCGATCTACGCCCGGCGCATCTCGGGCAAGTGGGACGATCCCGACTATGCCGCCCATGCCGACGATCCCGATCCGAAGTTCCAGGGCGGCCTGCGCGAAGGCGCGCAGAGCTGGTCGAGCGACGGGCGCGCCTCGCCGGTGCCGATCCCGGGGCTGGACGACGCGCACAAGGCGATGGGCCAGACCTATGTCATCTCCTGGCCGACGATGTTCATGGTCGGTCACGCCGACTACATGCGCATCGTGCGGATGCGCCCGCTGGGGCCCGAGGAGACCGAGATCACGGCCGAATGGCTGTTCCCCAAGGGGGCCCGGGAGCATCCCGACTTCGATCTGGAAAATATTGTCGGCTTCGCCAAGCAGGTCATCGCCGAGGATGGCGCGGCCAGCGAACTCAACCAGAAGGGCATGCACGCACGGCCCTACACGGCGGGTGTCCTGATGCCCGAGGAAACCAGCCTGCGCGACTTCCGCGACTGGATCCTGGGCCGCCTGGGCGAGGCCTGAGCCTTAACTCCCGGCACAGTGTTCCCCTCCCCCCTTGAGGGGGAGGGTCAGGGAGGGGGGTAATCGCCGAAGGCGAGCATGCCGCTGCGCTGGCGGCGCAGGCGCTTCGCGCCTACCCCCCATCCTAACCTTCCCCCTCAAGGGGGGAAGGGACGCTGCCGCAAGGTCGTGCGTGGCCTTGAGCGGGGGCCGCGCCTTTCCCATATCCGGGTTCGGAGAAACGAACCCATGTCGACCCTGAAGACTTTCCTGCTGATGGCGGCCCTGACGGCGATCTTCGTCGGCGCGGGTTATCTGCTGGCCGGCACCGGCGGCATGGCGATCGCCTTCGTGGTCGCGCTCGCCATGAACGTCTTCTCGTGGTGGAACAGCGACCGCATGGTCCTGAAGATGTACAAGGCGCGCCAGATCGACCGCGCCACCGCGCCGGAGTTCTACGGCATCGTCGAGCAGCTCGCCCGCAACGCGGGCCTGCCCATGCCCAAGGTCTATCTGATCGACACGCCCCAGCCGAACGCCTTTGCCACCGGGCGCAACCCCGAGAACGCCGCGGTCGCGGCGACCACCGGCCTGCTGCGCAACCTCAGCGCCAACGAGATCGCCGGCGTCATGGCCCATGAACTGGGCCATGTGAAGAACCGCGACACGCTGATCATGACGATCACCGCGACCATGGCCGGCGGCATCGCGATGCTTGCCAACTTCGCGCTGTTCTTCGGGCGCGGGCGCGACAATCCGCTGGGTTTCGTCGGCGTGCTGGCGACGATGATCCTGGCGCCGCTGGCGGCCATGATGGTGCAGATGGCGATCAGCCGGACCCGAGAGTACGGTGCCGATGCCGCAGGCGCGCAGATTTCGGGCCAGCCCCTGTGGCTGGCTTCCGCGCTGGAGAAGATCCACCACGCCGCCGCGCGCATCGACATGCCGGAAGCCGAGGAGAAGCCGGCGACCGCGCACCTCTTCATCGCCAACCCGCTGCACGCCCACAAGATCGACGGTTTGTTCAGCACCCATCCGCCCATGGCCGAGCGCGTCCGCCGCCTGCGCGACATGGCGCGTGGCGGCGGCGCCGAGGCCTCCGGCCCCTGGGGCTGATTCCTTCAGGTTTCTGAATGCGTGGCTGCATGGTGGCGGCCGGGAAGGGTGGAGCTTCCCGGCCGCCGGCATGCGGATCCGCGAGCGCGATCGGATCATTGCTGCCCGAGGCAAGCGGGAGTTGGGACGTGCTCCCTGCCTCTGAGAGAAATCTGGATGGCCGCCGGAGTCCTTCAAGTGAGGTCACGGATAGAACACAGCCATCGCACCGCTGCGTCACGGGCCCGGACAAAATGACGGCCGGGGAGTGCTTGGGGGCTCCCCGGCCGTCGTAGCCGATCCGATTTGAGCGCGTTGCGGATCAGCTATCCCTTGCCTCGTCGGGCGCCTTGGTGTCGCCGTCGGTGGACGGATCGAACGTGCCGTTCGCCCGTGCTGCGACCTCGCCTTCGGTGCCGTGCACGGTCAGACGGTCGGCCGCTTCCTGGCTGTCGGGGTCGATCTCGCCGTCGGTCTCGTCGTCGCGGTCGACCTCGGCATCGTCGATGCCCAGCAGTTCGTTCACCGCATGGACCACCGGCTCGATGATGTCCTTGTTGGCCGCTGCGGCGAAGTCGGACGCGGCACTCTCGAGGTCGCCGTCCAGGACATCGCGCTCGTAGGCCGCGGTCTGGCCGACGGCGGAGTTGGGCGCCGCATTCGCGCGGGCGGTTTCCGAAGCATGTGCCGCATTCAGGCGCCCCAGTTCGCTGGCGTGCGCGGTCTCGTCGTCGTCGCGGTCGGTCTTGCCGAAGGCGTGGCCCTGGCCGGGCTTGCCGTCGCTGTCGCCGGCATCGGCGCTGGCCGTATCGGCGCCGCCGTTGCCCGCATTGCCGCTGTCGCCCGCGTTACCGCTGTTGCCGCCATTGCCGTTGTCGGCGCCATTGCCATTGCCGTTTCCGTTGCCGCCGGGTGCGGCGAACACGGGATGGCCCTCAAAGCCGATGCCCCCGTCCTGCTGTGGCGCAATCAGGGTCGTGCCGGCCAGAAGGCCGAGGACGGCTACGGTGCCCAAGGCGCGGCGCATGATGCGTTCGCTCGTGTTCAAGGTCCTGGTCATGGTCGCTTCTCCCTAGGTGGACGCGTGGTTCACGCGTCTGGGGTGGAGGTGGCGCCTCATGCGGCGCCTTCAAGGAAGGTCACAGACAGCACACGGCCATCCCACAGGGCACACAGCACCCTGCGCGCGGGATGACACCCTTGCTGCGGCACGGCACACTGACCGACCCTTGTTTTCTCAAAGAGAGAGCTGCCCATGACCACCGATTCTCCCGCAAGCGGCGTCTCGCGCC
>CALGGB010000023.1 GCA_937880925.1 uncultured Rhodospirillaceae bacterium | reverse complement strand
CGGCAACCGCACTGTCGCGCCCGTTCTCGCGTTCATGCACCAGATCTTCGACCGACCAGAGCGGCAACTGCGCCAGCGCGCAGAGCACGCCGATCAGGGCAAGGCGCATCGCGAAACCGCTGATGGCCAGATTCCGCACGGCGCCCATCTTCCCGCCTGCCGGTGCCGTGTTCTGGCGATTCCCGTACTCTGCCCGATCGACCATGTTCCTGCTCCCTCCCAATGGAAGCAGGCATCCTGGTTATCCGGCTTGTCCGCCACGGGGCCGATCCGGGGTCATTTCAAGGCAGGCGCATTCCGCGACGCGTCAGTTGGCGCCCACGAGGGTCGCCTTCATGGCATCGAAGCTCTGCTCGACACGCTCACGATCACTGGGATCACGCACGATGGCGTGGAGGGCAACAACCTCGCCATTGGAAAACACGCCCAGAGTCTCCAGCGCGTATTCGCCTGCGGCATCGGCGCAAAGCAGCGAGGAACGGCCAAAGGCATCGCCCGTGTCATCGGGGCCGCTGAGCGGTTCGATACGGATCAGCCGCGCGGCGACCTCGCCGCGACAACTGTGGGCGGCATCGTCGACCAGCTCGGCCAGTCCCTTCTTGGCCCCCGGTCTGGCGCCGAAGACGGTGACGAAGACCTCCGTGCGGCCCTGCCATGCGACACCCGAAAGGAGAGCATTGCGGCCATAACGATCCAGCGTGACCTGGGAGTCAGCCGCCACGAAATCGGCAAAGCCGCGATCGCGGATCAGAGCCATCACATTGTCGTTGAGGCGCGCCCGGGCGGCAGCGTCGAGTTCCAGACCGTAAATCGCAAAGGCACCATCGCCTGCCTCGTCACCGGTCTCGCGGTCGAGGCACTCGTAGAGCGCGGGAATGGCGATCCCGGCATCCTCCAGCGGATAGACGAGAATATCGCTGCCCGAGGAGATACTGAGCTCCTTGCCTTCGGCAATGATGTCGGCAAATGTCGGACCGGTGCCGAGATTGGCCCACAGGACGGTGCCGCTGGCCGCCAGCGTGACGCTGGTCTCGGCGGCGGAATCGACCCGGATGGTGGCGGTGCTGCCGGGCTGCAGCGACTGGGCATCCCAGCCTGGCGCCGAGAACTGCAGGAAGAGCCTGCCCTGCCAGCCCACGGACAGGGCCAGACGGGCCTCGCGCGGTCCCCATGCGACCAGGCACTGCAGGAAGGCGCCGTCGGTCGCCTGCGCATAACCGTCCCAAGTGCCCGCGGGAATGCGCAAGGCGTTGAACTCATAGGCACCGGCCTTGTCGGCCTCACGGTCGAGCGCGGCACGCAGGCCCACGGCGGGGGCCTCCTCGATCGCCAGTTCCTCGACCGCCGGCACCGTGGCGCTGACCTCGGTCAGTGCCTGTGGCTCCACGGAGGCATCGGTCGTCGCGGATTCGCACGCAGCCAGGCCGAGAGCCAGGGGCAGCAAGGCGCGCACAAGAGTCCGCTGATGGCGTCGGATCGACTGGAGAAGCGTCAAGGTGGTAGTCCCTGTTGCATCGGAAAGGAAATTGAACAAACGTTCAATCGTGTTCGATCAAACGCGCCCTACGATGCACCATGGGCGCTTCTCATGGAAACGCTGAAGGGAAACAAACCATGCATGCACGTCTTGCGAACAAGCGCTGCATCGTCAGCGGCGGCACCAAGGGGATCGGACGGGCGATTGTCGAACGCTTCCTCGAAGAAGGCGCCAGCGTGCTGGTGACCGCCCGCAGCGAACCCGCAACGCCTCTGCCGGACACCGACCGAGTGGCCTTTCTGGCCGGCGACACCGCGGACCCCAGCCATGCCGACGCTCTGGTCGCCAGGGCGCAGGAACGCTTCGGTGGCCTTGATGTCGTCGTGAACAACGCCGGCATGCAGATCGAAAAGACCATCGCCGACACCAGCATCGAGGAATGGGACCGAATCTTCGACGTCAACGTGAAGGGCGTTTTCCTGCTCTGCCGGGCCGCCCTGCCCGCCCTGGCGGCCTCGGGCAGCGGCGCCATCGTCAACATCGGCTCCTACGACGGTTTCGTCGCCGATCCCGGCCTTGCGGCCTATTGCGCGACCAAGGGCGCGGTCCACGCGCTCTCCCGCGCCATCGCGGTAGACCACGGCGGCCAGAACATCCGCTGCAACGTCATCTGCCCGGGCTGGATCAAGACCGAGATGATGGATGCCTTCCTCAACAGCCTTCCCGACCCGGAGAAGGCGGCCGGGAAACTCGACGCCAACCAGCCCATCGGGCGTGTCGGCCAGCCGCGCGACATCGCCAACATGGCGCTGTGGCTCGCCTCCGACGAAGCCGCCTTCACCACAGGCCAGCTTTTCGTCTGCGACGGCGGCCTGACGGCGCGGGCGCCGCAACCCTGAGGCCGCCGATCAGGTATCGGCCCACATCCGCAATAGGTTGAAGCGGGCCTTTTCCAGGGTCATGAAGGTCTCGGAACCCGGCGCCAGCTTGTGGACGTGTTCGGCGACGATGGCGAGATCGAGCAGGACCTCGCGCCGCGCGGGATCGCGGATCATGCTTTCCATCCAGGTGATGACGGCAAGGCGCTCGCCCTTCGTGACCTCCTCGACCCGGTGGACGTAGTGCGTGGGATAGACGACGGCATCGCCGGGATCGAGCTTGATGCGCTGCTCGCCGGGTGCGGTGTCGATGACCAGTTCGCCGCCCTCGTAGGATGCCGGATCGTTGAGGAAGATGGTGATGGAGCAATCCACCCGGAACGGGTTTGACCCGCCCATGATGACGTTGTCCATGTGGTCGCCGTAGCGCATCCCCGGCTTGTAGCGGCTGAGGATCGGCGGAAGGATGCGCCGTGGCCGCACGAAGACGGCAAGCTGCTTGTTCTGCCACAGACGGCCCAGAACCATGCGCACCACCTCGTCGCGCTGGTCCTGGCCGAGCGCCAGTTCCTCGTTGACCTTGCGGTCGGCGACCAGGAAACCGGCCGACTTCATGCCGTC
This sequence comes from uncultured Rhodospirillaceae bacterium, assembly GCA_937880925.1. Classification (GTDB taxonomy): domain Bacteria; phylum Pseudomonadota; class Alphaproteobacteria; order SP197; family SP197; genus CALGGB01. The sequence goes on along the minus strand of CALGGB010000023.1, from coordinate 6,462 downwards.
GGCAAACTGCCCGGTCTGCGCGGCCTGACGCACCGCGGCGACCTCCTGGGGGGTGATGATCTGTCGGATAACCTTGAGCATGGCGTGACCCTCGAAAGACGGCCCGTTCTAACCCATGGCGGCGGCGCTGGCACCCCGGCTTCTCGCTGCCGCGATCTGCGCTAGAATGATGCCCATGATCATGGACATCTTCTCCGACCCGGTCTGCCCGTGGTGCTACATCGGCAAGCGACGCCTGCAGAAGACGCTTGAAGAGATACCCGAGCAGGACCGCCCTCAGGTGCGCTGGCGCGCCTTCATGCTGAACCCGGACATGCCGAGCGACGGCATGGAGCGCAACGCCTATCTGGCGCGCAAGTTCGGCAGCAGCCAGCGGGCCATGGAACTCTACAGCACCATCGCCCAGGCCGGCTTCGAGGAAGGCATCCTGTTTGCCTTCGGCGATATCGCGCGCACGCCCTCGACCATGAACGCCCACCGCCTGATCGGCTATGCCGAGGAGCGGGGCAACCAGACCGAGATCGTCGACGAGCTGTTCTTCCGCTACTTCACCAAGGGCGTGGACATCGGCGACATCGACGCCCTGGTCATCATCGCCACCGACTGCGGCCTGGACGGCGAGGAAACCCGGACGTTCCTGGAGAGCGGCGCGGAGGCCGATGCGGTGCTCGCCGAGCACAACCTGGCCCAGCGCATCGGCATCAACGGGGTGCCGTGTTTCATCCTCGATGGCCGCTATGCCGTCTCTGGTGCCCAGTCGCCCGAGGTCCTGCGCCGCATGATCGATACGGCCCGGAATACCGTGGCGGCCTGAGCAGCGGCTACGCGACAACCCGCCTCTTTCTCCCCCTCATCCCTGCGAAGGCAGGGATCCAGACGCGCGGACTTCTCCGCCCGAAGCGCAGCGGGTGCGGCCCGCACGCCCTGTGCTTCTATCGTGCCGTCAGTGCATCTGGATGCCAGCCTTCGCTGGCATGAGGAGGGTATAAGAGGCTGCGTTGCCACGCAGCAATGCTACTGCGCGGCCTGGGCAGGGGCGTTGGCAGCGATGCCGGCCAGCGCCTGGGCGAGGTCGCGGGTACCGGCGAGACGGGCCTCGACTTTGGCCCAGTTGCGCGTGGCGACGATGCGCATGTCCGGGCGCAGCTTCACCGTCCCGGCCTGGCTGGCGATCCAGTCGACCAGGCCCCCGGGATTAACGAAGGTATCGTCGCGGAAGGTGACGATGCCGCCGCCGGTGCCGGCGTCGAGCTTGGCGATCCCGGCGGTGCGGCATAGCGCCTTGATGCCGATGATCTCCAGCAGGTTCTCGACCTCGACCGGCGGCTCGCCGAAGCGGTCGTCGAGTTCGACACGCAGGTTCTCGATCTCCTCGCGGTCCTCCAGGGCGGCAATGCGCCGGTAGAGACCCATGCGGACGTCGAGATCGCGCACGTACTCCTCGGGGATGAGCACGGCGGTGCCGACATTGATCTCCGGGGTCCAGGTCCTGTTGGTCGCCGCCACGCCGCCCTCGCGCTCTGCGCGCAGGGCAGCGACCGCCTCTTCCAGCATCTGCTGGTAAAGCTCGACACCGACTTCGCGAATGTGGCCGGACTGCTCGGTGCCCAGCAGGTTGCCGGCGCCGCGGATGTCGAGATCGTGGCTGGCGATGCTGAAACCGGCGCCGAGCGTATCGAGGCTCGAAAGCACCTCCAGGCGGCGCAGGGCCGTGGGCGTCACCTTCTTGCCCGGCGGCAGGGTGAGATAGGCGTAGGCGCGCGCCTTTGATCGTCCGATACGCCCGCGCAACTGGTAGAGCTGCGACAGGCCGAACATGTCGGCACGGAAGACGATCATGGTGTTGACGTTGGGGATGTCGAGGCCGGATTCCACGATGGTGGTGGAGATCAGGACATCGATCTCGCCGTCGTAGAAGGCCCCCATGATGGTCTCGAGTTCCTTGGGCGGCATCTGGCCGTTGGCGACGGCAAAGCGCGCCTCGGGCACCAGTTCCTTCAGGCGCTGGTGGTTGCGTTCCAGGTCGGAAATCCGCGGACAGACGAAGTAACACTGGCCGCCGCGCAACTGCTCGCGCCGGATCGCCTCGCGCAGGGTGACCGAATCGAAGGGCGAGACGAAGGTGCGCACCGCCAGCCGGTCGACCGGCGCCGTGGCGATGAGCGAGAGATCCTTCACGCCGACCAGCGACATCTGCAGGGTGCGCGGAATGGGTGTGGCGGTCAGCGTCAGAACGTGGACATCGGCCTTCAACTGCTTGAGGCGCTCCTTGTGGCCGACGCCGAAGTGCTGCTCCTCGTCGATGATCAGCAGGCCCAGGTTCTTGAAGTGCATGTCCTTGGCGAGCAGCGCATGGGTGCCGACCACGATATCGACCTGGCCGCTGTCGACGCCTTCCTTGGCGGCCTTGGCCTCCTTTGCCGTGACGAAACGGGAAAGCTGGGCAATCCTCACGGGCAGGCCGGCAAAACGCGCCTCGAAGGTCGCGTGGTGCTGGCGCGCCAGCAGGGTCGTCGGCACGACCACGGCGACCTGATAGCCCGCCATCACCGCCACGAAGGCCGCACGCAGCGCAACCTCGGTCTTGCCGAAACCGACGTCGCCGCAGACCAGACGGTCCATGGCCCGGCCCGAGCCCAGGTCCTCGATGACCTCCTCGATCGCCTTTTCCTGATCGTCGGTCTCCTGATAGGGGAAGCGGGCGCAGAACTCGTTGTAGAGACCGGGCACCAGGCGCATCTGGGGACCGGCCTTCAACTTGCGCTCGGCGGCGATCTTGAGCAATTCGCCGGCCATCTCGGTGATGCGGTCCTTCAGGCGGGCGCGGCGCGACTGCCAGCTTGCGCTGCCCAGCTTGTCGAGATGCAGGTTGCCTTCGGACGCGCCGTAGCGCGACAGCAGCTCCAGGTTTTCGACCGGCACGAACAGCTTGTCGCCATCGGCATAAATCAGCCGCAGGCAGTCGTGTGGCGCCTCGCCCAGCATCAGGGTCTGCAGGCCGTCGAAGCGGCCGATGCCGTGTTCGACATGAACCACCAGGTCGCCCTCGGCAAGCTGGGAGGCCTCGGTGAGGAAACGTTCGGCATCCCGCTTGGTGCGCTTGCGCGAGGGCCGCGTGATGCGGTCGCCCAGGATGTCCTGCTCGGTGATGACGGCAAGATCGAGCGTCTCGAAACCCCGTTCGAGCTCCAGAACCGCCGCAGCGACCGTGCTGGGGGCCAGTTCCTCGGCATCGGGCCAGGTCTCGACCGGGGCGGCTTCATGGGCGCCGTGCTCCTGGAGCAGGCGCACCAGCCGGTTGCGGCTGCCGCTGGTCAGGCCGGAGAGCAGGACGCGCTTGTTCTCCTTCTGGCGCCCGGCGATGTGGCGGGCGACCTCATCGAACAGGTTGATATCGCCGCGCTGGCGTTCGGGCGCGAAGTCGTGGCCGGCCCGCCCCCCGGCTTCCAGCACGATGGCATCGCCCGCGGCGGCCTCGGCGAAGGGCGAGAGTTCCACCTTCAGCGAATCGGCAAAGAGGTTTTCCCAGGCCAGTTCCGACAGATAGAGCCGCTCGGGCGGCACCGGCCGGTAGGTCGGCGCTTCGTCCTCGAGATGGCCGGTGCGATCCTCACGGCGATGGTCGTAGTGGTCGCGGATGGTCTCCAGGCGGGCGTCGCGGGCGTCGCTTACACGGTGATCAAGCACCATGACGGGGTCGCAGAGATAGGCGGTAATCGGCTCCAGCCGGTCGTAGAACAGCGGCAACCAGTGCTCCAGGCCGGAGATGCGATTGCCGGAACTCGCCGCCTCATAGACCGGATCGTTGCCCTGCGAGGCGCCGAACAGGTCCCGCCAGCCGCTGCGGAAGCGGGCGATGGTATCCTCGTCCAGCAGAACCTCGCTGGCAGGCGTCAGCAGCGCGCTGTCGCGCTTGCCGCTGGAACGCTGGGTCAGCGGATCGAAGGCGCGGATCTGCTCCACCTCGTCGCCGAACAGGTCCAGGCGATAGGGCTGCTCGGCGCCCGGTGGGAAGATGTCGATGATGTCGCCGCGCATGGCGAAATCTCCAGGCTCCATCACAGTGCCAATCCGGTGATAGCCGGCCCGGGTCAGGAAACGCGCCAGTTCCTCGGTTGCCACATGGTCGCCGGGTTTCAGGGCGCGGCGCAGGTCGGCAAAGGCCTCGTGCGGCGGCACGCGCTGCAGCAGGGCGCCCGCCGTGGTCAGCACCACCACCGGATTTTCGCCGGGCGCGCGCGCAGCCAGAGTCGCCAGGGCCGAGAGACGTGCCCCGGCAACCGCCGCATTGGGCGAGACACGGTCGTAGGGCAGGCAGTCCCAGGCCGGGAACTCCACGACATGGGCCTCGGGAGCAAAGAAGCTCAGGGCATCGGCAAGGCGCTGGGCCCGTTCGGCATCGCGTGCAACCATCAGGACGTCGCGGGTGCCCGCTTCCGCGGCCAGTGCCGCGAGCACCGTCGCATCGACGCCTTCGGGGGCGCCGCAAATGATATTTCGGCGATCTTTCTCGATTCTTTTAAGTATATTTTTCAAGGTTTTATTGCGTTTTATGAAAGTTCAAGATCATCTCGACAATGTCGTTCTTCTGATGCTCGGGCACCTCGCGGCGGCCATCAACCCAGGCGTGGATATCGGGATCGGGCTGGTTGAGCAGAACCTCGAAGCGGGCAAGCTGGCCATCGTCCATGGCGTCCAGATGCGCATCCGCGAAACGGCCCAGCAACAGGTCCATTTCGAGGGTGCCGCGGCGCCAGGCACGGTAGTGCAGGCGCTTGGTGCGGCTGTCGCGGTCGTCTGCTTCGGCCATGGTCCGATGCGTTCCTGAACGGGCGCATCATTTAGACCCTCGTTGCGAGGATGTCACCCGCCGGGCCAACGCTTATGCTGGCGCCATCATGCGCCCAGAGATCCTCTTTCCCCTGTTCACCCCCGTGACCGCCCTGCCCGGCATCGGGCCGCGGCTGGCCAAGCTGGTGGAGAAGGTTGCCGGTCCCAAGATTGCCGATCTGCTGTGGCTCCTGCCCACCGGCATCATCGACCGCCGCCATGCGCCCAGGCTCTCAGAGGCCCTGCCCGGCGGCATCGTCACAGTCACCGTAACGGTCGATGAGCACAGGAAGCCCCACAGCAAGCGTCAGCCCTATCGCATCCTGTGCAGCGACGGCACCGGCACCCTGCAGCTCGTCTACTTCCATGCCCGCGAGGATTGGCTGGCCAGGACCCTGCCCCAGGGCGGCGTGCGCGTGGTGAGCGGAAAGCTGGAGCGCTTCGGTGACGACCTGCAGATGGTCCATCCAGATCACGTCGTCACCCCGGAGGAACTGGAAACCCTGGTTCGTGTCGAGCCGGTCTATCCCCTGACGGAAGGGCTGATGCCCAAGGTGATGGCCAAGGCCGTGGCCGCAGCGCTGGAGCGCACGCCCAAGCTGCCGGAATGGCTGGATGCCGCCTGGCGCCAGCAGCGCGGCTGGGCGAGCTGGGAAGAGGCCATCCATCTCGCCCACGCGCCCCGCGACGGCACCGACATCGACCCGCGTGCGCCGCACCGCATGCGACTGGCCGCCGACGAATTGCTGGCCAATCAGCTTGCCCTGGCTCTGGTACGCGCCTCCCAGAAGCGGGCCAAGGGCCGCCCGGTGATCGGCGACGGCCGCCTGCGGGCGAAGGTCGAGGAAGCCCTGCCCTTCGCCATGACCGGCGCCCAGAAGCGCGCCGTGGCCGAGATCCTGACGGATATCTCCGGCGACGAGCGCATGCTGCGCCTGCTCCAGGGCGACGTCGGCAGCGGCAAGACGCTGGTCGCCCTGATGGCGATGCTGGCCGCCAACGAGACAGGCAGGCAGGCGGCCCTGCTGGTGCCGACCGAACTGCTGGCGCGCCAGCACGCGGTGACCCTGGAACGCATGTCGCTGGCCGCCGGCGTGCCGGTGGTGCTGCTGACCGGGCGCGACAAGGGCAAGGCACGGACCGCCAAGCTCGAAGCTATCGCCGAGGGCCGGGCGGGGATCGTGGTGGGCACCCACGCCCTGCTGCAGGAGGATGTCGCGTTTGCCGATCTTGCCCTTGTGGTGATCGACGAGCAGCACCGCTTCGGCGTCCACCAGCGCCTGGCGCTGACCGGCAAGGGTCGCGGCGTGCATGTTCTGGTCATGACCGCCACGCCGATCCCGCGCACGCTGCAGATGACCGCCTTCGGTGACCTGGATGTCTCCCGGCTGGATGAGAAGCCTGCCGGACGCAAGCCGATCACGACACGCGCGATGCCGCTGGAGCGCCTGGACGATGTGGTCGAGGGGGTGCGCAGGGCCATCGCCGCCGGCGATCGGGTCTACTGGCTGTGTCCCCTGGTGGAGGGCTCGGAGGTTTCGGACCTTGCCGCCGCCGAGGACCGTCACGCCGCACTTCAGGTGGTGCTGGGCGAGCGGGTGGGCCTGGTCCACGGCCGTCTGAAGGGCCCGG
>CALGGB010000022.1 GCA_937880925.1 uncultured Rhodospirillaceae bacterium | reverse complement strand
AATAGGGTTCGACTCGATCGCAGGGAATATCAGGGTCGTTGTGCCGGCAAGGCCGACGCTATCGCTGAAGGGCGAGGCGGCGTTCTCTCCACAGAGATGGTTTGGCCAACAGTATCGGGTGACCGGGAATGTTGCGAAAGAGCTTCGGTGCAGCAGACCGACGACGCAATCACCGATGTGATGTTTCGGCCCATGCGTTGTACGATCCATGCCGTGGGAGGCGGCCGGGACCCAGGCTTGTCACGATGGAAAGGGTTGCCCAGATGAATGCATTGCCTGGCCGCAAGGGCATCCTGCTCGCCGGAGGTTCGGGTACCCGGCTCTATCCGCTCACCAAGGCGTCGTCGAAACACCTGCTTCCGGTCTACGACAAGCCTCTGATCTACTACTCGCTGACCACGCTCATGCTGGCCGGCATCCGCGACATCCTTGTCATCACCACGCCTGAGGATGCGTTGCAGTTCCGCAATCTCCTGGGCGATGGCGGCCAGTGGGGCATCCGGCTCTGTTACGCCATTCAGCCCCGGCCCGAGGGGCTCGCGCAGGCCTTCACCATCGGCCGCGACTTCATCGCCGACAGCGCCGTGACGCTCGCGCTCGGTGACAACATCATCTTCGGGTCGGGCCTGCGTGAGCGCCTTGACCGCGCCGCCGCGCGCGGCGACGGCGCCACCATCTTCGGCTACCGGGTCAACGACCCCGGACGCTACGGCGTGGTCACCTTCGACGGTAACGGCAGGGCAGTGACGGTGGAGGAAAAACCCGCGGATCCGAAATCGAACTTTGCGGTCATCGGCCTCTACTTCTTCGACAACCGCGTGGTCGATGTTGCCGCCCGGGTGACACCCTCGGGCCGTGGCGAACTTGAGATCACCGACGTCATCGCCGACTACCTTGGACGCGGCGCCTTGCATGTCGAACAGTTCGGCCGCGGGTTCGCCTGGATCGACGCCGGCACCCACGACGACCTGATCGAAGGCGGCGCCTATGTCCAGGCTCTCGAGAAACGCCAGGGGCTCAAGATCGCCTGCCCCGAGGAGGTTGCCTACACCCTGGGCTTCATCGATGCCCAGCAGGTGCTCGACCTCGCCAGGCCGCTGCGCAACAGCGGCTACGGCGCCTATCTCGAGCGCCTCGTGCAGGACGGCTGACGGCCTTGCGGCGCGTGCTGATCACCGGCGGCGCCGGCTTCCTGGGCGCCAATTTCACCCACTACTGGCTTGCGCGGCACAGCGGCGACCGGGTGGTCGTCTTCGACGCACTGACCTATGCCGGCAACCGCACCAGCCTCGCCGCGGTCGAGGCCAACCCGAACTTTCGTTTCGTCCATGGAGACCTGCGCAACGCCGAGGCCGTCGAAACGGTCATGGGCGAAGAGGACATCGACCTCGTCGTCCACTTCGCCGCTGAAACCCATGTCGACCGTTCGATCGACGATCCCGACGCCTTCGTCACGACCAACGTGGTCGGCACCCACAACCTGCTGCGCGCTGCCCGGTCCCTGTGGCACAACCGCCCCGCCCGGGACACCGCACCCCGGTTTCACCACGTCTCGACCGACGAGGTCTATGGCGCGTTGCGACCCGAGGAACCTCCGTTCACCGAGGCGACCGCCTACGCCCCCAGCTCGCCCTATGCGGCCAGCAAGGCAGCAGCCGATCACCTGGTGCGCGCCTACCACCGCACCTACGGCTTGCCCACGACGATCAGCAATTGTTCGAACTGCTTCGGACCCTATCAGTATCCCGAGAAGCTCATCCCGCTCGTCATCATCCACCTGCTCGGGGGCAGGCCGCTGCCGCTCTATGGCGATGGCGGCCAGGTGCGTGACTGGTTGCATGCCGCCGACCACTGCCGGGGCGTCGCGTTGGCGATCGAGCGCGGGGTGCCGGGCCAGACCTACAACCTCGGCGGCGCCAACGAACGGCGCAATCTCGAGACCGTCAGGATGCTCTGCAACCTGGTCGATGAGGCGTTTGCCGGCGACCCGGCGCTGGGTAGGCGCTTTCCGGATGCACCCGCCGCCAACCGCAAGGAAAGCACCAGCCTGATCACGTTCGTTCCAGACCGGCCGGGACACGATCGGCGCTACGCCGTCGAAGCCGCCAAGGCGCGCTGCGAACTCGGGTTCGACCCCGGCATGGATTTCAACGCTGGCCTGCGCGAGACGCTGGACTGGTACCTCACCAATGAGCCGTGGTGGAACGCCATACTGGACGACGACCGCTACCGCAGCTGGATCGCCGCGCAGTATTCCCGCTAGCAGGCTGTTGAAGACGTCACCAGCGGCATGGAAGGCATTGTCACGGCAACTCGATCAGAGCAGATCACCTTCAGGCGGAAGCACTTCGCGATGGCGCTTGACGGTGTGAGTTTGCCCTGTCTCGTTGATGTAGAGCGGATCACCGGCATCTCGGTTCGTTCGATGCGTGGGCATCAGCATCAGCGGCCGTGTGAAACAACCGCTCGCCCTCCCCGGCTCGGACAATGCTCGACAACATGACAACGCCAATAGTGAAGGTGGTGGGCCCGGCAGGACTCGAACCTGCAACCAGACCGTTATGAGCGGCCGGCTCTAACCAGTTGAGCTACAGGCCCACGCAGGACTGTTTAGGCTGTGACCCGAAGTGGGGCAAGATGCTGCTGAGGATCGGCACGGATCGCGCACAGGAGGAAACAGCATGTACGGAGATCAGACGGGCGGCCTGGCCGCGCAGAAGGGCAAGCACGAGGTTGCGGCGGTCAGCCACATCCCGACGACAACGCCCGACCGCGCCCGGCCAGGCGAGGTCATCGCAGACCAGATGATCGCCATGCGTGACGGTGTGCGTCTGGCGACCGATGTCTATCTGCCGGCCGGCGACGGCCCGTTCCACGCCATTCTCACGCGCATGCCCTATGGCAAGACCGAGCCTTACTGCTACATGCCGGTGATCGCGGCCTACTGGGTGAGCAAGGGTTATGCCGCCGTGGTCCAGGACGTGCGCGGCAAGTGGGCGTCGCAAGGCAGCTTCGAGCCCAACCTCAACCGCAACGAAATCCCCGACGGCTACGACACCATCGCCTGGATTGCCGATCAGCCCTGGTCGTCCGGCAAGGTCGGCATGTGGGGCGAATCCTATTTCGGTTTTACCAGCTACGCCGGGGCGGTCAGCGGCCATCCCGCGCTGTCCTGCATCGCGCCCGGCGACATCAGCCCGGACCGTTACGCCGCGACCATCCGCTACGGCTGCCTGCAGCTTAACACCGTGGGCACCTGGGCGATCTCGATGACCGACCAGACCTATCAGGACCTTTCGCGCCTCGACTACTGGCACCTGCCGCTGGCCGACATGGCCAACCACGCGGGCGCCCCGTCGAGCTACTTCGACCAGTTGATCGCCAATCCGCACCGCTCGCCCTTCTGGGAGGAGCGCAGCCTGCTGGCCGCCTATGAGGGCATCACCATTCCGGTGCTGCACTGGGGCGGCTGGTACGACAACTATCTCGGCCCGACCATCGCCGACTGGCAGCGCATGGCCGCCAGCAATGCGGCAAGCGGCAACCAGCACCTGATGATCGGACCCTGGGATCACGAATGCACGCCCGACAAGACCCACCGCGCCGGCATCCTGCCGGTGGCCGATGGCACGCTGGCGGCGCGCTGGGACAGCTTCAGCGCCTTTTTCGACCGCTATCTCATGGGGCTCGACAACGGCTTTGGCGCAGCCGGACCTGTGCGCTACTACACCCTGGGCAAGGACCGGTGGCGGAACGCCGCGGCATGGCCTCCGCAGGAAACACAGCCGACGGCGATGTACCTGCGTTCCGGCGGAGCGGCCAACACCCTTGCAGGCGACGGCCGCCTGACCTGGGACGCGCCGGAAGCCGGAGAAGC
>CALGGB010000021.1 GCA_937880925.1 uncultured Rhodospirillaceae bacterium | reverse complement strand
CGGCACTGCCTCGACCTCCAGGCCGGCAAAACAAACGCCCACGGCCAGCGTCTCGGGCTCCAGGGCGCGCAGGGCCGCCAGTGTCCGGTCATAAAAGCCGCCGCCGTAGCCCAGGCGGTAGCCGCTGGCATCAAACGCCATCAGGGGCACCAGCAGCAGGCGCGGCAGGATCAGGGCGGCATCGACAGGCGGAATGGGAATGCCGAGCACGCCGGCGTCCAGCACCGTGTCGGGCGTCCACTCGCGGAACTGCAGCGGCTTGCCCTTGCCCACCACCACCGGCATGCTGACGCGGTGGCCGAAGGCATGCGCCGTGTAGGCGAACGGCATCACGTCGAACTCGTCCTTCACCGGCAGATAGGCCGAAATCTCGTCCCCTGCCGGAAAGCCGATCGTGTTGAGGAAGTGGCGGCAGGCCTTCTGGCCGGCGTCGGGAAGAGCCTCATGGAGTGCCGGGCGGCGTTCCAGGGCCTGGGCGCGCATGCGCGCCTTGGCTTCTTGCGTGGTCATGTCGTCTTGGATGGTCATGGAGCGCGTTGTGAAGCGGCACCACCTTGGCCGTCAACCGGTTGCATCTTTCACCGTGGCCTGCGTCAGCAGGTGGGCGCCGGGTAACGAGAGCACACCCCCGACAGAGCCAGCTCCCTGGAAAAAGACATTGGCCCCAGGAAAGTATGCGGTCGACGGGCCAGGCAGAAATCCGCCTCACCGTCTTTAGTTAGGCGCTCTCCAGCCTTGCGGCAAGGCGGTCGATGCGTTCGGCCAGCGCTTCGATGCTGTCGGCCCGGGCGCGCTCGGCCACCGCGGCCTTGCCATTGGGGCCGCCGTCACGGGCCTCGAAGACCTCGTCGGCCAGCAGCAGGCTCGCCATCACCAGCAGACGCTGGTCGCCCACGTTGCCGATGGCGCCGACCAGTTCCTGAACCTTTTCGTCGACATAACCCGCCAGGCCCGCGATACGCTCCTGCTCACCGTCGCCGCAGGCCACCTGATAGCCGCGGCCGTTGATCTGCACCGTCACCTGCGCCATGTCAGCGTCCCAGCACCGTCTTGAGTTCCCCGATCATGCCGTCCAGACGGCCAGAAACGTCGCGAACCCGGCCCTCCAGGGCCTCCTGGCCGTTGGTCGCCTCGGAAAGCGCTTCGCTGAGGCGCCGATTCTCCGCCTCCAGCCGGGCGATGGTTTCGCCATGCCCTGCGTCGGCCAGACGCGTTGCCGCTTCTTCCAGCCTCGTGATTGCCTTGCCGAGTTTGGCGATGGCCGCGTTGTCGCTGCTCATTCCATGCCTTGGATCAATGTCTTGCCGCCAAACCCCAAGATAGCGGCTTATCGCGCCTTGTGAAAGCCGAACGGACGGGCCCCCGGCAGGTTCCACAACGCGGTTGACGCTCCCCCTTGCCCTCGCCAAGGTGCCCGGCCCCGGAAAGGACCGGGAAACCGATCGCATCAGGGAAGATGAACCCGTGAACGACAGCGCGACCCCCGTTACGGAACGCGCGATGGCCAATGCCATTCGCGCCCTCGCCATGGACGCCGTCCAGAAGGCCAACAGCGGACATCCCGGTATGCCCATGGGCATGGCCGATGTCGCCACCGTGCTCTTCAACCGCTTCCTGAAGTTCGACGCCTCCGCACCCGCATGGCCCGACCGCGACCGTTTCGTGCTTTCGGCCGGCCACGGCTCGATGCTGATCTACAGCCTGCTCCATCTCACCGGTTATGCCGACATGACGATGGACGAACTCCGCAATTTCCGTCAGTTCGGCAGCCGCACCGCGGGCCATCCCGAGTACGGCCATGCCGCGGGCATCGAGACCACCACCGGTCCGCTGGGCCAGGGCATCGCCAACGCCGTGGGCATGGCGCTGGCCGAGCGCCACATGGCCGCCCACTTCGACGGCCTGGTCGATCACCACACCTATGTCATCGCCGGTGACGGTTGCCTCATGGAAGGCATCAGCCACGAGGCGGCTTCACTCGCCGGTCACCTCAAGCTCGACCGTCTGATCGTGCTCTTCGATGACAACGGCATCACCATCGACGGCGCCACCTCGCTCGCCGAGTCCGATGACACCCTGAAGCGCTTCGAGGCCTACGGCTGGTCGACCGACCGCGTCGACGGCCACGACAACGAGGCGGTCGCGGCCGCCATCGAGGCCGCGCAGAAGAGCGACAAGCCCAGCCTCATCGCCTGCCGCACCGTCATCGGTTTCGGCGCGCCCAACAAGCAGGGCACCTCGGCGACCCATGGCGCCGCCCTGGGCGATGAGGAAATCGCCGCAGCGCGCAAGGAACTCGACTGGCCCCACGAACCCTTCGTCGTGCCGGCCGACATCCTGGCGGCATGGCGCAAGGCCGGCAGCCGCGGCGCCGCCGCCCGCGCCGAATGGGAAGGCAAGCTCGCCGGCCACGCCCGGCGCGCCGAGTTCGAGCGCCGCATGGCCGGCACCCTGCCTCCGGACCTCGCCAGGGCCGCCGCCGACTACAAGGCCAGGCTCGCCGCCGAGCCGCAGAAGGTCGCCACCCGCAAGGCCAGCGAAATGGCCCTGGAGGTTCTGACCGCCGTGGCGCCCGAAATGATCGGCGGCTCGGCCGACCTCACCGGCTCCAACAACACCCGCACCAAGCCCATGGCCGATATCCAGGCCGGCAGCTATGGCGGCACCTACATCCGCTACGGCGTGCGCGAGCACGGCATGGCCGCGGCGATGACCGGCATGGCGTTGCACGGCGGCATCATCCCCTTCGGCGGCACCTTCCTCGTCTTCACCGACTACTGCCGCCCCTCGATCCGCCTGGCCGCCCTGATGGGTCAGCGCGTCATCTATGTCATGACGCACGATTCCATCGGCCTGGGCGAGGACGGTCCCACCCATCAGCCGGTCGAGCATCTGGCCGCCCTGCGCGCCATCCCCAACCTCAACGTCTTCCGGCCCGCCGATACGGTGGAGACCATGGAATGCTGGCAGCTCGCCCTGGAAGCCGAAGGCACCCCCTCGGTCCTGGCGCTCAGCCGCCAGAACCTGCCCCAGGTCCGCACCGACATCTCGGGCAAGAACCTCTGCGCCCGCGGCGCCTATGTGCTCGCGCAAGCCGACGGCGATTACCGCGCCACGATCCTGGCCACCGGCTCGGAGGTCGAGATCGCACTCGCAGCCCGCGACACCCTGCAGGCCGACGGCATCCCCACCCGCGTCGTCTCCATGCCCTCCTGGGAGCTCTTCCGCGCACAGCCGGCCGAATACCGCGCCGGCATTCTCGATTGCACCAGGGCGCTGGTCGCGGTCGAGGCCGCATCCTCCTTCGGCTGGTCGGAGATGACCGGTGGTCACGGCCGCTTCGTCGGCATGACCGGCTTTGGCGCTTCGGCCCCCGCGGGCGATCTCTACAAGCACTTCGGCATCACCGCCGAGGGCGTCGCCAAGGCCGTCCGCGCCGATCTGAAGAACTGATCCGCGTGGGCCGGTTGACGGCAGGTCGCGGCCTGCCCCGGCACAGTTATGCCCCTGCCTGCCGTTGACCTGCCGCTGGACGCTCGATAGGAAAGCGTCACGCTCTTTAGGTCTCAGCCTGTGCGCCCCCGGGCGCCACTTGGAGGAACATCATGCCCATCCGCGTCGGCATCAACGGTTTTGGCCGTATCGGCCGCCTCGTCTTCCGCGCCGCCATGGAAGCCGGCCGCAAGGACATCGAGTTCGTCGCCATCAATGATCTGGGTTCGGCCGAGGCCAATGCCCGCCTTCTGAAGTACGACAGCGTGCACGGCGCCTTCCCCGGCAAGGTCTCCGCCACGAAGAACGGCATCCGCATCGGCAACAAGTCGGTCCGGGTGCTGGCCGAGCGTGATCCCGCCAAGCTGCCCTGGGGTGATCTGGGCGTCGATCTGGTCCTGGAATGCACCGGCCTCTTCACCTCCAAGGAGAAGGCCTCGGCCCATCTCGCCGGCGGCGCCAAACGCGTTCTCGTTTCCGCGCCCTGCACCGAGGCCGACCTGACCGTGGTTTACGGCGTCAACCACGACAAGCTGCGGAAAAGCCACACGGTCATCTCCAACGCCTCGTGCACCACCAACTGCCTGGCGCCCGTCGCCAAGGTGCTGAACGACACCGTGGGCATCAAGCACGGCTTCATGACCACGATCCATGCCTTCACGGGCGATCAGCGCACCGTCGACACACTGCACAGCGATCCGCGCCGCGCGCGTGCCGCATCGGTGTCGATGATCCCGACCTCGACCGGTGCCGCCAAGGCCGTCAGTCTCGTCCTG
>CALGGB010000020.1 GCA_937880925.1 uncultured Rhodospirillaceae bacterium | reverse complement strand
CAACGAGGAACTCCAGGGTGTCACCGCGACGGGCTCCAACGCCGCGCGCCTGCCCGAACTGCTGGGCGGCATCAACGTGCCGCCGCTGATGCGCGCGCCCTCTGCCCATGTCCTCAACCAGGCCTACTACCTTCTCAACGATTATCCCGGGCGCTGGACCGGCGGCTCTCTCTGGGTCGAGCAGGACCCCGCGGGGCTCAACGACGGCGTTTCGGCAATCATCATCGGGGCCAACGACTGGGCCTCGGCATGGGCGCTCAACGACCAGATGCAGCCACTCTACCCCGTGGTGCCCGGCGGCGAGCGCCAGCGCGAGATGGCCTTCCGCTTCGGCGTCAACCTGGTGATGTACGCCATGACCGGCAACTACAAGGCCGACGCCGTGCACCTGCCCTCGATCCTTGAGAGGCTGGGCCAGTGAGCGCCACCGTCACCGACATTGTCTTTGCACCGCTGCTGCCGCTCTGGCTGCTGGTGCCGTTCGCCGTGCTTGCCCTTGGCATGCTGCTCTACGGCTTTTCACGCCGGGCGCCGGGCACCCTGTGGCGCGCGGTGACGCTGATCGCCCTGGGCGTGGCGCTGGCCAATCCCTCGATCGTGCGCGAACGGCGCGAAGCCCTGCCCGATGTGGCGCTTGTCGTGGTCGACCAGTCGGCCAGCCAGAGCATCGCCGACCGCGCCGGGCAGAGCGATGCCGCGCTGGTCCAGGTGATCGAACGTCTCCAGCGTCTGGGCAACATCGACATCCGCACGATCACCGTCGATCCGGTCGCGGCTGCCGGCGAGAATGCCCTGCCGGGTTCGGGCACACGCCTGTTCGGCGCCATTTCCCGCGCGCTGGCCGATGTTCCCCGCGAAGCGATTTCCGGCGTCGTCCTGATCACCGACGGGGCCGTGCATGACGCCCCTGAGACCCTGGAGACCCTGGGTTTCGATGCTCCGGTGCATACCCTGCTCACCGGCCACCGCGGCGAGAGCGACCGGCGCATCGAACTGCTGGAGGCGCCACGCTACGGCATCGTCGACAAGCCGCTGGTCCTGGCCTTCCGCGTTCTCGACGATGCGGCGGTGGGCACCAGCGTGCCCGTCACGCTGACGATCGACGACCAGGAACCGATCACCTACGACGTACCCGTGGGCGAACGTTACGAAGCGCGGTTTGCCCCCGACCATGCCGGCACCTCCGTGGTGCGCCTGGATGCCGCGCTGCGCGAGAACGAGCTGACCCCGGTCAACAACAATGCGGTGCTCGCGGTCAACGGCATCCGCGAAAACCTGAAGGTGCTGCTGATCTCCGGCGAGGTGCACAGCGGCGAGCGGGTCTGGCGCAACAGCCTGAAGTCCGACACCTCCGTCGAGCTCGTCCACTTCACGATCCTGCGGCCGCCCGAGAAACCCGACAACACGCCGATCCGCGAACTGGCGCTGATCTCCTTCCCCGTGCGCGAACTGTTCGAGGTCAAGCTCAGCGAGTTCGACCTCATCATCTTCGACCGCTACCGCAAGCGCGGCGTCATCCCCGAGGGCTATCTTCAGGCGATTGCCGATTACGTCACCGGCGGCGGCGCCATGCTGATTGCCGCCGGCCCGGACTTCGCCTCGCCCCTGGGGCTGCACAACACGGTTCTGGGCGATCTGATGCCGCTGCGGCCCAATGGTGTGGTGCTGGAGGAGCCCTTCCGCGTGACCCCCACCGACATCGGCCTGCGCCATCCGGTGACCGCCGGTTTGCCCGGCATTACCGGCGATCCACCGCCCTGGGGCTCATGGTACCGCCAGGTCGATACCGCGGAGGGCACGGGCGACATTCTGCTCAACGGCGCACAGGACCGCCCGCTGCTGGTGCTCTCGCGCGCCGGTGAGGGCCGCGTCGCCGAGCTGCTGTCGGATCAGATGTGGCTCTGGGCGCGCGGCTGGGAAGGCGGCGGGCCGAGCCAGGAGCTGCTGCGCCGCCTGGCCCACTGGCTGATGAAGGAGCCGGAGCTGGAGGAAAACGCGATCCGCGCCATCGCGCGGGGCAACCGCATCGAGATCATCCGCCAGAGCCTGGAGGACCGCCAGGAGAGCATCACCGTCATCGCTCCCTCGGGCGCAACGCGCGAGATCATGCTGGAACCCGGCGCACCGGGCCGGGCCACGGCAGATTTAACTGTTGGCGAGGCAGGCCTGTTCCGCATCGTCGCGGGCGATCTGGAGACCGTCGTCTCGGTCGGCGAACTCAATCCCCTGGAATGGGCCTCGCCCCAGGCGGGAGAGGATCTGCTGGCGCCGATCGCCGAGGCCTCCGGCGGGCGCATCGCCTGGATCGCCGACGACCGCCTGCCCAGCATCCGCCATGTCGATCCCCAGCGCGACCGCAGCGGCCAGGGCTGGATCGGCATGCTTGAGCATGGCCGCTACATCGTGCGCGGCATCGACAGTCTGGCCCTGCTGCCACCCTGGCTCGCCCTGCTGCTGTTTGTCGGCGGCCTGGCGGCAGCCTGGCGCGCCGAGGGCCGTTAGGCGCACGCCGCCCCAGATCGGCTTGGCGCAGGGGCCATGACCTCTCTAGAGTGCGCCCCGCGCCTTTGGGGAGTTTCCGTGACGAAAATTACCTTTGCCAGCGACGGACATGACGCCGCGGGCGGCATCCTGGCCGTTCCCGTGCTGGCCCACCGCGTGCTGCCACCCGTTCCACAGGCGCTCGACCTGGCCTGTGGCGGCGCCCTTTCGCGCCTGGTCGCCGCCGGCCGCTTCACCGGCGCGGCAGGTGAGATCGTGGAAACCGCCGCACCGCAGGGCCTGGAGGCCCGGCGTCTGGTGCTGCTGGGGCTGGGCGAGGCGGCTGCGCTTGACGGCCATGGCTGGGAACGCATCGGTGGCGCGCTGGCCGCCGCCCTTGCCGGCAGCGGCGAGGAAGGCGTGCGCCTGGTGCTGGACCCGCCCGGGGACGCTGCCCTGGGCGGCCCCGGGGCGCTGTGCCGTCTGGCGCTCGGCTTCGTCCTGCGCGGCTACCGCGATGACCGGTTCCGCAGCAAGAGGACAGACGGCGACGAAGGCAGCCCGGCGAGCCTCACGCTGGTCTCCGCATGTGCGGAGGAGGCAGGCCGTCTCTGGCAGGACGATCTCTCCCATGTCGCCGCCGGGGTCATGCTGGCCCGCGATCTCTTCGGCGAGCCGGCCAACACGCTTTATCCCGAAAGCTTCGTTGCGCGCCTCGCCCCGCTCGCCGATCTCGGCATCGACATCGAGGTCCTGGGCCCGGAACGCCTGGCCGAGCTCAAGATGAACGCCATGCTCGCGGTGGCAGAGGGCAGCGCGCGCGAGGCCCGTCTGGTGGTGCTGCGCTGGAACGGCGCGCCCGATCCCGAAACCCCGCCCATCGCCTTCGTCGGCAAGGGTGTCACCTTCGATTCCGGCGGCATCTCGATCAAACTCGCCAAGGGCATGGAAGAGATGAAGGGCGACATGGCCGGCGCCGCCGCCGTCGCCGGCGCCATGCGCGCGCTGGCCGGACGCCGCGCGCCGGTCAACGCAGTGGGCGTGCTGGGCCTGGTGGAGAACATGCCGAGCGGCACGGCGATGCGCCCCGGCGACATCCTGACCACCATGGCCGGCTGGACGATCGAGATCATCGACACCGATTCGGAAGGCCGCCTGGTACTGGCCGACGCCCTGTGGTTCACCCACAAGACCTTTGCGCCTGCCGCGATGATCGACCTGGCGACCCTGACCTATGACGTCATGGCTGCCCTGGGCCTCGTCTTCACCGGCCTCTTTGCCACCGATGACAAGCTGGCCGGTGACCTGATGACGGCATCCGGCGTCTCGGGCGAGAAACTATGGCGCCTGCCGCTCGACGAGGCCTTCGAGGAGAATCTCGGGTCCGACATCGCCGACCTGCGCCACTTCGGTCCCGATGACGAGGAGGCCGACGCCAGCCACGCCGCCCAGCTTCTTTCACGTTTCGCCGGCGGGCGGCCCTGGGCCCATCTCGACATCGCCGGCAAGGAAATGGCCTATGACGACAAGCCGCTCTGCCCCAAGGGGCCGACCGGCGTCGGCGTGCGCCTGCTCGACCAGTTTGCCCGTTGCCACGACGCGCAGCGGGACTGACCACACCTTCCAGGGAATCAACGACCATGCTTGCGACCTACGACCTCAAGGGAAAGACCGCGCTTGTCACCGGCGGCGCTTCGGGCATTGGCCTGGGCGCGGTAAAGGCCTTCCTGCGCTGCGGCGCGGCGGTGGCAATCAACGACCTGGCGACCTCGCCGAACCTCGAAAAGGTGGTGAAGGAACTTTCCGATGAGGGCCACAAGGTGATCGCCGCACCCGGCAGCGTGGGCGATGCCCAGGACTGCCCGCGCATGGTCGAGAAGGCGATCGGCGAACTCGGCCGCCTGGACTATCTGGTCAACAATGCCGGCACGCCGGGCACCCGCTCACCGATTCCACCGGCCGATTTCGAGCGCCAGGACGAGGCTTTCTGGGATCTGCTGCTCAACGTCAACCTGATCGGCCCCTATCGCTGCACGAAGGCTGCAGCCGAGGCCCTGAAGGAAAGCGGTGGCGCGATCGTCAACACCGCCTCGATCTCGGGCTTTTCCCGTGGCGGCTCCAGCTCGGTCTATTGCGCGACCAAGGCCGGCCTGATCAACCTGACCAAGGAGTGGGCCCGCGCCCTGGCACCGAAGGTGCGCGTCAACGCCATCGCGCCGGGTGCCGTGGACTCGGCCTGGATGTGCCGCTTCGACGACATCGAAGAGGGCGATCTCAGCGCCATCCCGCTGCGCCGGGTGGGCACGCCGACCGACTACGGCGAATCAATCCTTTTCCTTTCCGCCGGTGCCGATTACGTCACCGGACACACGCTGGTCGTCGACGGCGGCCTCATCGCCTGATTACAGGGAGAAACCCCATGAAACTCGTCCGTTACGGCGAGGCCGGCGACGAACGCCCCGGCCTGATCGATGCGCAAGGCCGCCTGCGCGACCTTACCGGCCACATCACTGCCATCAATCCTGCGGCCATGGCCGCAGGCCAGATCGACCGCCTGCAGGCGCTCGATACCGGCTCGCTGTCCCTCGTCGAAGGCACCCCGCGCCTGGGCATGCCGCTGTCGGACATCGGCAAGATCGTCTGCATCGGCCTCAACTACAGCGACCATGCCGCCGAGGCCGGCGCCGAGGCGCCCAAGACCCCCATTGCCTTCTTCAAGCCTACCAGCAGCCTGACAGGCCCGAACGACCCGATCCGCATGCTGCGGAACAGCCGCCACATGGACTGGGAGGTCGAGCTGGCCGTGGTCATCGGCAAGCGCTGCTCCAACATCGCCGAGGACCACGCCCTGCAGCACGTTGCCGGCTACTGCGTCGCCAACGACGTCTCCGAGCGCAAGTTCCAGGGCCTGGGCACGGGCCAATGGATCCTGGGCAAGTCGGGCGACACCTTCTGCCCGCTGGGGCCGTGGTTCGTCACCGCCGACGAGGTGCCCGACCCCCAGAAGCTGCGCCTTTGGATGAAGCTCAACGGCGAGACCATGCAGGACGGCACCACCGCCGACATGATCTTCCCCGTGGCGCATCTGATCTCCTATGTCAGCGGCTTCATGTCGCTCAACCCCGGCGACGTCATGCTGACCGGCACGCCCGCGGGCGTGGGCCTGGGCAAGAAGCCGCCGCTCTACATGAAGGCCGGCGATCGCGTCGAACTGGGCATCGACGGCCTGGGCGAACAGGCCAACGAGATCGTGCCGGCGGAGTAGCCTGATCGTGGGTAACTAGCTTCCTGCGCCGCCCGCGCCGAGAAAATGTTCCAGCGCCGTATCGGCCTCGACCTCCAGCAGGTCGAGGCCGATGGCGACTTCGCTGCCACCGTCGACGCCGATATCCGTGCCGTTGATCCAGCCGGCATCCTTGCCCATCAGGAAGGCGATGACCGGCGCGATGTCCCCGGGGCGCGCGTTGCGCCCGCCCGACTGGGCGGTCAGGCGGTCGAGGATCGCCTTGCCCATGGTGTCCTCGAAATCCGCCAGGATCGGCGTGTCGACGACACCGGGACTGAGCGAGACCGAGCGCACCCCGTAAGGCCGGGCCATCATCGATCCCATCAGCGCATAGACAATGACGCACTCCTTGGAGAAACCGTAGGCCTGCGGCCCGCTCATCGGGTTGGCCCGCACCCAGGCCAGGCCATCGGCGAAACTGCGCCGCGACAGCAGCGCGCGGACCTGGCCCAAGTTGTCGCGCCAGCCCGATCCCGCGCCCGAGGCGACCTGGACAACGGCCCCGCCCGGCGCCAGACGCGGCAGCAGGACTTCGGTCAGGTGGCGCAGGCCCAGAAGGTTGACCCGCATGACCGTCTCGCCGTCCGCGCTGCCCGGCACGCCCGCGACATTGGCAAGCCCATGCAGCGGTCCCGCGACGGCGCCGACGGCGGCGTCGATGCTGCCGGGATCGGAGAGATCGCAGAGACAGAAGGCGGCCATGCCCTGGTCCGGCTTGCGACGGTCCAGCCCGATGACCTCGGCACCGCGCTCGGCGAGCAGCGCGGCCGTGGCGGCGCCGATCCCGGAAGCCGCGCCCGTGACGACGATGCGGCAGCCCTCAAGGCTCATGAGAGCCGCCGGGGCGTGAAGCGGCAGGGCAGGCTGTGCATGCCGTTGATGAACATGCCGTTGATCGGCTTCATGGCGTCGAGGTCGACCTCCAGATCGGGCAGTTCCGTGAACAGCGTGCGGAAGAAGTGGTGCATCTCGCGCCGGGCCAGATGCATGCCCAGGCAATGATGCGGCCCGCCGCCGCCGTAGCCGACATGATCGTTGGGCGAGCGCGTGATGTCGAAGCGGTCGGGGTCGGCAAAGGCCGCCTCGTCGCGGTTGGCCGAGACATACCAGAAGACGACCTGCTCCCCCTTGGCGATCGCCTGTCCGCCGACCTCCGTATCGGCCGCCGCCGTGCGCCCGAAGAAGACCACCGGGCTGGCATAACGCACGATCTCTTCCAGGGCCGTGGGCGCAAACCGGTCGAAATCGCCGCGCCAGGCGGCCCATTGCTCGGGATGGCGCGCCAGGAAAGCCATGCCCTGGGCGATGGAGCTTGCCGTCGTCTCGATGCCGGCGGTGATGAGAAGCTGGAAGTAGATGCCGATGTCGCGGTCGCTGAGCGCCGCACCGTCGACCTCGGCCTTTACCATCATGGTGATCAGGTCCTCGCCGGGCTGCCTGCGGCGGGCGCGGGCAAGGCCCTCGCCATAGGCGTTGAGATCGAGGAAGGCCTGCATGGAATCGCCCATGTCGCCGATCTGCTCGTCGCCGTAGCCCAGCGCGATCAGCGTCAGGCGCGCGAGGCCGTCGCGGTCCTCCTCGGGCACGCCCAGCATGTCGCAGACCACCGTGAGCGGCATGCGGTTGGCAACATCCGTGGCGAAGTCGCAGGCGCCCCTTTCGCTGATCCGCGCGACGACGGCGCGCGCGGTCGCGGCCATCTTGTCCTCGATGCCGGCCAGCAGGCGCGGCGTGAAGACCTTGGCGACGATCCGGCGCAGGGCGGGATGCTCCGGCGCGTCGCGGCTCAGCATGCCGCCCGTGGTGTAGGCCTCCTCGGGCGTCTCCGAGAGCATCCCCGTACCGAAGGCCGAGACGAAGCGTTTGGCGTCCTTGGTCACCGCGCGCGTATCGGCATGGCGCGACACGGACCAGTAGCCGCCCTCGCGCGCGTGGTAGGACTGCCAGGCGACCGGCCGCTCGCGGCGGAAGGCGGCAAAGACCGCCAGCTTGTCCGGGCGTTTCCAGAAGGCCGGATCGGCAAGGCAGACAGCATCCAGATCGACATCGGCCATGGCGGCGCTCCGGCTCAGGCCATCAGGCGATCGACGACGATGTTCTGGAAGTGATGCACTGCCGGCTCCCAATAAGCCGAGAAACGCGTCGGCATGCCCAGTTCGTCACGCTGGCCGTGTTTGGTCTGAACCTCGCGGACCAGGGGGAAATCCTGCTCGCCGACGCTGATCCAGCCGTCGCGCACCTTCTCGCGGTCGGCGCGGTGGGCCTCATCGGTCGCGGCATCTCCGATGAAGTGAAAGGCGCGGCGCGTGGGCGTGCGGTCGTGGGCGACCGGATTGTAGATGTTGGTCACGACATGGTCGTCCATCACCGCAAGAATGGCGTTGGGCACGATGAAGAACAGCACGATTTCGTTCGACAGGCCGTCTTCGGCCACCTTGCCGGAGAACTGCGGGAACATCGGCAGGCCCGTATTGCGGTATTCGGGCATCACGCGCCGGCTGGCGATGGAGACATAGGTGTTGCCGCCGCGTTCGCCCTTGAAGACCTCGCTGCGCCCGCCGAGCTGGGGATGGACCCAGGGCAGGTGATAATCCTCGCAGCCGGTCTCGATGGCGAGTTTCCAGTTGCCGTCGAACTGCGCGCTGGTCGTGAGTCCGGAGAAGCGGGTCAGCGACAGGTCATGATCGGGGATGCGGTCAAGCACCGGCTGGATGAAGTCCCCGAAGGGCTCGGCCTTGCCGTCGATGTTGACGAAGACGAAGTGCATCCAGGTGGCGCTCCTCACCTCGTGCAGGCCGAGGCTGGCCTTCTCCAGGCCCGGCTGTTCGTTGGAAGCGACGCCGCCGAGGTCCGGCGTGGCGACCAGGCGACCGTTGAGATCGTAGGTCCAGCCGTGCCAGCGGCACTGCAGGGTCTGGGCCTTTGTGCACGGCTCGGTGAGCACCGTCATAGAGCGGTGGCGGCAGATGTTGTGGAAGACCTTGACCTCGCCCGCACGGTTGCGCGTGACGATGAAGTCCCAGCCCGCGACCGAGACCGGCACCGCGTCGCCCGGCGCGGCGACATCGGATTCATAGGCGATGGCAAGCCAGCCGCGCGGGAAGAGCTTCTGGCGCTCCAGTTCGTGGAACGCGGGGTCGGCATAGGCGCGGCCGGGCAGGCCCTCGGCCTCGTTGGCCGGACGGCGCAGGCGCGCGATCTGCTCGGCGCTGATGAAGTCTTCGAGCGAAAGATCGGAAATCACGGACATGATGAGACGCCCCTCCCCGGGCGGTTCACAGCGCGTCGAGCGCGTGTTCGATGAGATGGCGGCGGCGCTCTGCGGGATAACGCTCGGGATCGAGGCCCGCGCGCATGCAGAGACCGTCGCCGAAGGCGATCAGGTGATCGGTGATGTCGTCGGTATCGCCCTCACCCAGCATCCCGATGGCAATGGCCGAGGCGACCTGTTCGCGGAACAGGGCGCGCAGCCGGGCGTATTGCTTCAGGTAGATCGCGTTGTGGCGAGGATCGGTTGCGGCACGGGCCCAGAAGCCCAGCAGCACCGCGACGCGCGCGGCGCGCATGCCGGGCGGCACCAGGATTTCCAGCAGGGCGATCAGGCGTTCCCGCCCGGGCGGGAACTCGCGCATCACCGCCTGCTGGCGCGCCACGGCCTGTTCGGAGATCAGGCGTGCGGCAAAGGCCAGCAGTTCTTCGCGGTCGCGGAAATAATGCTGGATGACGCCGGTGGTAAAGCCTGCCTCGCGCGCGATCTCGCGCAGCGTCGCACCTTCAAGCCCGTCACGACCGATGACGCGCCAGGCCGCCTCGGCGACCTCCTCGCGGCGTTGACAGTGATCGACCAGCTTGGGCACGGTTTCCTCCCTCGATTCGCTTTTTATATTACGTACGTGATGTTAAAAAACAATCGCGTTGTTGATCGCGAACGCGAGTTCGGCGAAGTCAGGAGCGAGGAGTACGCCCATGACCGCCGCCGCCCTGATCGATACCCTGCCCGCCGCCTGGTACGCCGACCCCCAGGTCTTCGAAAACGAGCGCCGCCGCATCTTTGCGCGCCACTGGCATCTGCTCGGCCGGACAAGCCAGTTGCAGGGGGCTGGCGACTACGTCACCGGCGAGGTCGCCGGCCTGCCGGTCTTCGCCGTGGTCGGACGCGACGGCGTGTTGCGCGCCTTCCACAACGTCTGCCGCCATCGCGCGGGACCGCTCTTCACCGACGAAGGCGGCACCTGCCAGGCGCTGCGCTGCCGCTATCACGGCTGGCTCTATGGCTTCGACGGCGCCCTGCGCTCGGCCCCGGGCTTTCCCGATGCCGACGCGCTCGACAAGAAGGCCTTCGGCCTGTTCCCGGTGCGGGTCGAAAGCTGGCAGGACCTGGTTTTTGTCTGCCTGGATGCCGACGCGCCCGACCTGGAAACCTGGATGGGTGCAGTGGGCGAACTGGCCGCACCCTTCCCCGCCATGAGCGACTTCGTCTTCCACGGCGAAAAGACCTACGAGGGCGCCTGTGACTGGAAGGCCTATGGCGATAACTCCTGCGAGGGCTATCACCTGCCCTTCATCCACGGCGAGCTCAACAAGGCCGTCGCCTCCTGCGACATCCGGACCTACGAGGACGGCAGCTTCGTCGGCTTCCATGTCGGTTACAGCGGCGGCGTGCGCGAGGCCCAGGGTCTGTGGATCTACAAGTTCCCGGCGATCCTGCTGCACTTCGGCGTCCGCTCGATCAACGTCGAGCAGGTCGAGGCCGTCGCCCCGGGGCGCATCCGCATCCGCTCGCTCTACTGGGTGCCGGAAGGCGAGGCCGCATACGGCGATGCCTATCGCGCCGATTCCGATCTGGTGATCGGCGAGGACATGGGCGTGTGCGAGCGCGTGCAGGCCAACCTGGAGGCCGGCCTCTATCAGGGCGGCAAGCTGTCGCCCGAGAAGGAGCCCGGCACCGTTTTCTTCCAGCGCCTGGTGCGCGATGCGCTGGCCCAACCCCCCGTCAGCCTGGACAACCAAGCATGAGCCTTCCCGTCCTGCACATCGGCAACAAGAACTACTCCTCCTGGTCGCTGCGGCCCTGGCTGCTGATGAAGGTTCTGGAGATACCCTTCGAGGAACATCTGATCCCGCTGTTCGACGAGAACTGGGACGCGGAGATCGCCAGGGTTTCGCCCTCGCGCAAGGTGCCCTGCCTGACCGATGGCGACGTCGCCGTATGGGAGACCATGGCGATCATGGAATACCTGCACGAGCATCACCCAGGCGGCAGAGTCTGGCCGGAAAACCCCAAGGCGCGGGCCATGGCGCGCTGCGCCGCGAATGAAATGCACGGCGGCTTCACCGGCTTGCGCAGCGCCATGCCCATGAATGTGCGCAAGTCCCTGCCCGGACGCGGACACACCGAGTCGGCGCTGAAGGACATCGCGCGCATCGAGACCCTGTGGGCCGACTGCCGCAAGGCCCACGGTTCCGGCGGCCCCTTCCTCTTCGGCAGGTTCTGCGCGGCCGACGCCATGTTCGCACCCGTCGTCAGCCGCTTCGTCACCTACGGCGTCGACCTGCAGCCGGTCAGCCGCGCCTATGTCGAAGCGGTGATGAGCCTGCCCGCCATGGAGGCCTGGATCGCGGCCGGGCGCGCCGAACCCTGGATCATCGAACACGACGAAGTTGATTGAGCGTCTGCAACAGGCCGCCCGGATCCGCGTTTTCCTCCTGTCTTCACCAACGAAGACCAAGGAGAAAAGAAAATGGACAAGGAACATGCGAAGGGCGCCGCCAAAAAGGTGGAAGGCTCGATCAAGGAAACCGCTGGCAAGGCCACGGGCAACGACAAGCTGAAGAACGAAGGCCGGGCCGACAAGGCCGAGGGCCACGCCCGCAGCGCCGCCGGCGACGTCAAGGACGCCGCGCGCGAGGCCGGCAAGACCGCCCGCAAGTAGGCGTGATCATCCTGCGCCGGCGTACCGTCCCCGCGCCGGCGCAGGAACGCCTCTGGATGGTCGATACCGGTGTGGTGGACTCGATGCATCATCCGCGCAACGTTAGAGCCGGATGCATGAGGAGACCGCCATGGCCGCCAATCCTGCGCCGGGTTTCGCCGCGCACCCCGAACACCGCGTCGAGACCGTGCCCTGCGCCAAGCGCGTCCGAGCGATGCATGGCGGAGAAACCATTCTCGATACGCAGCGCGCCGTCGTGCTGCGCGAGA
>CALGGB010000019.1 GCA_937880925.1 uncultured Rhodospirillaceae bacterium | reverse complement strand
GCCCTTGGCCGCGGCGAGGTCGTACCACATGTGGGCCTGGACATAGTCCTGACGTACGCCCAGACCTTCCTGATAGAGCTGGCCCAGCATGTACTGCGATGCCGGGTCGCCCTGCTCGGCGGAGGCGTTGAACTCCTGATAGGCCGTCCCGTAGTTGGAGGCCGAATAGGCGTTGATGCCTTTTTCGAAGTCGGCAAATGCAGGGCTGGACAGCACCAGTCCCAGTGCTGTCGTGGCAGCAAGTTTCTTCCACATGGCGATTGCCCCTTCTTGGCCGAAAATCTGTCGGTTCGATCAGATCAACTGCTGAAGCAGGTTCGCGTTCCGATGTTTATTTCTCTTCACATGCCGACCAGGCCCGCGCCAGAGCGCAGAACTGTTCGATCGAGAGGCGTTCTGCCCTTTCCCCAGGGTCGATTCCGGCTGTTTCGAGCAGATCCACGGCATGTTCGCTCAAGGTCGACATGGCGTTGCGCAGGGTCTTGCGACGCTGACCGAAGGCAGCCATCAGGACCTTGCGCAGGGCAGCAGGATCGGCCGGATAGAGCGGCTCGGCGCGCGGCTTCAGGCGCAGCACCACGGCCTGGACCTTGGGCGGGGGAACAAAGGCGCGGGCGGGCACCTCGAAGCAGCGCTCGACGGCGCAACGCCACTGCACCATCACCGAAAGGCGGCCATAATCCTTGGTGCCTGGCACGGCGGCGATCCGGTCACCGACCTCGCGCTGGAACATCAGCACCATGCCCTTGACCCGCTCAGCGCGGTCAAGCAGGCGCATCAGGATTTCGGTTGCGGCATTGAACGGCAGGTTGCCCACGATCAGCGGCGTGGTCGTGGTGAGTGTGGCGAGCTCGACCGACAGCGCATCGGCCTCGACAAGCTCCAGGCGGCCATGGGCCGCTGCCACCAGTTCCTGCAGCGCGGCAATGCAGCGCGGATCCTTTTCCACCGCCACGACATGGGGCGCGCCTGCGCGCAGCAGGGCGCGGGTCAGGCCACCGGGACCGGGGCCGACCTCCACGACCTCCGTGGTGGAGAGATCGCCGGCTGCGCGGGCGATGCGGTCGAGAAGATTGTCGTCGAACAGGAAGTTCTGGCCCAGCGAGCGGCGCGCGCGCAGGCCAAAGCGGTCGGCGATGTCGCGGACCGGCGGCAGGCTGTCGAGGTCAGCCATGCTCCCTGCGCCGTCCGGCCATGGCCGCAGCCAGCTCCAGGGAGGCGATCAGGCTGGCGGGCGAGGCCTTGCCCGTGCCGGCGATGTCGAGCGCCGTGCCGTGATCGGGCGAGGTGCGCACGAAGGGCAGGCCAAGGGTGACGTTGACCGCCTCGTCGAAACCGATGGTCTTGATCGGGATCAGCGCCTGGTCGTGGTACATGCACAACGCTGCATCGTAGCGTGTCCGCGCTGCGGCGTGGAACATGGTGTCGGCCGAGAGCGGTCCCGTGGCATCGATGCCTTCGGCACACAGGGCGGCAACCGCCGGCGCGATCACCGCGTCGTCCTCGGCGCCCAGCATGCCGCCTTCGCCGGCATGGGGGTTGAGGCCGGCGATGAACAGGCGCGGTGCGGCAAGGCCGAAATCGCGCTTGAGGGCCTGTGCGGTGATACGCCCGACCGTGACGATACGCTCCGTGGTCAGGGCCTGGGGCACCGCGCGCAGTGGAATGTGGACCGTCACGGGCACGACCCGCAGTTCCGGCCCGGCCAGCATCATGACGGGAATGGAGCCGTCACCGGCCAGTTCGGCCAGGAACTCGGTATGACCGGGGTGGGCAAAACCCTCGCCCTTCAGCGTGGCCTTGTGGATCGGGTTGGTCACGACCGCAGCCGTGGTCCCGGCCATGGTCAGCGATACGGCATCGGCAATGGCGCCGATTGCGGCCGCGGCATTGCGGCCGTCAAGGGTACCGGGAATGCTGGGCGTACCCAGAGGCCGGTCGAGCACGGGTAGGGCCCTGCTGAAGACGTCAGGCGCCTCTCCGGCATCGCTCACGACCGTGATCGGTACGTCCAGGCCCAGGCTGGTGGCCATGGCACGCAGCCGGGCGGCATTGTCGATCGCGACGAACACAGGGCCCCTTGTGTGCAGGGCCTGCCAGGCCATCAGGGTAAGTTCGCCGCCGATGCCGGCCGGTTCGCCCATGGTCAGGGCCAGCGGCAGAGCCATGGTCATATGCGCACGTCCACAAAGGCCTGGCGTCGCAGATCGCGCAGGTAGCCCCGCGCAATCAGGTCGAACTGCTGATTCTGCAGGGTGGCGCGGACTTCGGCGCGCGTCGCCATCTGCGATTCCGGATCGGCGCGCTCGCAGATCATCACCAGATGGATGCCCTGGTTGCTTTCGATCGGCCGGGAAAGTGTGCCCACGGGCAGATCGCTCAGCACTTCGAGGAAGTGCGGCTGCAACTCGCCCATGCGGATCGTGATCGGTGCACTGATCAACAGTTCCGGGTGGCCCTCGGTCAGGCCGTCGTAGTCTTCGCAGCTCTTGATCAGCGCGGCGACCTGGCGCACGGCGGCCGGGTCGCTGCCCAGCGGGAAGACCGCCTGGCGCATGGTCAGACGTGCATCCATCGAGTCGACATCCATGCCCGAACGCCGCTCACGCACGAAGACCAGCGCATAGCCTCCGATCACGCGGATCGGCTCGGAAAGACTGCCGGCGGCCATGGATGAAACCACGGGTATCAGATCTTCACCAAGCTGGCTCTGAGCGATCCAGCCCATGTCGCCGCCTTCTGCAGCACTGGCCGACTGGGAGAACTGGCGGGCAAGCTGGGGAAAGCTGGCGCCGGAAAGAACGGCCTCGCGCAGGCGGCGCATGTTCGCCTCGACCTCGGCCTCGCGTTCGGGTTCGTCGACGGCAAGAAACATCTCGGCCAAAAGGTAGGCCGGCTCGTCCGCCGTTGCCTCGAGGCGCGCCATCTCCTCATCAATATCCTCTTCGCTGACCTCGTCGCCGCGCATGCGGCGGCGGACCAGTTCGGTCCAGGCGATTTCTGCCGTGAGCTGCCGGTCGAGGGAGGCCTGGCTGAGTTTGTTGTATTGCAGAAAGGACTGAAGCTGACCGGCCGGCAGGCCGAGGTTGTTCTCGACCACGCCATAGGCAAAACCCAGGTCGACCTCCTCCAGGTCGACGCCCTGGCGCTCTGCCTCCTGAAGCTGAAGAGTCTCGTCGATCAGGGTGTTGAGCACCTGGGGCATGATCCGCCGGCGGACTTCCGGGGTGTCGGTCAGGCCCGTGGTGGCAAAGATCAGGTTGGTGCGCTCGCGTATGTCGAGCACCGAAATGGCGTCCTCGTTGACGACAGCCGCGATGCGCATCGAATCCTGTGCGAGCGCCCGCGGCGCCGTCGCGGGAGCGAAGGCGGCAAACAACGCGACAAGGGCGCAAATCAGGGCAATACGGCGGGTCAAAAGGCTCATCCCCTAGGAAGGCGGACCATGAAAGAGACAGGCGGCGAAATCAAGGCAGTTCACCGTTTGCGGACATCCCGGATCAGCCCAGGGTCTTCAACTTCACGCTGAACAGGAAGATGGTCTCCGGCACATTGAAGCCGTCATCGGTGAAGCGTCGCTCAAGCTGCCCGGTGAACTGCACACATTCGTCCTCATAGACCAGGGTGGCGCCATAGTTGATCGTGCCTTCGCCGGTCAGGTCCTGGCGCCAGTCGGCGCGAACGGTCCAGTTCTCAAGCGGTTTTGCCGCAAGGCCGAAGGCGATCTGCTGGCGATCGCCGTCGGTATCGACGACGTCGGGCGGCGGATCCTTCAACTGCACATAGCTTGTGTCGAAACGCAAGGATTCGGGGCCGATGCCGAAGGCCAGTTCGTTGCGGCGAATGGTGAAGTCCTCGCGGTCGACGCGGAACCGCATGGTCATATCGAAGTAACTCGTCGGTGCGATCAGGACGCGGCCGACATAGTCGGAGAAGTGGCCGTCCAGGCCGGTTTCGGGGCCGAAGGTACTGTCGTCGCGGGCACGCCAGGCCTGTCCGACCAGCAACTCGCTGCGACCGCCGCCGAAGCCGAACACGCCCATGCGCAGGCCGTAGTTGACGCGGAAACCGCCCTCGATCCGGTCGTAACCTGGAAACCGGTTGGCGTTGAACAGGTTGACCTCGTCGAATTCGAACTCCTGGCTGTCCTCGTTGGGGATGCGGTCTTCGTTGCCCACATTGGGGCTGATGACCGTCATGACGATCGGCTCGACGAGCTGCTGGATGGTGCCGCTCTGGCGCACCAGCGGATAGCGCCACTCCGCCGAGGCCTGCGGGATCAGGCGGCCGACAAAGCCGGAATAGGGCAACTGGCCCGAAATCGGCACATCGTTGACCTGATAGGCATCGCCGCGCAGGGACTCCCGGAAAATCAGGATGTGGCCGGTGTCGCTCACCCAGGGCTGCTCGAAGGCGCCCTTCATGGTGAAGCGGCGGCTGTCGGTGCCATCGCTGCGGCTCTGCGACATGGCGTTGGCTTCAATCGCGAAGAAGCCGCCCTGCTCGTTGGGGTCGCTGACGAGCTGATAGTCCATCAGCGGGGCAACCAGCGGCGTGTCGCCGGGTTCGTCATCGGCGCGCAGGCCCTGGAAGGCATAGGCAAAGGCAGAAGCATAGCTGCGGTCGTGGAAGCCCTCGACAAAGACCTGGCTGGTCAGGGTGTCGGCATTGTCGAAATCGTAGCGCGACAGATAGTTGTCGTCGGAGGCGCGGTAGATGTCGAAGCCGTACTGCCGGGTTTCGTCGGGATGCCAGATGCCGTCGGCCTTGACGAAACCACGCCATTTGTCGCTGCCGGTTTCCTCGCCGCTGGGCCCCAGGGGATCGGAACGCGTGATCGAGCCGTTGAGGTTGTAGATGCCGGTTTCGGTGCGTTCGCGGTACTGCCCGATCATCACAAGCCCTTCGTCGCCGGTGATGAAGGGGGTGATGGTGGCGTCCTTGTTGGGCGCGATGTTCCAGTAGTAGGGAATCTGCAGGGTGAGACCCAGGATGCTCGAGGAGCCGTAGGCCGGCGTCAGGAAGCCCGAGCGCCGCTCCACCGTGGGATCGGGCGTGCGCATGTAGGGCGTCCAGAAGACCGGATAGCCGTAAACCTCGAACTGGGCATTGTAGTAGATGATGTCGTGGAGCGCCTGGTCATGCACGACGCGGGCGGCCTTGATCTGCCAGAGCGGGGCCGCGGTGGGATCGTCCTCGCAGAGGTCGCAGGAGCTGTAGATCGCCTTGGCCATGTCGGTGATGCGGCCGTCGATGCGTCGTGCGCCGTTTGCCGCAAAGCGGGCGTTCTGCTCCAGCAGCACGCGAATGCCGCTGATGGCGCCTTCGCGCAGGTCGCCGGTCAGTTCGGCGTATTCGGCAAACAACACCTCGCCCGAGGGCTCCAGAAGCACGACATTGCCCGATGCCGAGACGAGGTCGGCCGGTTCGTTGTAGCTGACCGCATCGGCCTGAAGGATGCGTCCGCCATGGGCCATCTCGACATTGCCGCTGGCCGTGACGATGCCGGTGTCCTGGTCATAGCGCAGGCTGTCGGCCTGCATGACGACGCCGTCGGGGGCAAAGGCCGGCTCCTGCGCAGCGGCCAGGCCGGGCAGAAGCGCCAGGAGCGCCAGGGCTGCGGCAAGCAGGCGGCCCATCAGCCGTCCTCGAGGTGGAAGAGCAGGGCGCTGCCCAGCATCGCGAAGATGGTGGCCGGCGCCCAGGCCGAGAGGATCGCGGGCAGGCTGCCCGACATGCCCAGCGCCAGCGACACGTCCGAGATGAAGTAGAGCATGAAGCCAGAGCCCAGGCCGGCCAGCATGAACAGGCCCAGACGGCCGCGCCGGGTCAGGCGCAGGCTGAAGGTCGCTGCGACCAGCACCATGGCCGAAAGCAGCAGCGGCACGGCCAGGATCGAATGCCAGTGGATGCGGTGGCGCAGGGCCGAGAAGCCGGCTTCCTCCATCGTCTGGATAAAGGCGGGCAGATCCCAGAACGACATGGTTTCGGGCGAGGCGAAGCTGTCCTGGATGCGGTGCAGGGTCAGCTCGGTCGGCAGCTTCAGTTGCGCGAGCCGTTCGGCCGAGGTGTCCGGCCGCGTGATCAGCACGTTGTCGAGATCCCAGTAGCCTTCCTTGAGCACCGCGTCGGTCGCATCGATCCGTTCCACGAAGCGGTCCTCGCCCTCGAAGGCGAAGATGATGACGTCGTGCAGGTCTGCGCCGCTTTCGGTGACCTGGGAGGCGTGGATGACATACTGGCGCTGGGCATTGCCCTCGCGCAGCCAAAGGCCGCCTGGCGAAACCGAGAGCAGGCTCTCCTGGCCGCGCAGATACTCCGCCTCCATGCGCTCGAAGCGCGCGATCATGGCCGAGGATAGGGGGCTGAACACGGTAATGATGAAGACGCCCAGAAGCGCCGCCAGCAGAAGCGAGGGAAGCAGAAACTGCCAGGCCGAAACGCCTGCCGCGCGTGTCACGATCAGTTCGTTGGTCCGCGTCAGCCAGATGTAGGTCAGCATGGTGCCGAACAGGACGGCAAACGGCAGCACCTTCTGGGCAATGAAGGGCAGGCGCAGCAGGGCCATGCCCAGGACGACGGTGAAGTCGGCGCCGTCGCGCGAAGCGGCGCGGTCGCCAAGATTGATGATGTCGATCAGAAAGGCGACCGACACGATGACCAGAAAGACGAGGCCGATCGATGTCAGGAAACGCCGCGCGATATAGCGCGAGAGCGTGAACGAAAGATGCATCGCTTCCCCGCTCAGGCCGCGGTTGCGCGGCGGCGCATCAGGCGCGGCAGACGCTCGCGCCCCATGGCGATGAGCGCCAGGCCGCTCGCAAGCACCGGCAGGGCGTAATAGAACGGCACGATGATCGGGTTCTTGTTCAACATGCCGGCCAGCGTATAGGTCAGGCCGATGTAGATCAGGCCCGCTATCGTGCCGGCGGCGATACGCGGCCACTGGCGCCGGCGGTTGAACTCGCCCGACAGCATGGCGGCGACCCCGATCAGCGCCAGGGGAATGGCATTGAGCGGCGCCACCAGGCGGCGGTGGCCTTCGGCCAGAAGCTCGCTGCGGTGCTGCTCCTCGCTGGCATCGACCGGCTTGCGCCACAATTCGTGCAGAAAGCGCTCCTTGGGTTCCCGGTAGCGGTCTTCCGGCTCCTCGGTCAGGGGCGAAAGATCGAGCGAATAGCTGTCGAAGTAGAGCATCCGCAGGGCCCTGTCCTCGACACGCACTTCCTGGCGGTTGCCGTTGTTCATCAGGAACACCGGTCCGGCGGGACCGTTCACCAGGGCGCCGGTTTCGGCCATCATGGTCACGGCCAGGGTCGGGTCGTGGGTGTCGTGCACCAGGATGCCGTGCAGCGTGCCATTGGTCTCGCGCGAGCGGACATAGACCACCAGGTCGTCCCCCAGGCTGTTGAACATGCCCTCCTGCAGCAGGATGTGGCTGAAATCCTCGCGCAGTGTCACCTGTTGGTCCTTGAAGGTGCGAAAGCCGGCCGGCATCAGGTAGAGCGTGTTGGCATAGCCCAGGGCGCAGACCACCACGGCAAGCAGCAAGGCGGGCTTGGCCAGATCCCAGGGCGATAACCCCACCGCCCGCATCACCACCAGCTCGCGGTCGGCGATCAGGCGGTTATAGCTGTAGATCACGGCACAGAGCACGGCCACAGGCAGGATGACCGAAAACACGGTTGGCAGCAGCAGTACGGTCAGACGCAGGAAACTGAGGACCGAAAGCCCCTTGTTGATGATGAAATCGAGGAATCGCAGGGACTGCGACAGCCACACGACTCCTGCCAGCGCGACCGCGATCATGGACGCGGTGCCGGTCAGGATTTTGAGGATGTATGCCGTATGCTGCCGCACGGGCCGCACTATGCCGCGAAGCCGCCCGTCAGGCCAGCGCGAGAGCGCAATCCAGTGTCGGTTTTTGGCTCAGGAACGACCACAGAACACGACCATCGGCCCGTGCTCTGCCGGGTGTGGCGTGACAACCGCGCGCATGCCGAACCAGTCGCTGATGGCGCGGGGTTCCAGAATCGCCTCGGCGGTGCCCTGGGCAACGATGCGCCCGCCCTTGGCGACGGTGATGCTGTCTGCAAAGCGCGCGGCGAGGTTGAGATCGTGGAGCACCACCAGCACCGCCGTGCCGCGGCGCGCCTCTGCCCGGGCGGTCTCCAACGCGTCGAACTGGTGAGCGATGTCCAGGCTGCTGGTCGGCTCGTCGAGCAGCAGATGATTGTCCGGGAAGGCGCGGACCTGCCACAGGGTGCGCGCCAGGTGTACCCTCTGCTGCTCGCCGCCCGAAAGGGTGCGGATATCGCGGTGGGCGAGGTCTGCGACCCCCAGTTCGTCCATGACCGCCAGGGCATCGGCTGCCGCGGCTGCCCCGGCCCCACCGCCGTCGGGTCCGTGGCGCCCCATCAGGACGATGGCCAGGGCATCGAAGCCGAAGCTGGTGGCCGTGTGTTGTGGCAGCACGGCGCGCCGCCGGGCCAGCGCGGCGGCATCCATCGTGGCGATCGGTGCTCCGTCCAGCTCGGCATGGCCGCGTGTGGGTGCAATCTCGCCGGCCAGCAGGCGCAGCATGGTCGATTTGCCCGCTCCATTGGGGCCGACCAGGGCCACCACCGCACCCGGCCGCAGCGCCAGGTCGATGTTTTCGACCAGCGTTGCCGCGCCAACGCGGTAGCTTGCCTGCCGCAGTTGCAGCATCACACTGCTCCGCCGCGCCGGCGCAGCAGCAGCCACAGGAAAAACGGCCCGCCGACCAGGGCGGTGACCAGGCCGATGGGCAGCTCGGCGGGCATCACAAGGGTGCGCGCCAGGATGTCGGCGCCGCCCAGCAGGGCCGCCCCGAGCAGGGCCGAACCCGCCAGCACGCCGCGATGGTCGGGCCCCAGCATCAGTCGCACCAGATGGGGAACGACCAGACCGACAAAGCCGATGGTGCCCGAAATGGCGACCGCCGCGCCCACCGCCAGGGCGACCAGGATCACAGCGCGTCGGCGCAGGCGGTCGGTATCGATGCCCGACAGCCAGGCCTGCCGCTCACCCATGGAGAACAGGTCCAGCGCGCGCGCCAGTCGGGGCAGCAGGATTGCTGCCGGCAGCATCAGGGCCAGTGCAGGCAGCAGCGTGTGCCAGGTCGTGGCGCCGACACTGCCCAGCATCCAGAAGTTCAGGCTGCGCAACTGATCGTCGTTGCTCATGAAGATGAAGACGCCCACGCCCGCCATGGCGATGGCGTTGATCGCAATGCCGGCCAGCAGCAGGGCGGCGATGCCCAGGTCGTCGCGCAGGGCCGCGATGCGATAGACCAGCAGGGTCGCAACGATGCTGCCGGCAAACGCGGCCAGTGGCAGC
Organism: uncultured Rhodospirillaceae bacterium; assembly: GCA_937880925.1. Lineage (GTDB taxonomy): Bacteria > Pseudomonadota > Alphaproteobacteria > SP197 > SP197 > CALGGB01. Next base: position 7,518 of record CALGGB010000019.1, on the reverse strand, counting down.
AGGAAGGGGTGCAGCACCTCCGGCAGCAGGTTGCGCAGGCTGCCGCCCAGGACGATGACGGCGACCGCCGCCAGCGAGGCACCGCCAGAGATGCCGATCAGACCGGGATCGGCCAGCGGATTGCGGAACAGGCCCTGGACCGTTGCTCCCGAGATGCCCAACGCTGCGCCCACGGCGGCAGCGGCCAGGGCGCGCGGCAGGCGGATCTGCAGCAGCACAGCCTGCGCGCCCGCAGGCGGCGCCTCGCCGCCCAGTGGCAGGAGCGACCATAACCAGGCCACGAACTGGCCGATACCGACATCAGTCGCGCCGATGGCGATGGAGAGCAGGAAACTCGCCAGACAGGCGAGCCCCAGCAGCATCAGGCCACGCTGGCGGGCTGCATGGCTGCGGCGCCACCAGTCCGCAGCCGCCAGGCTCGCTTGGCTCATGGCTGCGCGATGGCCAGGTCCTGGCCGTGCAGCGCCTCGGCGAGTTCGGCTGCCGCTTCAACGGTGCGCGGCCCGAAGCCCAGCAGCAACAGGCCGTCCATGACGATCACCCTGCCTTCGCGGCCCGCTCGGGTGAGTGCGATCTGGGGCATGGCGAGCACGGCGTCGATGCCGCCCAGGCCCTCCACGGTACCCTGCGTCAGCAGGATCGCGTCGGGATCTGCTTCGATGGCTGCTTCGGCCGAAGCAGGCTTGTAGCCTTCCATGGCGGCCAGCGCGTTGCGCCCGCCTGCCAGAACGATGATGCCGTCGGCGGAGGTGTTCGCGCCGCCGCCCATCGGTGTTCCCTGGCCGATGTTGAGCAGGAACAGCACGGTGGGACGTTCTTCGACGCCCGCCAACGCCTGGGCGAGCGCCGCGGCGTCCTCGCGCAACGCCGCGGCCATGGCGGTGCCTTCGGCCTGGCAGCCGAGCAGTCCGGCCACGGTTTCGATTTTTTGCGCGGCGCCTTCGATGGTGTGGTCGTCGGGCACGATGCTGATCGGAGTTCCGGTCGCGCGGATCTGGTCGAGGACGGCGGTCGGGCCGGCATCGTCCTCGGCGATCACCAGGGTCGGGGAGAGCGAGAGCACACCTTCGGCTGGAAGGGCGCGCACATATCCGACATCGGGAAGGTCGTGGGCTGCCGGCGGATAGACACTGGTGGTGTCCACGCCCACAAGATGGTCCTGCGCGCCCAGGGCATAGACGATCTCGGTCAGCGCACCACCGACCGAGACCAGGCGCAGGTCCGGATCGATGCCGGCGCAGTCGGCGCCTGCCGGAAGGCTGATACCGGCCAGACCGAGCGCCAGCAGGGAACCCGCAAGGCGCTTCACGAGGCCACCGCCATGCTGTGGGCCAGGACCTGCCAGGCCGGGTTCTCGGCCATGCCTTCGCTGCGCACGCCGAACAGTTGGAGCACGGTTTCCCCGGCGGCGTCGTAGAGCTCCAGGGAGGTTACCGGGCCGTCGGCGGTCGGCTTGGTCACCACCCAGCTTTCGGCGATGCCGGCTTCGCGCAGGTGCAGATGAAATTCCGGATCGGTGAGGTGCAGCCAGCCATCGGCATGTTCGCAGGCGCCGATCGTGCCGCTATGGATCTGGACGATGCCGCGATTGGCCAGAAACACCATCAGGGGAACGCAATGGTCATGGGCTCCGGCCAGAATGCGGGCCAGGGCATCGTTGCCGACCCGCTCGGCGAAGCGGCCGCGGGCCAGGCGCAGCGCCTGGGTGCGTCCGGCGCCGTGGCGCGCCAGCAGGGCGCGGAAATGGTGGACGTCCTTGAGGCCCTGCCATTCGGTGAGCAGGGCGGTTGCGTCGATCGCGCTGTCGGGTCGCTCGGGCGAAGACGCCGGGGCCGGTACGACCACGGGGGTGCCGGCGGAGACGCCGTAGCGGCCGGCCCATTCGCGCAGCACGTTCATGCCCGCCGATGTTTCGGGAAAGATCTTCTGCACGGCATCGCCGGTGCCATCGAAGATCTGCAGGCTGAGTTGCGTGGCATCGCCGCAGGGCGCCTCCACGATGTAGGCGTGTTTCCAGGCCCCAAAGAACATGCGCAGGTCGATGCCGCCGTTGATCACCAGGCCGACCTCTCCGCCGCCGCGCAACGCGCCGTAGGTGCCCCAGGACTTGTGGATGGCATGGGCGTTGCGCGCCACGCTGCGCACCTCTCCCAGGCGCCGTGCCTCACCCAGCAGTCCGGGCCAGTCGGGCGCGATGGCAGCCTTGCGGATGCCGTCCTGGGCAAACAGCCGCTCGACCTCGCTGACAGCCGGAAGGCCTCCGGCGGTGTCGAGGCGCTCGGCAAGGGCGCCTTCGCGCCCCGCACCGGCCGGGCCTTCCATTGCCGCTTCGGCGATCGGGGAGGGGGTCTCAAGCATGGTGGTATCTCCGTTCACCAGGTGAAGGTGTAACTGGCGCCGGCCTTCCAGTTGCGTCCGGCTTCATAGGTATCCGTGGCGACGCGCGAGTAGGCCTTGTCGAAGGCGTTATCGACGCCAAGGTCGATACGCAGGCCCTCGAACAGGTCGCCGCCGGGCTGCCAGGCGGCGTAGAAGTCCTGCACCGCATATCCGCCCCGCTCGTCGGCGGGCGTGTTGACCTTGTCGAAGGCCCAGGCGCCGGTCATGCGCCAGCCGACCAGGGCGTCGAACTCGGGCAGCTTCACCGCTGCGCCCAGCAGCAGTTCGTTCGGTGTGAGCACGCCCAGGCGGTTGCCGGTGGCGAGATCCTTGCCGTCGATCTGCGAGTAGCCGGCGTTGAGGATGAAGCGGCTGTTCTCGTAGCTCGCCTCCGCCTCGGTCGACCACAGACGCGCGTCGGCGACGTTGACCGCCTGGGTGGTGCCGTCGCAGTTGCCGGGGATGAACGGATTGCAGTTCACGAAGGGCGAGGGCTGGGTGACGTTGAGATCAATGAAGTTGCTGCCGTCGATGAAGGCGCGCGACATCTTGAACTGAAACAGATCGCCGGGTTCGGTCAGGTTGTCGAAGGTCAGGCCTACGCCGAATTCCTTGGTCGTCGTCACCTGGGGCTGCAGATCGGGATTGGCGATGAAGCGGTTGGTGATGCCCGGGCCGATCGGGATGCGGAAATGCACGCCCGACAGGTAGAGCTCGTCGAAGGTCGGGGCGCGGAAGGCCTGTGCGTAGTTGCCGAAGACCATCAGCCAGTCGGTCGGCAGATAGCTCGCGCCGAAGCGCGGCGAGACGTGGTCGTTGCTGTTGTCGGCGGCGACGTCGCTGGTCGTCTTGTAGTCGTCGTAGCGCAGACCGGGCAGCAGAAGAAGGCGACCGGGGACGAAGCCCAGGGGTTCGGCGATGTCGAACTCGCCCTGCACGAAGGTGCCCGCGAAGTTCGCCGTGGCGTCGGGCACCCCATCACGATTGAATCCGGCCTGATCGCCGTCCTGGATGTCGCGATAGGCCTCCACGCCATAGGTCAGCGTCAGGCCCGCGTCCTCGCCCAGCATGAAGCTGCTGCGGTTGTCGACGCGCAGGCCCGTGGTGTCGACCGTGCGCGAGAACTGCTCGCCGGCGTTGCCCGTGCCGTTGGCGTCCAGGCGCAGGCCGGTATCGTCGGTCATCGTGTAGTAGAGGCCGACATCCAGGTCGATCCAGGGATTGCCGGGGTCGTCCCAGTCGTAGCCCAGGGTGAAGGTCGTCGTGTTGATCTTCTTGTTGACGATGTCGTTGCCGCCGGCACCCTGGCCATTGTTGGGCTCCTCGGCATTGTCCTCGTAGTGGTTGATGCCGGCCGAAAGCTCCTGGAAGGTCGCGAACTGCCAGGAGCTCTTCAGCAGGGCGGCGAAGATGTCGTCGTCCGTACGGTCGAGTTCGGTGCCGTTGCCCAGTTCGATGGAGCCGGAATCGCGGCCCGTGATACTGGCGATCATGTCGATGTCGTCGGTCGGCCGGGCAAAGCCGGTCGCCGTGCCGACGATCTCGTGGAAGGCGGTCTGGTAGCCTGTGCCCACCCGGAAGCCCGCGGTTTCGCCGGGGTCCAGGAAGTCGGCCGCTTCCAGGGTGCGGTATTCGATGACACCGCCGGTGCCGCCGCTGCCGTAGAGCGAGGAAGCAGGGCCGCGCAGCACCTCGACGCTTTCGACCATCGAGGGGTCGATGAAGTAACGCCCGTCGTGACCGGCGTTGAAGTTCTGCCGCGCGCCGTCGATCAGCACCACCACGTCGGGGCCGGAGAAGCCGCGGATCGTCGGCACTTCGCCGATGCGCCGGGGACCGCCGACCGATTCCACGCCCGGAATCCACTTCAGGATATCGTCCGGCGAGGAAGGCTGCATGGTCTCGATCTCGTCGCGGCCCACCACGCTCACCATGCCGGGGTATTCAAAGGCGGCAATCGGGCTGCGCGTCGCGGTGATCGAGATTTCCGGCAGGATGATGGCGACCGGGTCTTCTTCGGCCTCCTCGATCTCCTGGGCCGCGGCACCCCAGGCGCCAAGGCACAGGGCGGCGAGAGATACCGAAAGGCTACGGGGGAATCGTGGCATGGTGCGCTCCAGATCGGGTTCCACATGGCGTTATGGGACCTGGCTGGCAGCAGGGCGGCTGGCTGGGTCGGATGCCCGGCAGCCGAGCTGCGGGCAGGGGTATTCGTACTGCGGCGGTGTCCGGCCGAAGCCGTCACTTGGTCAGGATCAGCTTGCCCGTGCTGGTGTGGCGCAGGCGGTAAATGCTGTCGCGGTGTCGGATCATGAGCTCATTCTTCCCATCAAACAGGTCGGCACTGTCCACAACACGCAGGAAGGGCGATTCCACGTCTTGTGAACGCTCGGGGTCGATTGCCGATTTGGGCGTATGGTCCTGTTGGCACACCGATGGGCTCCCTGTGCACCATGATCCGACGGCCTGAGTCCTAACGGAGCCGTTCATGAAATGCAATTGCAAATTAGTCGCAATTGCATTATTCCCTCTCGCCATGATGAGACACGCACCTGCGCGCTCCCGCGCCAGCTTCCTTGCCGCCCTGGCGTTCTGCCTTGCCGGTCTGCTTTCTCTTTCCGGCGCCTCCGCACAGGAAGCGGCCGATGGCCCCGCGGGAATCGTCCTGGAGCTCAACCGCTCCGAGGATGTCGCCGGGGGCTGCCGGGTCTATCTGGTCACGGCCAATGGCCTCGACATGGCGCTCGATCCCTTCACCCTGGATTTTGTCGCCTTCGACGCCCAGGGCGTGATCGCAACCCGCCTTGCTGTCGATCTGGCGCCGGTGCCGCCGGGCAAGACCCTGGTGCGCCTGTTCGATGTCGCCGGCCCCGCCTGTGCCGATCTTTCGGCCCTGCTGCTCAACGACATCGTCTCCTGTTCGGCCGGGGACAGGGAGGGCAGGGCATGCCTCGATCTCGTCTCGGTAAGCTCGCGCGCCACGATCGACCTGCGTCTCTAGCGGCCGGCTCGGTGAGCGGGCCTTCACGGCGGACGCTTTTGCGCTAGATTGCCCGTCCCGGATGTGCCCGCGTGCGGGCTCCACTTCTGCGACACGAGGTCTTTCCATGGAATTCGCCTTCGCCACGTCGATCCCCGACGACGCCGACGCCATTCTGGTTGCCATCGAGGACGGCCGCGTCCTGCGCCCCTCGGCCCGGCCCATCGACGAGCAGGCCGGCGGCGCCATCACACGGGCGGTCGCCACGGGTCGCTTCAGCGGCAAGAAGGACCAGATTCTCGATGTCGTGGCGCCTGCGGGCGTGAAGGCCGACCGCATCATCGCGCTGGGCGTCGGCAGCCAGGACGGACTCTCGACGCTCGACCGACAGAAGCTGGGTGGGGCCACCGCGGCCCATTGCAACAAGGTCGGGGTGCGTCACATCGCCATCCCCACCACCGATGCCGAGGCCGTTGCCGATTTCCTCCACGGCATGGCGCTGCGCAGCTACCGCTTCGACAGGTACCGCACGACTCAGAAGGAAAGCGATCTGCCGACGCTCACCAAGGTCACCCTGGTTGCCGACGATACCAAGGCGGGTGAGGCGAAGTTCGCCGGCCTCCAGGCCGTCGCCGAGGGCGTCACGCTGACCCGCGATCTCGTCAGCGAACCCGCCAACACGCTTTACCCCGAGGAATTCGCCCGCCGCGCCGGCGAGCTGTCCAGGCTCGGCGTCGATGTCGAGGTCCTGGGCGAGGAGAAGATGAAGGCGCTCGGCATGGGTGCCCTGCTGGGCGTCGGCCAGGGCAGCGCCAGGGAAAGCCAGCTCGTCGTGATGCGCTGGGAAGGCGGATCGGACGACGATCCCTGGCTCGCCGTCGTCGGCAAGGGCGTCACCTTCGATACCGGCGGCATCTCGCTCAAGCCCGGCGCGGGCATGGAGGACATGAAGTTCGACATGGCCGGCGCCGGCTGCGTCACCGGCCTGATGCACGCGCTGGCCAGCCGCAAGGCGAAAGCCAACGTCGTCGGCGTCATCGGCTGCGTCGAGAACATGCCGTCCTCGAACGCCCAGCGCCCGGGCGATGTCGTCACCACCATGTCGGGCCAGACCATCGAGGTCATCAACACCGACGCCGAGGGCCGCCTCGTGCTCGCTGATGCGCTCTACTACACGGTGACGACGTTCAAGCCCCAGCAGGTCATCAACCTGGCCACGCTCACCGGCGCCATCATCGTCGCGCTGGGCAGCTACCAGGCCGGCCTCTTCTCCAACGACGATGCGCTCGCCGACGCCCTGCGCGCCTCGGGCGCCGAGACCGGCGAGGAACTCTGGCGGATGCCGCTGGGCGATCGTTACGACAAGGACATCAACTCCGACATCGCCGACATGAAGAACGTCGGCAAGGCGCGCGAGGCCGGCTCCACGGCCGGCGCCGTCCTGCTCCAGCGCTTCGTCGAGAAGACCCCCTGGGCCCATCTCGACATCGCCGGCACCGCCTGGTCCCGCAGCGACGAACCGCTCGCCCCCAAGGGCGCCACCGGCTACGGCGTGCGCCTGCTCAACCACTTCATCGCGCAGAACTACGAGAAGTAAGGGCAGGACAGAAAAGAGAAACGAGAAAAGAGAAAAGAGGGGGGTGAGGCAATGCCATCGAAACTCACGCCACCCATTCTTCTCTTTTCTCTTTTCTATTTCCTATTTTCTCCGTCAGGGCGCGCCGCGCCATGACGGAAATCGGCTTCTACCACCTCCAGAAGACCCCGCTCGAGCGCGCGCTCCCGAAGCTGCTGGAGCGCGCCGTCGAGCGCGGCATGAGGGCGCTCGTCGTCGCCGGCTCCACCGAGCGCGTCGATCACCTCAACGCCGCTCTCTGGACCTACGACCCCGCGAGCTTCCTGCCTCATGGCGCCGCGGGCGAGGGCGATGCCAGGAACCACCCCATCTGGCTCGCCGATCACGACCAGCCGGCCAACGGCGCGGATCTTCTGGTCCTGGTCGACGGCGCCGACAGCACCCGCCAGGGCGACTTCGCCCGTGTCATTGACATGTTCGACGGTGCCGACCCTGACGCGGTCTCGGCCGCCCGCCGCCGCTGGAAAGCCATGAAGGAGGCCGGCCACAAGCTGACCTACTGGCAGCAGACCGAACGCGGCGG
>CALGGB010000018.1 GCA_937880925.1 uncultured Rhodospirillaceae bacterium | reverse complement strand
ACGCCTGATCGCAACTGCCGGGATATCGCCCGCCGGATGGTGTCATCCATCCGGCGGGCGACTCCAGGCACGAAGGTCCGGGGGGACAGCGATGGACGACCAGAAGCTGCGCGGGAAAAACGTCGAGCTCGACGGCGTCTCCATGCGTTTCGGTAACTTCACCGCGGTCCAGCCGACCGACCTGACGATCCAGGCCGGTGAGTTCTTTTCCATCCTCGGCCCATCGGGCTGCGGCAAGACCACGATCCTGCGTATGGTTTCGGGCTTCCTGAAGCCGAGCACCGGCCGTATCCGCATCGGCGGCGACGACATGACGCCGCACGGGCCCAACAAGCGGCCCACCGCGCTCATCTTCCAGAATCTCGCACTCTTCCCGCTGATGACCGTGTGGGAGAACGTCGCCTTCGGCCTGGAGGCGCGCGGCGTGGCCAAGGCCGAACGCCGCCGCCGTGCCAACGAACTTCTCGAACTTGTGGCACTCACCGGTCAGGGCGACAAGAAACCCACCGAACTCTCCGGCGGCCAGCGCCAGCGCGTTGCCGTCGCCCGCGGCCTTGCCGTGGAGCCCGCTGTGCTGCTGCTGGATGAGCCGCTCTCTGCGCTGGACCTGAAGCTGCGCCAGCATATGCGCGCCGAGCTGAAGTCGATCCAGCGCAAGACCGGCGTCACCTTCATCTACATCACCCACGATCAGGGCGAGGCGCTGACCATGTCGGACCGGGTCGCGGTGATGAACCGCGGCCAGGTCGAGCAGGTCGCGCGCACAGAGGATATCTACGACAGCCCGTCGACGCCCTTCGTCGCCACCTTCGTGGGCGAACAGAACGTCTTCCGCGGCAAGGTGATGGAGGGCGCCAACGGCATTGCCCGAGTCGCCACCGAGGTCGGCGAATTCACCGGCGCCAACCGCGACAACCTGACCATGGGCGATGATGCCATGATTTTCGTGCGCCCCGAGCGGCTCGATCTGGCCGGGCGCAGCAACGAGGCGGTCAACCGCATGAAGGCCCATGTCGAGCGGCGCGATCTGGAAGGCCCTTTCGTCAACGTCTTCCTGCGGGCAAAAGGCGACCTGCCGCTGGTCATGCACATGACCAATTCCGGCGACGACTGGCGCGCGCTTGAGGGCGAGCTGGAGGTCGGCTTCCGCAGCAAGGATGCGCTGGTGTTGCGCGCCGGCGAACTGGCCCGTGAATAGCCTCTATCGCAGCTACGGCGGGGTTCTGGCGAGCCTCTTTGTCGGCATCGTTGCGCTCTGGCTGGTTGCGCTGATCGTGCTGCCCCAACTCAACATGGTCGAGCGCGCCTTCATCTACGAGCCGCGCGGCGGCGCTGCGATCCAGAGCCAGGTCGATGTCGACCGGCTCTACCAGGAAATCTACACGATCGAATACGATATCAAGACGCTCCAGGCGCAGGACGCGGGTGAAACGGCGGTCGGCGTCGCGCCCGGCGCCAAGATCGGCGAGGACAACAACGGCAGCGAGGACGAGGCGACGGGCGGCCTGACCTTGCCCAGCCTCTCGGCATCTTCCACTCAAAGCGTCGAGGAGCAGATCGCCGCGCTGGAGGCGCAGGCCGCCGGACTGAAAGCCCAGCTTGCGCAGATGGAGGAGGAGGAAACCCGCCTGATGGCCGAGCAGGAGGCCGCCGCCGGCTACTCCCTGCGCAACTTCACGACCATGAGCGGGCTGCATGTGCGCATCTTCGTGATGACGCTGTTTTATTCCTTCTGCGTCACCGTGATCTGCTTCGTCGTCTGTTATCCCATCGCCTACACCGTGGCCCAGACGCCCAACCGGGAACGCGCGGCCATGCTGATGCTGGGTCTGCTGATCCCCTATGCGATCAACGAACTGCTGCGCATCTTCGCCTGGACCATGATCCTGGCCAACGAGGGCATGCTCAATTCCACGCTCGATGCCATCGGCCTGCTCGACCTGGCGCAGGGCGAACCGATCCGCTGGCTTGCCTCAAACGGCGCGGTCTTCTGCGTCATGGTCTATGCCTACATCCTGTTCATGGTCTTCCCCATGTACAACACGATCGAGACGCTGGACCGCAACCAGATCGAGGCGGCCAAGGATCTCGGCGGCTCGCTGCTGAAGACCCATCTGCGCGTCGTGTTGCCCCATGCCAAGCCGGGTATCGCCGTCGGCTCGATCATGACCTTCATGCTGGCCGCCGGGTCCATCGCCGTGCCCGGCCTGGTCGGGCCGGGCCTGCATCCCGACTGGTTCAGCCAGGTGATCTACCGCAACTTCTTCGAGGCCGGGAACTGGAACATCGGCTCGGCCTATTCGCTGGCCCTGCTGGTCGCCTGCACCGGCTTTATTCTGGTCAACATGATCGTCTTCCGCGTCGGCATCCGGGAGATCGCGAAATGAGCGCGGTAACGCACGACGCCGTGGCCGAACGGGAAGGGGCGGGCACCGACTGGGGCAACGTCGTCCTCAACGTCTACATCGGCATCTTCTTTCTCTACCTCTTCGTGCCGCTGGCGATCATGGTTCTCGCCGCCTTCAACGCCAACGACACGCCCTCGGCCAGCGACTGGCGCGGCTTCACCCTGCAGTGGTTCACCGGCGCCTATGACGAGAACGGCGATGTCGTGGTGCGCGGCCTGCCCCAGGACACCCGCTTCCTGCAGGGCCTGTGGCACTCCCTGCTGATCGCGCTGGGCGTCATCTGCATCTCGATCCCGCTCGGCCTGTCGGGCGCGCTGCTGCTGACGCGCCTGGAATCGAAGGCGAGCACGCTGCTTTACACCCTGCTGGTCTCGCCCATGCTGATGCCCGGCATCGTGCTGGGTGTCTCCACCATGATCTTCTGGCGCGACATGTTCGGTGTCGAGGCCGGGCTCTTCACCGCCATGATCGCCCAGTCGGTCTTCATCGGCTCCTACTGCATGCTGATGTTCATGGCCCGCCTGCAACGCCAGGACCGCGTGCTGGAGGAGGCGGGGCTCGACCTCGGCGCCTCGTCCTTCATGGTCTTCCGGCGCATCACCCTGCCGTTCCTGATGCCCACCATCGCCACGGCCGCCGTGATCGCCTTCCTGCAGTCGATCGAGAACTACAACACGACGTTCTTTGCCATCGGCGGCAGCTGGACCCTGGTCACCGAAATCGGCGCGCGCATGCGCTTCGGACTCTCGCCCGTGGTCAATGCCATCGGCGTCATCTTCGTCGCCATCACCATCATCGCCGCGGTGAGCTACGTGTTGCTCAAGCGCCGCCGCGACCAGCGCATCAGGTCGTTGGCCGGTTAATCCCTAGCCCTTGTAGGCCTCGGCATCCTTGTAGGGATACCACCAGAAGTCCGCCGGCTTGCTCTCGTGGTCGATCATCGAGAACTTGCTGTGGCGGAACTGGTCGATGCCTTCCGAGCCGAGCTGGCGGCCGGTGCCCGACATCTTGCGCCCGCCGAAGGGGCCGGCGTCGTTGTCGAGCAGAGAGCTGGAATTGACCCATGTCATTCCGGCTTCCAGCTCTTCCAGGGCGCGCATCGTTTCGCTGAGGTCGTTCGTGTAGATGAACGAACCCAGCGCGTATTTCGATCGGTTGGCGTGTTCCAGGGCCTCGTCGAAGCTCTTCACGCGGCAGATCGGCATCACCGGGCCGAAGCTCTCGGTGTTGAGGATCTCCATGTCGGGCGCGCAGTCGGTCAGGATCGTGGCGTCGCAGAAGTAACCCTTGTTGAACCCGTCGGGCCTGCCGCCGCCCGTGGCCACCTTGGCGCCCGCGTCGATGGCGCGGGCCAGCAGGCCCTCGTAGCGGTCGCGCTCGCGCTGGGCTGCCATCGGGCCGATGTCGACCTTGTCGAGGCCGTTGCCGATGCGCAGCTTGCTTGTCAGCTTCACGGTCTCCTCGACAAAGGCGTCGTGGACATCCTCGTGGATGTAGAAACGCTCGGCCGCGGCGCAGACCTGGCCGCAGTTGAGATAGGCCGAAAACACGGCACCCTGCGCTGCCATGTCGAGCTTGGCCGAGGGCATGACGATGAAAGGATCGTTGCCCGAGGCTTCGATCAGGCAGCGCTTGAAGGTCGTGGCGCAGGTCTGGGCGACCGCCTGGCCCGCGGGGATGGAGCCCGTGAAGGCAACGCCGTCCACACCCTCGTGGCCCACCAGCCGCTTGCCGACCTCGGCCGCGCCGGTGATGCACTGCACCAGGCCGCGGGGCAGATGCTCGAAGCACTCCATCATCATCAGCGAGGAGAAGCTGGTGAGCTCGGAGGGTTTCAGGATCACCGCATTGCCCGCCCCCAGCGCCGCACCGGCTTCCCAGCCGAACAGCACATAGGGGAAGTTGAAGGGCAGGATGATGCCGACCACGCCCAGGGGATGCTTGGTGACGACGTGGAACTGGCCGTCGACCACGGGCCCGACGACGCGGCCGTTCTCGTGGCGCGCGATCT
>CALGGB010000017.1 GCA_937880925.1 uncultured Rhodospirillaceae bacterium | reverse complement strand
GTACTGCGGGATGTCGGTGCAATAGGTCGGCAGGCCGGGATTGACCGGGAAGTCGTTGGCCACCTTGCCGTTGCCCAGCAGCACATTGTCGACAAGGTACTGGCGGTCGACGGCGTACTTCAACGCCAGACGCAGGTTGAGATCATCGGTCGGCGCACGGTCGCAGGCCATGATCCAGCCGAACCAGGCGCCCGAAGGCGTGGAGATCACCTCCACGCCGGGATCCTGGGCCAGCAGGCTGGCGACACGCGCCTCGATGTCGCGGCAGATATCGATGTCGCCCGAGCGCAGAGCGTTGCTGCGCGCCGCACCGTCGGGAATGCCGCGGGTGATGATGCCGTCGACATGGCCGACACTGCTGTCCCAATAGTTGCCAAAGCGCTCCGTCACCGATTCCAGGCCCGGCGTGAACTCGGTCAGGCGGTAGAGTCCCGTGCCGTTGACCGGCATGCCGTCGACCCAGCCCTCGGGAATGATCGAGGTGTGGTAGTCGTAGCCCAGCAGGGTCGGGAAATCGGCGTTGCCCGAGTCCAGGGTGATCTTCACGACGCCGGGGCCATCGGCCTGCATGTCGATGATCGAGGCCAGCAGCGACTTGGCGGGCGACTCCGACCCTTCCTTGATGTGGACGTGCAGCGAATAGATGACATCGACGGCGGTCATCGGCTTGCCGTCGTGAAACTCGACGCCTTCGCGCAGCTTGAAGGTCCACTCGGTGGCGTCGTTGGCGGCTTCCCACTCGGTCACCAGGCTCGGCACCACGATCAGATCGCGGTCGAGATCAAAGAGCCTGTCATAGACCTGGTAGGCACGCTGGATGTCGGTCGAGTTCGTCATCTTGGTGGTATCGAAGGTCTCCTCCGGGCCCGAGTACTCGGTCGCCAGGTTGACCGTGCCGCCCTTCATGGGCTCGGCGGCGATACCGGCCGACGACAGCATGGTCGTCGCGGCAGCCACGCCGACGCCCATGGCACCGGCACGGCCGATGAACTCGCGACGCGGCATGCGACCGACGAGCACTTCGCCGATCATCCATTCAAGCTTGCCTTCAGACATGATCTCTCCTCCCCAGGATAGATGGTGGCCCGGCGCAATCCGGGCGCGTGGCCACAGTCTAGCGCCTATGAAGCGCAGGAAAACCGCCAATTTGTTCCACTAAGTGAAACGACATGGACCATCCGGCGCGGTCATTCGTTGCCGCGCATCAGACAACAAGCCGGCCGCGCGCGATCTGGTCCTGCTCCATTGCCTCGAACAGAGCGCGGAAATTGCCCTCGCCGAAACCCTCGTTGCCCTTGCGCTGGATGATCTCGAAAAAGATCGGGCCGATGACCGTGGCGGTGAAGATCTGCAACAGGCGCCCCCCGCCCGCATCGCCATCCATCAGGATGGCAAGGCGCCGCAGCGAAGCGATGTCCTCGCCATGGCCGGGTAGCCGCGCATCCAGTTTGTCGTAGTAGGCATCGGGCGGCGGATCGAGAAACGGAACGCCGCGGCCGGCCAGCGTGCGGACACTGGCGGCGATATCGTTGCTGGCAAGCGCAATGTGCTGGATGCCCTCACCGCGATAGGCCGCCAGGTATTCGGCGATCTGGCTCTTGTCGTCAGCGCTCTCGTTGATCGGAATACGAATCTTGCCGCAAGGGCTGACCATGGCCTTCGAGTGGAGGCCGGTATGGCGTCCTTCAATATCGAAGTGGCGAATTTCGCGAAAGCCGAAGAGCCGTTCATAGAAACCGGCCCAGACATCCATGCGACCGCGATGGACGTTGTGGGTAAGATGATCAATGGAGACCAGGCCGGCGTGTTCACTGGCATCGTTCGTCGTGTCGCCCGTGGCATGGAAGTCGGCATCCCAGATCGAGGCGCCCTCTTCGCAGCGGTCGACCAGATAAATCAGGCTGCCGCCGATTCCCTCGATCGCGGGGATGTGGCGCTCCATAGGGCCAGTGGGTCCTTCGACTGCGCGGGCGCCCAGATCCAGGGCGCGCTGCAATGCCGCTCCGGCGTCGGCAACACGTAACCCGATGGCGCAGACCCCGGGACCATGCTTGCGGGCAAATGACTGAGCGAAGCTCCCGGCTTGGCGGTTGACGACAAAGTTGATCCCGCCCTGGCGCCACAGGGTGACGTCCTTGGAGCGGTGGCGCGCGGCCGGGGCAAACCCCATGGTCGCAAAGAGGCTGGCCAGAGCGGCAGGATCGGGCGCGGCATATTCGACAAACTCGAATCCGTCGGTTCCCATGGGATTGTCGTGTTCAACCATCGTCTCTCTCCTGGCCGCCATAAGCGCAGGATAGCTGCATTGGCATGACGAATTCGCGCAAACTGGCGCAAGAAGCGCAGTCTCAATGACGGATTATTCCTTTCCCCCCTCTTTCGTTGCATGATTTCGCCATGCACGACTTTGACAGCTTCGACATCGCGCTGCTGGCCACGCTCCAGAATCATGGCCGTATGGCCAGCGTCGCCCTCGCTGAACACGTCCATCTCTCGCCCTCTCAGGTGACGCGGCGGATGCATCGCCTGGAAGAGTCCGGGGCTATCCGCCGCTACGGCGCGCTTCTCCGGCCCGGAGCCATCGGCCTCCATGTGCTCGCCTTCACCAGCGTCTCGCTCGACATTCAGACCGCAGCCACGACCGCCGAGTTTCGTGACGCCATCGCCGACCTGCCCCAGGTGCTGGAGTGTTTCGCCACCACAGGCGATGCCGACTTCCTGCTCAAGATCGCGACCACCGATCTCGCCGCCTTTTCGGACCTGCTGATGACCCGCATCATGCCCATCGCCCATGTGCGCAACGTGCGCTCGGCCATCGTCCTTGGCGAATTCAAGAACGCCACGGCCTACGATCTTTCCCATCTCCGGCAGGTCTGAAGCGAAAACGGGCCGGGTGTTGCCACCCGGCCCGTCGTCAGAACGATACGCTGATCGAAGCGATCAGGAACCCTACATCGCGGCATCCACCCAGGGCTGCCAGACATCGCGGTTCTCATCGACCCAGGCCTGGGTGACGGCATCAAGGTCCTGACCCTGATTGTCGATAAGATCCATCATCTTTTCCTGCTCGGCATTGTCGAGCGTATAGCTCTGCAGGAAGCTGTAGGCGGCCGGCCAGTTGTCCTTCATGCCGGGCCACACGGTCTTCCAGACCGGAACCTGGACCAGCGCATACTTCTCGGCCAGTTCCTGGGGCATCTCGACCCAGCCGTGCTCGATCGTCGAAAGCACCCAGTGGGGCGCCCAGAACATCACCACGAGAGGCGCTTCACGCTCGACCGCGCTCTGGATTTCGGCGACTGCGGCGCCCTCGCTGCCGGCGGGAACGGCGACGAAGGGAATGCCGGTCTCCTCGATGATGTCGGCGGAACGATGACCCCAGTCCGCCGGATAGGCCAGCAGGCGACCGTCGGGGAAGGTCTCGGCATTGGAGAACAGTTCGGCGCAGCCGACGAAGGCATCCCACGCCGGCAGGCCCGGGCACTGCTCTTCCATGTACTTCGGATAGAGCCAGCCCTCGCGGGCGTTCAGACCGAGATCGCCGACGACCTCGACCTTACCTTCCTCGATCAGCTGGGGATAATATTCGCCGATGTTGTTGCTCCACAGCTCGATCACGCTGTCGATCTCGCCGTCGGCCAGCGAAATACCGGAGGGATAGCTGCCCGCCGTGACGTATTCGACGTTGTAGCCCATCTCCTCGAGAATGTTTCCGGCGATCTTGGCCGAGATGTGCTGACCGGTCCATTCGAGCAGGGCAAGCACGATGGGGTCCTGATTCTCGGGCACCTCGGCCCTTGCCTGCCCCGCCAGTCCGGCAACCACGCCGACGGCCGCAACGGCCCCCAGCAGACGTTTCGTCAAACCATTCATGGTGACAGCCTCCCTTGGATGTTCACGCCTCCCGGGCCTGCGTTGTGCATGACCCGGCAACATCTTTGGCCAAGTCTCGCGGCGAGTCCAAGCATCGTCTGCTCGCCCGTGGCGTGTGCTCCAGCCGCCTCAGGCGATGGCGCGGAAGCGGTCCGAAGCAGCGACGAGCGCGGCCGTGATGCCGGGCTCGCTGACAGCATGGCCGGCATCGGGGACGATCGTGAATGCCGCTTCCGGCCAGGCCGAGGCCAGGGCATGGGCCGCGCGGGGCGGGCAGATCACGTCGTAGCGCCCCTGGATGATGGCCGCGGGAATGGCGCGAATCGCATCCACCCCGGCCAGAAGCCGGCCGGGTTCCAGCCAGCCCATATGACGAAAATAGTGGTTTTCGAGGCGTGCCAGCGTCAGGGACTTTTCGTCGCTTTCGCTGCTGTAAGGGGCCCGCGCCTGGGGCAGCAGGCTGACGCAGGCCTCCTCGTAGTCTACCCAGGCGCGTGCCGCGGGCATGTGCACCGCCGGGTCGCCGTCCATCAGGCGGCGGCCGTAGGCTGCCAGCAGATTGCTGCGCTCGGCCTCCGGGATCGGCGCAAGGAAGTCCGCCTGCGCCTCGGGAAAGAACTGGCCCATGCCGTTAAGGAACCAGTCGATCTCTTCGGCCGAGCACAGGAAGATGCCGCGAAGGGAGAGTGAGAGGCAACGGTCGGGATGGCTCTGCGCATAGGCGAGCGCCAGGGTCGAGCCCCAGGAACCACCGGCCACATGCCAGCGCGCGATGCCAAGATGCTCGCGCAACCGTTCCATGTCGGCGACCAGGTGCCAGGTCGTGTTGTCGCGCGTTTCGGCCAGCGGTGAGGAGCGCCCCACGCCGCGCTGCTCGAACAGAACGATGCGGTAGTGATCGGGATCGAACAGGCGCCGGTGGCGCGGCGAGGTCGGCGATCCCGGCCCGCCGTGCAGATAGACCGCAGGCACGCCATCGGGATTGCCCGACTGTTCATGGTAGAGGCTGTGGACCGCATCGACCGCCAGCCTGCCGCAGGTGAAGGGTTCAATGGCCGGGTAAAGCGTTGCGCTGGTCAATCCAGATTGTCTTTCAGGCTGTCGCAGAGGCCCGCACCCGTTTCCGAATTGCCAAAGTCGATCTTGGGCAGGACCGCCTCCGCGCCGACCGAGACGGCCGGATCGATGAAGGGACCCTCAACATAGATCGGTGCGTTCAGGCTCAGAAGGCTGAAATCCTTCGGGTCGGCAACCACCACGATGTCGAGCGTTTCCACATCCAGATCGATGGTGCCCTCGCCTGCGATGAAGGAATCGGAGGTATCGAGCAGCAGGGTGCGCGACGTCCCCACGCCCGAGGCCACATCGAAGTCCACGGCCATGCAGTCGATCGGTAATGTCACGTCGCCCTCGCTGAGTTCCAGCGCCAGATACTCGGCGATGTCGAGACCGGCAAGTTCCACCATGACCGCGCTGATCGTGCCATCCGTCATGACCAAAGCCAGGCGACCGTCGCCCCGGCCCAGCATGGCGGCGAGCGAGGGGCCGGTGCCCGAAAGACCGATACGGCCGCGCAGCAGGCCGCCCATCTCCTGGGCGAACTCCGAACTCTCGAAAAACTTGGCGATGGCAACGCGGTCGATCTGCATATCGAGCGCAGCCGCCGGCACTTCCTCTCGGCCGTCCAGGGTCAGACTGCCCGCAACCGTGCCATCGGCGATGCCGAAGCGCAGCGGATCGACCACGGCAAGGCCGTCGCGCAGATCCAGCGTGGCGTCCATGGTTTCGAAGGCAAACCCCGGCGTGTCGATATGGGCAGCGGCGAAATGAACATCCATGTTCATGGCGCGCAGCCTCTCCAGATCGACCGGCGTCTCGGGGAAGAGTTTGCCGTCCGCCAGATCGTCCTCGTCACCGCCGGGCGTGGCGCCCACGAAGCCCGCCAGGTCGGCAAAGGTGAGGCGTTGCGACCACAGTTCCGCGGTCATGAAGGGCGGGTCCTGATCGGCATCGATCTCCAGGTCGCCGTTGAGATCGCTGTCGCCGACGACGCCGCTGAAGCCGCTGAAACTCCAAATTCCACCGCTGTGGTCGAGCGCACCCTCCAGGCGATAGGGGCGGGTATGGGGCAGCGGAATGCCGAAGATAGGGAAGACCTCCGCCATGTTATCACCCGAAAGCGCGAAGGTGATGTTCATGCCCGCCAGCTCGAAGGGGTCGGTCAGCGTGCCTTCGAGATGGCCTTCGGTCGCGCCGACATGGGCGTCCAGCACAACAGGATAGGGTTCCGACGAGTCACGCAGCGTAAGCACGGAGCCGCCGGTGAAGTCGATCGCGAAGTCGCGGCCCTCGAAGCTGCCCGTTCCCTGAAGATGGATCTCATCGCCAGCCTTGCCCGTGGCGGTCGAGAGCTCTCCGCCAAGGTCGATGCCGCGCCCGCCATCACGGTAAGTCAGTTGACCCTCGTCGATCACCAGCCGGCCGATCGCGGGCATCTCCGTGCGATCCTCCGGGAGGGTCTCTGCTGCGGCATCGGCCGCGACATTGCCGCCCAGATCCCAGTTGGCGTTGCCCTCGGCGTCTGCCTCAAGGTCGATCACCGGCTTCACCAGAACCAGTTCGGGCAGCACGATATCGCCGCCCAAAGCATCCCAGATGCGGATGGCGATCTCCAGGCGTTGCGCCTCGAACATGAACGGTTCACGCGCCCAGTCAGGATTGGCGAAAGCAACATCGTCCAGCACGATTCGCGGTACGGACCAGTCCCACTCGACAGCGATGCTGCCGATGGTCGTCTCGCGACCACTGCGTTGGGAAGCCTCAGTCTCCAGCCTTTCGCGGAACCAGTTCCAGTCCCACAACAGCACCAGCACCAAGGCGCTGAGCACAAGCACGCCAAACAGCGCACCCAGCACGATCAACACGCGTTTCATGATTCCAGCAATCTCCCGGCCCCTCCAAATGGAGGTTAGCGACGCCCCGAAGGCCTAACGCACGAGACCGCAAGACGTTCGCGGCTGCCATAAGGCGGCCACAGATGAAGCCATATTGGGCGCATCCGGGGTGGACCGAAGGTAACGACGATGGAGCATCATGCGAGACTGGCACGCCCGAGATCCGGCGTGAAAGCAATGGTACTGCTGCCTCTGGCGCTTGCCGCGCTGGTCGGGGGCGCCATCGCCGTGCGCCCGCTCCAGGTCGCCAGCGCCCATGTCGCGGACGCATACGCGCTGACGACCCTGATGGACGGGATCGACTACCGCATCGCACCGCTCGGGCAGCCTGAAAGCCGTGTGCCGCGGCTTGTGCTGCAGCGCCTGCCCGACGGCATGGCAGCCCTCGATGTCGAGCGTGACCGCAAACGCACCTTCCTGCGCGCCCTGCTGCCACTCATCCTGTCCGTCAACGAGGCGATCCTGAAGGACCGTGAGGACCTCATCGCGCTGCGCGATGCGCTCGACGGCGGCGAGACGCTCGATGACGACGGCATGGATAGGCTGCGCAGGCTTGCCCAGGCCTACCGGCTTGCCGCGCCGACGGAGGCAACGCTGCGCGAAGCCGTCGAGGCACTGCTGTTGCGCGTAGATATCGTGCCGCCCTCACTGGCGCTGGCCCAGGGCGCGGTGGAAAGCGGCTGGGGCACCTCCCGTTTTGCCCTCGAAGGCAATGCGCTGTTCGGGCAGTCGGCCTGGGGCGAAGACGGCATGGCCCCGCTCGGCCATCAGGAACCGCCCTTCCACGTCGCGAGCTTCCCCAGCCTGCGCGATTGCGTTGCGGCCTATGCCGCCAATCTCAACAGTCACACGGCATATACCGGCTTCCGCACCTTGCGCGCGCAACAAAGGGAAGCGGGTCAGCAGCCGGATGGCCGCGCCCTGGCCGCCACCCTGCTGGCCTATGCAGAGACGGGCGCGGTCTATACCGGAACTCTGCGCAGTGTGATCGACAGCAACGGCCTTGCCATGTTCGATCACGTCCTGCTCGACGAGGGCAGGACCTTGATCGTGATGGCGTCCCGCTAGCCTCTCAGCCTTCGGGCGCGTGCGCAGCGGCGGCCTTGTCGATGCCTTTCAGGCGATGGGCGAAGACCTGGTTGAAGCGGGCAAGCTGGTGTTCCCCCGCCACCGTGGGTTCGTAGCGCGGCGCCACGCCCTCGGGCAGGCCCAGGTCGCGCGGATCGATCACCGTGTGAAAGGCCGGATCGTAGAACACCGCCATCGAAAACCGCTCGCGCCCGGAACTGTTGACCACGCGGTGGCGCGTCGAGGAGAAGCGACCGTTGGACCAGCGCGCCAGCAGATCGCCCACGTTGACCAGCAGGGCGCCGGGCACCGGCGGCGCCGCGATCCACTCGCCGTCGCGGCTCTGCACCTGCAGGCCGCCGCGGTCGTCCTGGCAGACCATGGTCAGACAGCCGAAATCGGTGTGGGCGGCGACACCAAACTGCTCCTCGCCCATCTCTGGCGGCTGCGGCGGATAATAGATGAGCTGGCCGCGCGCCATCGGCTTCTCGAAGTGCTGCGCCAGGGCATCAGGCGCCAGCCCGAGGCCGACACAGACCGCGCGCAGCAGCCGCGCGCCGGTCGCGCAGCCCGCTCGATAAAAACCATCGTAGATCGCCGCCCGCATCTGCGGCACCGCCGAAGGCCACTGGTTGGCGCCGCGGAAGGGCGTGCCGGCCATGACTTCGGGGTCGTCGGGACCAAGCTCCAGCCCCCAGCTGAAGAGTTCCTTGAGGTCCGTGCGCGTGGCGCCGGTCATCAGCGCCTTGCCCATGCCCATCCAGCCGCGGTTGATCTCGTTGACCGCGATCTCCTCCTTGGCTGCAAGCGGCGACAGGAAGAACGTCCGGCTGGCGGCGAAGGCCGCCTCGATCACGGCGGGCGCAATGCCATGGTTGACGATGTAGTAGAAACCCAGCCCGCGTGAGGCCGCCACGATCGCCTCTGCGGTGCGCTCCAAAGCGCCGGGGGCATCGGCCAGCAGCGGACCAAGGTCGATGGTGGGAATCTCTTCGGGCGTCACGGCCCGTGCGGTGGCGTAGCTCATGACCGACTGAAGCACGCAGGCCATCGTCTGTCACCTGCCCGCGGGGCTTGCTGGCAGAGAGCACCCGGAAGAGGATGAAGGCCTGCAACGGAGTGCGCCATGCATCGCCCCCTGCCCCGCTCCTGGTACACCGACCCCGCCGTCTTCGAGGACGAGATGGCACGCCTGTTCGCCAAGACCTGGCTGCCTGCCTGTCACGGCAGCGAGGTTGCCGCGCCGGGCAGCTACGTCACGACCCGCGTGGGTGGCGAGGAGATTGCCGTGGTGCGCGGACGCGATGGCATCCTGCGGGCCTTCAACAATGTCTGCCGTCATCGCGCCCACCGCCTGCTCGACGGCGCGGGCACCCTGAAGGCAACCATCACCTGCCCCTACCATGCCTGGGCCTACGGGCTGGACGGCACCTTGCGCCAGGCGCCCCACAGCGACGGCGTTGCCGGCTTCGACAAGGACGCGTTCGGCCTGTGCACCGTGCAGGTCGGTGAAATGGCCGGTTTCGTCATGATCAACCACGATCCCGATGCGCGTCCTCACGACGGCTTTGCGGGACTGGAAAGGCTACTGCTCGCCGATTTCCCGGACCTGCCCGCCATGCGGCCGGTGCGCCGGCGCGAGGCGGTGCTGCACGCCAACTGGAAGCTCATCATCGAGAACTATCTGGAGTGCTATCACTGCGACACCGCCCACCCCTCCTTCGGCAACTTCGACATGACGACCTGGAAGCACATCGTCGGCCAGGGTTGGAGCCGCCAGGGCCGGGTGCCCGCGGGTAGCGAGGATGGACGGATCGATCACGACACCATCGAGGGTCTCTCCGCGTGGTGGCAGTGGCCAGGGGTGTTCTGGGCCCGTGCGCTGGGTCCCGACAGCTTCGTTGCGGCCTTTCATGAGCCGCTGGCGGCAGACCGCACACGCCAGCTCCGCGTCGTCTATACCGCCTCGGGAGAGGAAAACGCCGAGCTGCGTGCCTTCAACGATCTCTTCGACACGGTCTTTGCCGAGGACACCAGCGTTGTCGAGAGCGTGCAGCGCGGGCTCACCTCGCGCGGCTACCGGGGCGGCGCCCTGGTCGAGCAGCCGGAGGCGCGGGCGGGCTGGAGCGAACACGGCGTCCACCATTTTCAGGACCTGATCCGCGGAACGATCGGCACCCACCGTGGCGCGTGAAACCGCCGATAATCCCGGCGCGGCCATCGGCTGCATCATCCTCGGCATCGGATTGCTGACCTGCGGCGACGTCATCGCCAAGCTGGTCACCGACCATCTCACGCCGTTTGCCTATATCTGCCTGCGCAGCCTCTTTGCCTTCATCCCCGTCGTCCTTGCGCTCACGCTGTCGCGCTGCTGGTCCAGGTTGCGCACCAGCCACCCCTGGGGCCAGGCGGCACGCGGCCTTTCCATGGCGGTCGCCTACAACTGTTATCTCCAGGCGCTGCAGACCATGCCCATCGCCGACGTCACGGCGCTTTTCTTCATCGCCCCGTTCCTGGTGGCGCCGCTGTCGCGTTTCGTGCTGGGCGAGCATGTGCCGCTGTCGCGCTGGATCGCCGTGGCGATCGCCTTTGCCGGGGTGCTGGTCATCGTGCAGCCCGGCACCGACGCCTTCCGCCCGGAGGGGCTGTGGTGCGTCGCGGGCGCGCTTGCCGCGGCCGTCACGGCCCTGCTGGCGCGCAGGCTGGGCGGAACCGAGCCTGCCGCCGTCACCTCGTTCTACACCACCATCGCCTTCCTGCTGACCGGGGCCATTCCCGTGGCGCTGCTGCCCGGCCACGTGCTCGATCCGACGGGGTGGGAGCTGCTGCTTGCCGCGGCAGCCGGCCTGCTCGCGGGGACCGCCCATTTCCTCATCGTGCTCGCCTATCGGCGGGGCGAGGCAAGCCTCGTTGCGCCTTTCGAATACTCCGCCCTGATCGTCGCCATCGTCCTGGGTTACCTCTTCTTCGGCGACGTACCGACGCCTCCCGTCTGGGCCGGCATGGCGCTGATCGTGGCGGCCGGAATCCTGCTTGCCCGGCGCAGCGCCAGACCCCCTCGCGGCCCGCTCGACCAGCCCCTATAGTCCGGCCTCGAGAGGGGACAAGACGACATGCGACAAGGCGAACCACGGCCCGGACCGGCATCGGGGGCGTTGCTCGGCATCGTCCTCATCGTGCTCGCGATGTCGCTGCTGTCGGTCAACGACGCGGTGACGCGCCACCTGGCCGATCGTTATCCCACCATGGCGATCATCTTCCTGCGCAGCTTCCCCGCGCTGATCGCCGTGCTCGTCATCGTCCACATCGAGGGCGCCTGGCGCCGTCTGGCGACACGCCGTCCCCTGGCGCAGCTTCTGCGCGGCGGCCTGATGATCCTGTCCTACTGGCTGTTCCTGCAGGCGCTGATCGGCGGCCTGCATTTCGCCCTGGCCGTCGGACTGATCTTCACCTCGCCGTTTTTCGTCGCCGCGCTTTCGCCCCTGGTGCTGGGCGAGAAGGTCACCATGGCCCGCTGGATCGCCGCGCTGATCGGCTTTGCCGGCGTCATGGTCGCCGTGCGGCCGGGCTTCGGCAGCTTCGACTGGCTTGCGCTCTACAGCCTGGGCGCGGGTTTCGTCTATGCCTGCACCGCCCTGCTCGCGCGCCGCCTGGGCACCACGGAGCCCGCCGCCGTCACCGGCTTCTATACCTGGCTGATGTTCCTGCTGGGCAGCATGCCCTTCGCGCTGTTGCGCCTGGGCGAATGGTCGATGCCCGATCTGGGTGACTGGGGCTGGCTCGTCGCCATCGGTCTCATCTCGGGCACGGCGCACTACTTCATCGTCTCGGCCTACCGGCGGGCGCCGGCCGCCGTGGTTGCGCCCTTCGAATACGTCGCGATCATCTGGGCCGCCATCTTCGGTTTTGCCTTCTGGCAGGAGATGCCGGACCTGCCGACGCTTGCCGGCATCGCTCTGATCTTTGCCGGGGGCCTCGTCATCCTCTACGGCGACCGGGGCAACAAGGCATGAGCCGGCCGCCCCGTTCGGCCGCGGTCAACGGCATCGCCTGCGTCGCCGGGGCCTGCCTGTTGCTGACCATGGCCGACGCCTTCGCCAAGCTGCTGACCGAGACGCTGCCGGTGATGGAGATCGCCTTCCTGCGCAGCACGGTGGCGCTGATCCCGATCCTGGTCATCGCACGCTGGTACGGACCTTTCTCGCGCCTGCGCACACGCCATCCGTTCCAGCAGATGCTGCGCGGCTTCCTGATCATCAGCTCCTACACCTGCTTCCTGCTCTCCATCCAGGTACTGCCGCTGGCCGAGACCGCCTCGGTCTTCTTCTCCTCGCCCCTGCTGATCGCCGGGCTCTCGCCGCTCATCCTGAAGGAGAAGGTGCCGCTGCACCGCTGGCTGGCGATCTGCGTGGGTTTTGCCGGCGTTCTCGTCATCATGCGCCCGGGGACCGAGTCGTTCCGGCCGGAGGCGCTCTTTGCCCTGGCCTCGGCGGCGCTCTATGCCCTGGGCGCCCTGATGGCGCGGCGCCTGGGCAGCATCGATCCGCCCGCGACAACCTCGTTCTACACCGGCCTTGCCTTCCTCATCGTCAGCGGCCCCTTCACGCTCGCCATGCCGGGCTACTGGGTCGATCCCGACTGGACGGCGATCGCCTATGTCACGGCCTGCGGCCTGATCGCGGGCACCGCTCACTTCCTGCTGATCCAGGGCTACCGCCTGGGCGAGGCCGCCGTGGTTGCCCCCTTCGAGTATTCGACCCTGCTGTGGGCCGTGCTGTTTGGCTTCGTCATCTGGAGCGACGTGCCAAGCTGGTCGACCCTGGCGGGCGTCCTGCTGGTAGCGGCCAGCGGCCTTTACGTGCTGCGCACGGAGCGGCGTTAGCTCGCGGCGTCGCGGGCGAGCGCGGCCTCCAGCAGGTCCAGGTGATCGCAGCCGAAAAAGAGCTTGTCCGCATAGACCATGCTCGGCACGCCGAACACGCCGCCGGCTGCGGCCTCCTCCGTGTTGGTTGCCACGGCGGCCTTGATCGCGGCGTCCTCGACCACCTCGGCCATGGTCCGTGGACCAAGGCCAACGCCGTCGGCCATGGCCTGCAGCACGGCAAGGTCGGAGATGTCAACATGCTGCGACCAGTAACCCCGCATCACCGCCTGGAGGAAGGCCTCGGCACAGCCCTGCTGCGCCGCATAAACGCAGGCACGCTGCGCGCGCGAGGGGCGCAGCGGGTAGTCGGGATGGGGATCATAGGCCAGCCCCGCCTGTTCCATGCGGTCGCGCACATCCTGTTCGTACCAGGCCACACGGGCCGGGTTC
The DNA here is from genome assembly GCA_937880925.1 of uncultured Rhodospirillaceae bacterium. Lineage (GTDB taxonomy): Bacteria > Pseudomonadota > Alphaproteobacteria > SP197 > SP197 > CALGGB01. The sequence continues at coordinate 10,400 of CALGGB010000017.1, read as the reverse complement.
TGCTCCAGGGGCCGCATGCCATCGACCCGGTCCATCAGGTTAGGCAAATGCAGCGGGCGCCACAGGAGCGGCGCGTTGTGGCGCCGCGCGATGTCGCCGATGCGGAAGCTGGCGAGGTAACTCCAGGGGCTGTGTACGTCGAACCAGAAGGTGATCGGGGTCAGTTCCGGGCGCTCGCGCTGTCTGGCCTTCCCGGCCAGCAGGCGACCAAGATCGATGATGGCGCGGACATGTTCGCCCGCCATCACGGTGCGCCCGTCCTGCTCCACCCGGACCCGGAAGGTCACCTTGCGACCGGCGACCGCCGTAACCTCGGCGTGAACCTCGACCGGCCGACCGGCAAAGGCCGGGCCGGTGTGGTCGAGCGCGACGCGGAAGCCGACTCCGCCCTCGCCCGCCTCGAAATAGGGCACCAGCAGAGGCCCGCAGGTCGCCTCCACCCACAGGATCAGCGTCACCGTCGCGACCGCCTCGACGCCGACATTGCCCAGCGCCGCGGCGCTGTCTTGTGCTTGCGGCATGAAGCTCTGGCGCCGGCTGATGCCGATGGGTACTGCACGCATGGTTGCCTCCCTGGATCGCCCGATCATAGCGCCGGTGGTGGTGGAAAGAGGCAGCGAAAGAACTGGACAAGTGTCCAGCTTTGACCAATCCTTCGTTCGTTGATGGGAGAACTACCATGGCGCACGAAACCGACGGCTCCGACCTGATCCGCCTCGACCTCTATCCGCTCGACAAGCCCGGCGATCCGCGCCTGGAGGCGGTGATTGCCAAGGCCCGCGCCGACATCGACCGCGACCAGGTCTGCGTCCTGGAGAACTTCATCACCGAGGAAGCGCGCCAGGCGATGGTCGACGAGGCCATGGCCACCCTGCCGGCCGCCCACACCAACCGATCGCACCGCACCTGCTTCCTCAATCAGAAGCCCAATCCCGACAAACCCGTCGATCATCCCATGAACATCTTCTTCGATGCGAGCTACCGGATGATGGCCTACGACCTGTTCGATCCGGCAGGACCCCTGCCCCGCTTCTACGGCTGGACGCCGGTGCGCGAGATGATCGCGCAGATCCTGGGTCTGCCCGTGCTCTACATGAACGACGACCCCTACCAGCCCGCCAACATCATCTGCTACGGCGACGGCGACCGTTCGACCTGGCATTTCGACCGCGGCAACGAGTTCACCACCACGCTGATGCTGCAGGAGCCCGAGGCCGGCGGTGTCTTCGAGATCGCGCCGGAGATCTGGCCCGACGACGACCACGACCCCACCGACCTGCGCAAGGTGCTGCTTGAACGCGGCGGTGACATGGTCAAGCGGGTCGACCGTGTGCCTGCCTCCCTCGTCATCTTCCGCGGCAACCGCAGCGTCCACCGCGTCACCGAGGTCCAGGGCGACCGCCTGCGCCTGATGGCCGTGATGGTCTACGAGGAAAAGCCCGGCGTGCTCGGCCGCCCGGAGGTCAACGCAACGGTGTATGGCCCGCGCGTCGCGGCTGCACAGGCGGCGGCGCAGTAGTCAGCCGCCTCAGGCCGCGCGCGGCCACAACAGCGGGAACTCCGGCGCGTCCATCGGCGCGCCGTGTTCCAGGGTGACGTTGTGGAAGGGCGGCGAGGTCATGCCGGGGCGGCGGGCGAAGGTGGCGTCGTCGCCCACGAAGCGGAACGACACGGCCCGGCGCGAGCGCTGTTTGGACAGGTTGGCCGGCGCGCCGTGCACGGTCATGAAGTGGAAGCAGATGGCGTCACCCGGTTCCAGTTCGAAGCCGCGGATGTCGTACTTCTCGCGCTCGGCCTCGAAGTCCGGCAGGGCCTCGTAGATATCCGCACCCTCGTAGAGCGGCGCGCGGCTGAAGCGCTGGGGTTCGAAGGTCCGCCCCCAGGCATGGGAACCGGCGATGAACTCGACGCTGACCTCGTGCGCGATCGGATCGAGAGGCAGCCAGACCGAGACGTTCTGGACACCGTCGACGCAGTAGTAGGGCTGGTCGTGGTGCCAGGGCGTGGGCACGTTGGCGCCCGGCGTCTTGATCAGCGCGTGCTCGTGGAACAGCCGTACTGACGTTGAGCCCATCAGCTCGGCGGCCAGCGCGGCGACATCGGAATGGCGGGCGAAGTCGTCGTATTCGGCGATGCGCGCCCAGTTGCAGTAGTCGCTGAGGAACAGGCGGTTCTCCTCATCGTGGTACTTGCGCGCGTCGGGGCCGGGCTCGGCGAGGTTGCGGTCGACGCCGGCACGCAGGGTATCCACCCAGTCGGCAAACAGCCCTTTCACCAGCAGCACGCCGTCGCGCTGATAGGCTTCACGATCGGCTTGACTGACGAACGCCATGTCCTTGTCTCCACGCTGAGCGCAAACCCTCGCGCGCTTCGCCTCAACCCGCAAGGGTCCATCGAGCAGGCCTAGCGCTCCAGGATGGTGGGTGGCAGGGCAAAGCCTTCGGGACCGATCCGGCGATACTATGCTGCTGCGAGCTTGGCAAGGTGACCGCCGCGTCGCAATCTCGCGCCAGGTACAAGGGGCAGGTGATGGCACAGAAACTAGAGGTCTTTCAGTCGATCTGGGCGATGGAGCGCCGCCGCCCGGACGGCCAGGAGTGGTCGATGCCCCGGAAGTTCGCCATGGTGGCGGAGGCCGGCTACGACGGCATGTCGATCGACATGGCCAGCCGCGACATCCCCACGGTCGAAGAGGCCAAACCCCTGCTCGCCGACCACGGCCTGCACAACATCCTGGTCGCCTTCCCGAACACGCTGGAGGAGCTGAAGCCGGTCTTCGACATGGCGGGCGAACTCTCTTCCCGCTTCGTGGCGATCAACGCCAAGGTCTTTCCCTTCACGCCACAGGAGGGCGCGCAATTCGTCACCCAGGCGCTGGAGCTTGCCGCCTCCATGGGCGTCGAGGCGCATTTCGAACTGCACCGCTTCACGCTGACCAACGATCTCTTCTACACCGCCCAGGTCATGGACCTGGTGCCGCAGATGGAGATCGTCGCCGACCTCAGCCATGCGGTGGTCAGCCGCGAGGTCGCCCTGCCGCTCGACGACCTGCACGCCGATCTCTTCCACAAGGTGGTCGACCGCGCCGCCGGCCTGCAGGGCCGTGTCGCCACCCGCGAGCAGGCCCAGGTCTCCATCACCTGGCAACAGCATCAGCCGTGGGTCGAGCAGTTCGAGGCCTGGTGGCTGCGCGCCATGCAGAAGTGGCGCGCCCGCAAACCCGATGACGCGATCCTCAACTTCCTGTGCGAACTCGGTCCGCCGCCCTACGGCATCACCGGGCCGGACGGCTACGAGCTGGTCGACCGCTGGGACCAGGGCCTGATGCTGAAGCAGCGCGCCAAGGCGCTGTGGGTCGAGGCAGGCGGGGCATGAGTCACCCGCTGCCCCACGAGGCGCGGCGCATCGGCGACTGCGTGCGCTTTCATGCCGCACTCGATCCCGAGCACCCGGTCTGCGTTCATGATGGCGCCATCACGACCTATGGCGCGCTGGCAGCCGAGATGGCGCGATGGTCGAAGGCCCTGCTGGCGGCCGGTGTCGTCCGCGGCGACCGCGTCGCCATGCTCGCCGTGCCCTCGACCCGCTGGCTGACGATCATGCTCGCGGCCACCGACATCGGCGCCATCTGGACCGGCTATCACCCGCGCTACCGCATGGGCGAGTTCCGCCACGTCACGGAGCTGGCCGAACCCAAGGTGGTCATAGCGCCGCGCCATCTGCACGAGCGCGACTATGCCGAGGAACTGACCACCCTGCAGGCCGAGTTCCCCTGTATCACCCATCTGGTGATGGCGGATGCGCCGCTGCCCGGTGCAACCGGCGAAACCGCGTTCCTCGCCGCGGGCGAGGCGATCGACGATGCCGCGCTGGATCGCGCCCGCGCTGCCGTCACGCCCCCGGACACCGCGGTCCTGATCTTCACGTCGGGCACCACCGGGCGGCCCAAGGCGGCGATGGTCAAACACCTGGCCCTGCTCGCGGGCGGCGCGGTCGAGATCGCGCACTGGCCGATGGAGCGGCCCCGCATCCTGCACATGATGCCGGTCAACCACATCGCCGGCGTCGGCATGACCGGGGTTTTCGGCGTCTATGTCGGCGGCACCCTGGTCTTCCAGGACCGCTTCGAGGCCGGCGCAATGCTCGATCTGATCGAGGGCGAAGCCGTCGACCATGTCCTGGGCTCGCCGATCCAGTTCCACATGATGGCCCATCATCCGAGCCTTGCCGGCCGGGATCTTTCCCGGGTCCAGTACTGGACCTGGGGCGGCGCGCCGATGGCGGTCGATCTGGTGACGCGGATGAACGCCCTGCCCGGCCGCCTGCGCACCAGCTTCGGCATGACCGAACTCGGCCTCTACGTCACCTTCACCGATGCCGACGCCGGCTTCGACGTGCTCTCGCGCACCATCGGGCGGCCCCACAAGGGATTCGAGATCCGCGTCGCCGATGCAGAGGGCAACATCACGCTGCCGGGCGGCACCGGTGAAATCCAGGCGCGGGGCGACTGGCTGTTCGCCGGCTACTTCCGCGATCCCCAGGGCACGGCCGACGCCCATACCGCCGACGGCTGGTTCCGCACCGGCGATGTCGTGAAGGTCTGGGAAGACGGCAATCTGGAAATCGTCGGGCGAACCAGGGAGATGTACATCTCCGGCGGCTTCAACATCTATCCCCGCGAGATCGAGCTGGTCATCGAGGAACACCCCGCGACGGGTCTGGTCGCCGTGCTGGGCGTCACCGATGAGGTCTTCGGCGAGATCGGCCACGCCTTTGTCGAGGCCAGACCGGGTGCCGAACTTTCGGTCGCGGAACTGAAGGCCTGGTGCCGCGAGCGGCTGGCCAACTACAAGGTGCCCAAGATATTCGAGATCACCCACGAAATGCCGCGCCTGCCCATCGGCAAGATCGACAAGCAGGCGTTGCGGCGCACACTGGCGCAACGCGCAGCCACGGAGTGACAGCATGGAAACGGCAGCACCTTCACCCACCCGCGACATGGCGGTTCTGAAGAACGATCTTCGCCGCCACGGCTTCGGTATCCTGGAGGGCGCGCTCGACCCCGATACCACAGCGTCGATCCGCACGCGCCTGCTCGAACAGGCCGCGGCGGAAAAGGCACGCGGCAGGGCAATTTCCAACTCGGCGGTCGAACCCGACGACGACGTCAACCAGTGGGTCAGCTTCCTGCCCAACAAGGGCGAGATCTTCCGCACCCTGATGAACAACCCGGCCTGCCTGGAAACGGTGCGCCATATCCTGGGCGAAGAGGCGCTGCTCTCGGAGTTCTCCGCCCACATCACCTGGCCCGGCAACAAGGAGATGGGCCTGCATATCGACCAGTGGTGGCTGCCCCACCCCGCCATGCCGGGCGAGGACTACGCCCGCCCCTCCGACGCCCGGCGCAACAGGCAGCGCACCGGCGCGCCGGTGCCGGCCGACCACCCCATCAACCCGCCCGTCGTGTGCAACGTCATGTGGATGGTGAGCGACTTCACGGTCGAAAACGGTGCGACGCGCCTTGTGCCGGGCAGCCATCATTCCGGCCTGCACCCGGACCCCAGGGCCACCTACGACACGATCCACGCCGAAGGGCCCGCGGGCAGCTTCGTGGTCTGGGAGGGGCGCACCTGGCACGCCGCCAGCCTCAACACCGGAAACGGCCCGCGCCTGGGGATCACGACCTACTGGTGCGCGCCGTTCTGCCGCCAGCTTCTCAACTTCACATACGGCCTGCGCCCCGAGGTCGCCGCCGAGCTCATCGAACAGGAGCGCGCCCTGATGGGCTTCAAGGTCTGGGGCACCTACGGCTCCACCGGCGACTTCGACGCCGACTGGGCCAGCCCGGGGGCGGAAAACCTGGGTGAACTGAAAGGCTGACGGCCGCCTCCTCCGACGCCTACATATTCTGTCATCCCGGCTCTACGCGCCCTGCGGGCGCTTGGCCGGGATGACGAAAGGAGCTGGTCCAGCCCTACTGCATCCACACCGGATTGGACCAGGCGCGCTTGCCGTCCTCGGCGACGACGGTGACGCGGAAGTGGCTGGCCTTGAAGCGGTCGAGCGGCAGTTCGGCGCGGGTCAGGCCATCGCCCATGACGTGGGCGGAGGCAGCGCCGCGGCCGGTCAACATGATGATGCTGGCGGGCGAGCAGGTCACCACGACCTGGTCGCCCTCGATGGCGACACCGTGAATCTCCGGCCCCTGGCTGGAGTAGTAGCGCCCGGCCTTCAGCGACTCCAGCAGCGCATCGGGATCGTTCTCCTCCGCCTGCACCATGACCCAGCCGCCCAGCCAGTCGTGGGTCATCTGGTGCGCGTCGTCCGTGGCATAACCGGTCAGGCGCCGGCCCTCGTTGAGCAGAACGTCAAGGAAGGGCCAGTCGTGGCCACGGTCGGTCTCGACATGGCTGCCGTGGTTGTAGATCTCCACGGCGTGGGCAAAGGGCAGCTTGCGCGCGTCCTCGTGGGTCAGGCCGTACCAGGAGGGGTGGACGATGCCGATGAAGGCGCCGGCTTCATGGGCACGTTTGGCGATCTCCGGGCCGGTCTCGCCCTCGCGCAGGGGCTCGAAATCGAACGGCAGGCCGATCGCCTTGATGTGCCACAGTTCGCCGACCTGCGTCTGTGGCGCGTGCAGCTCGGCGCCGATGATGGTCGTGAAGTCCTTCGTGCGGTGCGGCCGGGAATCGGTGATCGGGAAGTCGTAGACCTCCATGAAGTGGTCGGTCATGACCAGGAAGTCGTAGCCCGCCTCGCGGTAGCCCCGGCACACGGTTTCCAGCGGATGAATGCCGTCGGAGTTGGTGCAATGGGTATGCATGTTGCCCTTGAAGAAACGGCCGGGCTGGCCGAACGGCAGGTTCTGCATCGGGGTTCCGTGGGTGCGAGGTTCAACCGGCATCCTGACTGCTTCCGGTGACGCGATTATGACACACTCCCAATTGCGCCGCGATGGGGCGGCCTTGCCGGTGGTACCGCGAGCCCGAATTCGGGCAGGATGCGCCAACCCATCAAACAGTAAGGAACAGCGGTCATGTGGCTGACGGGCGGCAAGATATGGGATTCATCCGACAACGCCTTCCGCGAGGGTGACCTTCACATCGAGAGCGGACGCTTCGGCGCGCTCGGCAGCGCGCCACGCGGCGCGGAGCGCATCGAGATGGACGGCCTCTACCTGCTGCCCGGTTTCATCGACAACCACGTCCACATCACGCTCGACACCGGCGTTGCCGCCGGCAACAACATCTGGCGCGATGCCCTGCCCGGGACCATCGCGATCCATGCCGCCTGGAACGCGCAGCGCCTGCTGATGTGCGGCATCACCACGGCGCGCGATGTCGGCGGCTGGGACTATCACGAGATCGCCGTGCGCGAGGCGATCGACGCGGGCAAGGCGATCGGCCCGCGCCTTTTCTGCGCCGGCAAGATCCTTTCCATCACCTCACCCTCCTCGCCTTTCTATCCGGGCATGTACGAGGAGGTCGACGGAGTCGAAGAGGTGCGCAAGGGAGCCCGCAGGCAGCTTGCCCGCGGCGCCAACCTGATCAAGATCCTGGCCTCTGGCGCCGTCAACTCCAGCAAGTACGAACGCGCGGACGCGATCCAGCTTCGGCCCGACGAGATCGCCGCGGCGGTCGAGATCGCACGCGACAACTTCACCCATGTCGCGGCCCACGCCCACGCCACCGACGCGATCCGCAACGCCATCGTCGGCGGCTGCCGCTCCATCGAACACGGAACCTATGCCACCGACGAGACCCGCGCCCTGATGGTCGAACACGGCACCTTCCTGGTGCCGACCTTCTGCACCGCCCACGCCTTCCTGAAGGACCCGGCGTTCTCCGAGCGCGCCCTGCCCCACGTCAAGGAGCGCTACATGAAGCTGGAGGCGCTGCGCCAGGAGCAGCTCGGCAAGGCGCGCGCCGCCGGCATCAGGATCGCCATGGGCACCGACGTCGGCACGCCCGGCAACCACTGCGGCGACAACATGCAGGAGGTCGTGCTGATGGTGGAAAAGTGCGGATTCTCACCCGCCGAAGCGATCACCGCCGCCACGGTCAACGGCGCCGATCTTCTGGGCCAGGCCGACCACCTGGGCCGGATCGCCGAAGGCTACCTCGCCGACGTCATCGCCGTGCCGGAGGATCCCACGCAGAACATCGCGGCCCTCTACGACGTCAGTTTTGTCATGAAGGAAGGCCGTGTGTTCCGCAACGACCGAGCCTGACGGCGCCCTCAGGCAGCCGTCATGATCTGCGCGATCTGCTTGTGGAAGTGGAGCGTGCCGGTGTCCCAGTAGGGCGCCAGGCGGCCGCCGTCGTAGGCGTCGCAGTGGCGCCCGGCCTGAATCGCGCGGCAGATGCCCTCGTCCTCCATGTTGAGCTTGTGCCATTCCTCCACGACCGTGTCGCGCAGGCTGGCGTGGGCCGGATCGCTGGCGGCATCGCCGACATAGTAGAACCACATGTGCATGCGGGTGCGCCCGGCCGAGAGCGGCTCGAAGTGCACGAACTGGGCGTTGGTGGGATAGACGTTGATGGCGATGTTGGGAAATACCGCGCTGTAGCAGGTGCGGTTCTGGTTGGCCGCGGAAAGCTCCGGAAACAGCGGCATGCCGAAGCCGGATTTGTCGCCTAGACCGCCGCGATTGTCCGCCTCGAACCAGTATTCGTTCATCAGGTGGCGGCCCATGGTGAGCATCGCCTTGCGCGCCTCCTTGGCCATCACCTGGTGCAGCGCCGGATGGACCAGGAAGACATGGTAGAAGTCGCAGTAGTTCTCCACCGCCAGCTTCCAGTTGCAATCGAACTCCCAGGCACGGTGGGAGGCACAGCGCACCGCCGACAGGTCGAAACCGTCGAACCATGCCGAGACCGGCGCAATGAAGTCTTCAAACGGCTCCGCCTTGCCGTCCAGGTTGACGAAGATCCAGTCGTGCCAGGTGACGCAGCGCACGGGGAAGAGCGTGACATTGTCGTCGCCGGCCTGGTCGTGGCAGTCCGGGCGATGGAAGTGGGGCCGCGCCTTCAGCCTGCCGTCCAGGGCATAGGTCCAGGCGTGGTAGGGACAGGTCAGCATGGTCCTGCCGTCCTGGGCTTCACCCACCAGGCGGGCGCCGCGGTGGGGACAGACGTTGTGGAAGGCGCGGATGTCACCCTCCCTGCCACGCACCAGCAGAAGCGGTCTCCCGGCCACCTCGACCGGGCGCACATCGCCCGGCTTTGCCAGATCACCGGCACGGCCGGCAAAGACCCAGGTGCGCGAGAACAGCAGACGGCGCTCCAGCGCGAGGAACGCCTCGTCAGTGAAGGCCGCGTTGGGCAGCCCGCGCGCCTGTTCCAGCGGCCGCGCAAGGGCCGCCATGACCTCCCGGTCGAGAAACCGCTCGACTCCGATACCTGTCAACGCACCCGACATGGCTAAGGTCTCCGCCCTCTTGCGGCCCCAGAGTGATCCTCGGCCCGACCCGCGGCAAGTGGCATTCGCGACAGCGATATGCCGCCGCCTTCGGGGAATTGATCCAGCGCAATGACAAGACAGGACACCCGTCAAGGATGCCAGAGGGAAAACAGGGGGACAGTCATGAACGAAGAGACCGGGCAGGAGCAGGCAGCTCCCGTCGATGGGGAAGCTCCCGTCGCCAGGCCACCGGCGCGCAGGCCACGCAAGAAGGCAGGCGGAAACGCTGCGCCGCCTGACGACACTGCCGCTCCGTCTGCGCACAACGCTGCCGACTCAGCAGCGGCCCTGGCCCATCAGCATGCCGCCGAGGCCCAGCATCGGCTGGCACAGATGCGCCAGGATCCCGAGGCGTTGCGGCGTCTCTTCCGCGAAGGCGTCTACCCCTACAAGGAGAAGATGCGCACCGCGAGCTACGAGCAGCACAAGGCCGAGCTTCAGGTCGAGCTCCTCAAGGTCCAGAACTGGGTCAAGGAAAGCGGACAGCGCATCGTCATTCTCTTCGAGGGGCGCGATGCGGCCGGCAAGGGCGGCACCATCAAGCGGTTCATGGAGCATCTCAACCCCCGCGGCGCGCGGGTCATTGCCCTGGACAAGCCCAGCGACCGCGAGCGTGGCCAGTGGTACTTCCAGCGCTACATCGAGCACCTGCCGACCGCCGGGGAGATCGTGCTGTTCGACCGCTCCTGGTACAACAGGGCGGGCGTCGAGCGCGTGATGGGCTTCTGCAACGGCACCGAATATCTGGAGTTCATGCGCCAGTGTCCGGAACTGGAACGCATGCTGGTCAACAGCGGGGTGCGGCTCTTCAAGTACTGGTTCTCGGTCACGCGCGAGGAACAGGGCCGGCGCTTCACGGCCCGCCACACCGACCCGCTGAAACAGTGGAAGCTCTCGCCGATCGACATCGCCTCACCCGCACGCTGGGACGACTACAC
>CALGGB010000016.1 GCA_937880925.1 uncultured Rhodospirillaceae bacterium | reverse complement strand
GAGATTGCGTTCCAGCTTGCGCTTCCAGAAGGCCTGGACCTTGGGCACGTTGCCGACGCTGTTGAAGACGGTGAAATCGGAGAGATCAGGCGTGACGACGCCGAAGTTCAGCCATCCCGTGCGCTCATGGAAGACCGCGGCGTCCTCCAGGTTGCTGCCCAGCAGGTCGGCGAGATAGGCCGTGCCGCTGCGCCCGGTGGTGATGGCGAAGACAAAACGGCCGGCCACGCTGCTCAGCGCCCGCCGTTCACGTCGTAGCACATGCCGGTGCAGAACGAGGCCTCGTCGGAAGCAAGGAAGATCGCCATGGCCGCGACTTCGTCGGGCTGGCCGATCCGCTGGAGCGGCGAATTGGTGCGCGCCAGTTCCTTGACCTGCTCGATGCCGAAGGCGTTGCCCGCGAAGATGTCCGTCTCGATGACGCCTGGTCGCACGCAAGTGACGCGGATGCCCTGGGGCCCGACCTCCTTGGCCAGGCCCAGGGTGAAGGAATCCACCGCGCCCTTGCTTGCCGTGTAGATGACGTCGCCCGGCAGGCCGCCGGTCCGCGCCGAGATCGAGCCGATGTTGACGATCGCCCCGCCCTTGCCGCCGCGCGCCGTCGACATGCGCCTGACCGCCTCGCGGCAGCTCGCCATCAGGCCCAGGGTGTTGACGTTGAACACCTTGAGGAAGTTCTCCCAGGTCGTCTCGGCGAAGTCGGCCTCGTGGTCGATCCCGGCATTGTTGATCACCGCATCGGGCGCGCCCCACCTGGCATCGACCGCCTCGAACATGGCGACCAGTTCACTCTCGACGCCCTGGCTGGCCTTGAACGTCATGGCCTCCCCGCCTGCCGCTTCGACCGCCCTGGCGACCTCCGCGGCCTTGTCGGGTGAACCGTTGTAGTTGACGCAGACGCGCCAGCCCTTTGCGCCTGCCTGGCGGGCGATGGCCGCGCCTATACCCCGGCTGGCGCCGGTAACGATGACGGTCTTGCTCATGGGTATTCTCCGGGTTCAAGCGCGGCGGTGTTGGGGACCATTGGGTTCAAGACGCACGCCCTCGCGCAGGTGGCGGTAATTCAGCCCGACCAGGCGGCAGGGGTGCTCGCCCGGCGATTCCACGACGATGGTGCGCGCCGCGATGGGATCGTAGTCGGCCCGGAAATGGACCGTGCTTTTCACGACGAGAATCTTCTGTTCGGTCGGCTCGACGCCGATGTGGCGGAAGCAGGCCTGATCCAGGTTCTGGAAACGGTGGCTGGAGACGACGACCTTCACGTCGCAGTCGGCTCCGACGACGGAGAGCACGGCTGTCGGCCCGAGATGGGCAGTCGCGCCGCGGTACATCTCGCCGGTGCAGGGGAAGATGCCGTTGCTGAGCGCTTCCACCTTGAAGCGCGCGCGCATGGGGCGCTGGCCGGGGCGCCCGGATTTCCCGCCCAGCGGCGCATCGAACTCCGCGCCCACGCCCTGGGCGTGGGCCTCGCGCGCCACCTCGGCATCCCACAGCAGGCCCAGGGCTGCCTTGCGGGCGTGGTTCCTCACCAGCGCCTCGAGCACACCGACGGTGTCGGAGGTACCGCCCGCACCGGGATTGTCCTGTGCATCGGCCAGCACGATGGGGCCCGCGGGCGCAGACATCGCGGCCTGTACCGCTTCGTCCTCGCTCAGCATGGCGTTGTCGAAATCACCCTCGGCATCGACGAAGGCACCCATCAGCAGATCGACGGCGCGCTGGGCCACAACCGGATCGGGATCGTAGGCGACGGCGGCGGGACCGCATTCGCGGATGTCGGCGGGCGGGAAGGCAAGGGCCAGATCGACGCAGGCGGTGCCCTCCAGCTCCAGCCCTGTGATCATGTCGTAGAAGCCGCGGTTGGGTCTGGCATCGGTCCACTGGGCGGTCAGCGGCACCAGGAAGGGCGATTTGGCAAACGCCTTGTGCAGCTTCTCCCCTGCAAGCAGGCGTTGCAGCAGGCCATAGACGCGCTGCCCGGTCTGCTCCATGTCGACGTGGGGATAGGTGCGATAGATCGACATGGCATCGCCCACCGCAACCATCTGTTCGGTGATGTTGGCGTGGAGGTCCAGGCTATGGACCAGCGGCACATTGGGTCCGATCACCTTGCGCGCGCGCGCCAGGGTCTCGCCTTCGCCGTCCTGGAAATGCTCGACCGCCATCGCCCCGTGCAGGTCGAGGAACACCGCATCGACCTTTCCTGCGGCCTGCAGCTCTTCCACCATCATGCCAGTGATGCGCTCGAAGGCGTCTTCGGTGACATAGGACGACGGTTCGGCCGAACCCCAGACCAGCGGCACCAGCTCATGGCCGTCGGCCCGTGCGGCCTCCATGAACCCCCACAGGGCGAGATTGATTCCGGCAACGGCATCGAGCATCTCAGGCCCGCGCACCAGGCCCGGCCATGCATCGTGCATCTCGAAATCCGCGAAGGTCGCGTTGGTCGAGGCAAAGGTGTTGGTCTCGTGCTGGAAACCGCCGACTGCGATACGCGCCATGAATTCCTCCCGTCAGGCGGTGGGATCGTCGCCCGGCGCGCCTGGTGTGTCCATGTCCGAAACTCAGGCCAGCGGTTCTAGATTGACACCCTGGCGGATGCGCCGGCGCGTACCCTCCTCGGCCCGCGCATCGCCCTCCGGTCCCAGCAGCGCCACCATGCGTTCGGCACGGTAGTTGTCAAACACAGGCTCGGGCTCGCCTTCCAGGCCCAGGGCGCGGACGCGGGCCGGGTTCTCGATCTTGCGCGTGACGTGGTCGGCATGCTGTGCGGCCAGCTCGTCGGCGGAAAAGGGCTCAAGGTGGATGGCCCCGGCCGCAGCCGCGGCAGCCACCAGCTTCTCACCCTGCTTCGTGCGCGCAATGAAGAGGTTGGCGCCATCGGCCTCCTCGTGGATCGGCTTGCCGTCGACCATCACCCAGGAATCGGGGCAGGAGACGTCCGACTGCTCGCCGATGGCATCGGGGCAGATCTTGCAGCGGAACTGGATGTCGTACTTCCAGGGCTGGCGCTCGTTGAACCAGACCTCGTCGTAGGTCAGGTCGAAGACGCGGCCGTCATGGGTCTCGACATGGGTGGGGCCGGGCCAGCCGTTGCCGCGCCAGCGGAAGACGGAAACCTCCTCGGCGGCCACGCCGTGGGAGCCCGCCACCTTGCGCGCGGTCTGTTCGGTCGGCAGGCCGCCGCAGAAGATGGTGATGAGATAGGGCACCTGGGTTGCGACCCGCTCGTCGATGCGGCCGAGGTTGCGGATCGCGGCAACGTCGCAGGGTTTGGCGAGCACGGCAAAGCGCAGCCCCTGGTCGAGCAGGTCCATGACATGGCGCAGGGGCGCGGCGGGGCCATAACGCGACTGCGCGCCCGAGCGGACCTCCTCGGGGGTGCGGCTGACCAGGGCATCGGTCTCGAAGGGCTTCTCCCTGGACGCACGGACATGGACGATGGCGTCGACCTCGCCGGCTTCCAGCAGATAGACACCGAGCGCCGTCATCGCCCCGCCCGCCGCGGAGGCAAAGCGCAAGTCCTCGTCGGTCGACCAGCCGCGGTGCATGGTGCGGATCGGGCCCCAGACATCGTGCATCTCTCCCTTGTCGGCGACCTGTTCGGGATCGGGGCCGGTCGCGGTGATGCCGGGGCATACGGCGCGAATCTTCGCCATGGTCGCCTCGTCGAGTTCTTCGCGGACCTGGGGGCGCATCTGGCTGTAGGAGGTGAGCTTCATCTCCACGCGATCGCGCCCGGCGATGGATTCGCACAGGCCGCAGGCGGCGCACAGGCCATGGGCAACGATGGTCTGAAGATCGGGAAACGCGGTCATGCAGGAACTCTCAGGGCGGGCTGGCGCCATCGGGCGACAAGACGGTCAGGCGATGGCACGGGCTGGCGGGCGGGAGGCATCGAAACCCTCGAAGGGCGCGGGGTCAAGGAAGCGGACCACGACATTGTGCATCAAACGCGCGATGTTGTTGTCGAAGCCGTTGACCGGCAGGGCGCCGGCAAAGGCGATGGAGCCGGTTGCGAACACGGCCCCTCCCCCCTCGACCTCGAAAAACGCGATGTCGGCACGGACCAGCGGATGGCCGATGCCGATGACCGGCTGGTTCGAGGTCATCTCCTCCGTCACCACCAGCATGCCTTCGCTGTGGTCGAAGGAACGGGCGATCACCAGGGTGTGGGGCGGCGTACCCAGCGCGACATCGGCGCGGTCGAGCTCCAGGCCCGCGGCGCCACCGCCGACCAGGCCGAAGTCGCCGATCACATCGTCCTCGATGCCTTTCATGATGAAGGCAACGCGGGAATCGCGGGCCTCGTCCGTCACCCGGTAGGGGCTGGAGCGGTCGAAACCCTGGGCGGTGAAACCCACGGCGGCGAGCTGCTGGGGCGTGCGACCGCTGCGCCGCCACAGGCCGCCGTATTCGCCGGTGAAGCTCATGAAGTATTCGCCGACCTCGGCGACCCAGGAACGGGTGCCGCCCTCGGTCTTACGGCATTCGATGACGCCGGGTTTGGTCGGGTGATAGGCGATGCGCCAGTAGAAGCCGTTGGCCCCGGTATAGATCAGACGTCCACCGCGCGCGGTGTAGGCCTCGATGGCGTCGAGCATCTGCGCCGTGTGGTACTCGGGATGGGTGCCGGTGACGACCATGGCGTAGCCGTCGAGCACGTCGACACCCTCGGCATGCAGCTCCTCGTCGGTGACGACGTCGTAGTCGAAGTCCTCGTGCTCCAGCCAGGAGAGGATGTGACTGTCGGCCCCCAGCCCCCACACACGCACCCGCGGGCGCATGTTGAGCACCGGGCGCAGGCGCGAGCTGATGCTGACGCCGCTGCCGTCCGAATGGGTGTCGTAGGTCGAGAGGCCGTATTCGCTGTGGGCCTGGAGGAAACAATCGGCCTGGGTCATGACCGTGGCGCGAAACTGCTTCATTTCCACGGCATCGTTGCGGAAGTGGCGCCCGGCATTGGCATAGGCCATGTAGGTCGCGGTGGAGAGCAGGAAGCATATCTTCGCCTCACGGGTACCGCGTGGCGGCACCACGGCAAACGGCACGAACTCCTCGCCGCCCTCGCAGGTGAGGTGCAGGGCATAGAGCGCGCTGCGGGTTCCGTCGGGTACCGTCCAGGTGTGGCTCTCGTCCCAGCCCGCGTCATAGACATCGTCGTCGTGGAAATGGATGGCGCCATAGTCGCCCGGCGCATGGCGCCAGCACATCTCGTGCCCGCTCCAGGCCGCGCCGCGCACGGCGCGTTCGGGCAGGTGGACGGTTTCGCCGTGATGGCCGTTGCCGCTGACATCCTCCAGGCGCTCGCTGTCGATGCCGCGCGAGAAGTCCCAGGCGGCCACGACCGCGCCGCCGCCATCGCCCGCGATGCCCGCCTCGTCGAGCGCTGTCGCCGCAAGGCGCGGCGCCTCGATACGGCCGTTGAACCAGCCGGCGTGATAGCCACGGCCGTCGGCGTGGGCGCGGTGCCATGCCGCTATCAGCAACGGACCCTCGCGCCCAACGGGATCGAGGGTGAGGACGCGGCGCACCATCACGGCGTGGCCGCCGTCGAGCGGCGCCTGCCGCAGTTCCACCGTGGCTGTTGCGGCATCGAAGCTGGCCGAGACGCGGTACCAGGCGCGTGTCGCCATGGCGACGCCTGTCGTGACGATGGCGCTTGCCATGCCATCGCCGGCAATGAGCCCTAGCGCCCCATCATCGCCGACGATCAGACTGGCGCCGGTGTGGCTGCTCTCCGACCAGGTACCGAGAATGCCCTGACGTCCCTTGCCCGGCGTCGTCGGCATCACCAGTGCCTGGAGGATGAAGCTGGCGCAGGCGAAGGCGGGTGAGGCCGGCACCAGGCCGTGGGAGCCGGCATGGATGACCTGGGGCCGTCCGGCATGGCTGCCGTCGAGCGGCGAGGCCACCGGCTCGGCCTGGAAGGGCGCGCCGCGCGGGTTGTCGTCGGCGCAGATCAGGCGCACGAGGCGCGCCTCGTAAGTCTTCGGCCCGTCGCAACTGACGTGGAAACGGATCGTCTCGCCGGGCCGCGCCGAGATGCGGTCGCTGTAGGCGTTGAGCGGGCGGTGCCCTATTTCCACACTGCCTCCGCCACGCGCATGAAGTTGCCGCCCAGGATGGCGACGACATCGTCTTCCTTGTACTGGCGGCGCAGCAGCTCCTCGGTCAGTTCGAAGATCTGGCGCGGGTGGGCGCAGTCCACGGCGGGATAGTCGTACTGGCTCTTGGGCCAGTAGTCCGGCGCGGCATCGAGCACCGCGCCCAGGCCCTCGTCATCGCCCTCTCCCTCGAAGGCGTAATCCAGGCCGATGCCAACATGGGTCGGGCCGACAAGATTGACGTAATGGTCGATGTGATCGGCCAGGGTCGACGTGCGGATGTCGTTGTTGCCGAGGAAGATGCCGATTCCGACGATGCCGACGACACCGCCGGTCGCCGCGCAGGCCTTCACCTGATCGTCGCGGATGTTGCGCTCGTGGTCCCACAGCTCGCGCGAGTTGGAGTGGGAGAAGATGCAGGGCGCGCTGGAAAGTTCCATCGCCTCCATGGTCGTGCGGTGGGAGCAATGGGAGAGATCGACGATCATGCCCAGGCGGTTCATCTCGCCGATCACGGCGCGGCCGAAATCGCTGAGCCCCTCGTTGCCGTTGTGGCAGCCGCCGCCGGCCAGGTTGTTCTTGTTGTAGGCAAACAGCATCTGGCGCACGCCGAGGCTGTGGTAGAGCTCGACCATGTCGAGGGAGCCGTCGAGGCAGTTCATGCCTTCGAGATCGAAGGTGACGGCAAGATCGCCGGCCTTCTTGGCTTGCCTGACCTCGGCCACAGAGGTCACCAGCCGGTAGCCGTCCGTGGCGCGGATCCAGCGGCGGAAGGCGGCCAGGGACTTCACCGTCATGCGCCAGTCCATGACGTCGTAGCCCACGTCGACGGAGAGATAGTCGACGCCCGCGTCCTTCCAGATCTGCAGCTTGTTGAGATCGACGGAAGGATCGGGTCCGAAGCCGGCATGGTCGTCCCAGACGACGTGCTCCTGGAACAGCCGCTTGGCGGTGGCATGGGGATTGTCCGGCATGAAACCCTCCTGATCTGAGGGCGGCAGTCTAGACCTGCCCCGGCAGCCTTGACGAGGGGGAGCACGTTGTCCCGGGGGACCAGTTGCGCCTTGGCCTGCGCGCCCGGCTGCGGCAGGATCGGGCGGAAAGCCGGCAGACGCCGCCAAGCCATCAGGGGAGACCACCATGACCGTTCTGGAGACCTTCAAGCAGCTTTCGGGCGCCATCCACCTCGACGGCGCGATCCGCAAGAGCGCGTCCACCGAGGGATTCGACGGCATCGATCCGGCGACCGAGGAAGTCACCGGCGAGCTGGCCTATGCCAGGGTCGAGGAGGTCGACGAGGCGGTCGAGATCGCCAGGCGCGCGCAGCGCGAGTGGAACCGCATGAACATGCTCAAGCGTTCGGAGATGCTGCACGAGGTCGCCCACAAGCTGCGCCACAACACGGCCAAGCTCGCCGAGGCGCTGACCCGGGAGATGGGCAAGCCCTATAAGGAATCCGCCGACGAGGTGGAGTGGACCGCGAC
>CALGGB010000015.1 GCA_937880925.1 uncultured Rhodospirillaceae bacterium | reverse complement strand
GCACGATGTCGCAGACCTGCCGCTCCACCTTGGAGCTCGGGGCGACGAAGGCGCCCTGGCTGACGGTGGCGAAATCCTCCTTGGTCGGCGAAGGCAGGAGCTTGCGATTGAGCTTCCCACTGGTGGTCAGCGGCATCTCGTTGAGCAGGCCGTTGGAGAGCACGGCACGCGCCACCGAAGCGGTGTTCTCCGGGCGCATGGTCACATCCTCGCCACCACGGTCGGTGAAGCTGTACATCTCCTTGGTCACCACATCGGTGGCATCACCCAGGCTGCGCGAGAAGACGCCGGTCATTTCCAGAATCGGCGTGCGGATCTCGCCGTAGCCGTAGCGCTCCGCAATCATACGGCAGGCGTCCTCGACGCGGCGATGGCCCCGGCAGTCCTCCGGCAGGAGATCGCGTGTACCGCGAATGGGTTGCAGCTTGCTCACCGGCTATGCCCCGAATGTTATTCGGCGGCTGCGGCGGTATCGGCGGCGCGCAGTTCTGCGGCGCGGCGTTCCACGAGCTCGACGATGTGCTCGACGATGTCTTCTGACTCCACCTTGTGATCGGCCTGCCCCGCCAGATAGACGAGATGGGTGCCCTTGCCGTCGGCGGTGAGACCGCCCTTGCCGCCGCCTGTGAGACCGATGTCGGTGAGTTTGGCCTCGCCCGGGCCGTTGACGACGCAGCCGATGATCGAAATCGTCATGGGAACGTCGATATGGGCCAGGCGTTTTTCGAGTTCACCTACCGTCTGGGGCACATTGAACTGCTGCCGCGCACAGGACGGGCAGGCAATGATGTTGACGCCGCGGCTGCGCAGGTCGAGCGACTTCAGGATCTCCCAGCCGACCTTGACCTCTTCCACCGGGTCGGTCGCCAGCGAGACGCGCAGGGTATCGCCGATGCCTTCCCAGAGCAGCATGCCCAGGCCGACCGAGGATTTTACCGTGCCGCCGATCATGCCGCCGGCCTCGGTGATACCAAGGTGCAGGGGATAGTCGCAGGCCGCCGCCAGACCGCGGTAGGCACCCACGGCGAGCGCCACGTTGGAGGCCTTCACGCTGATCTTGAAGTCGAAGAAGTCGTTGTCTTCCAGGATGCGGGCATGAAACAGCGCGCTGTCGACCATGGCCTGCACGGTGGGGCCGCCGTGCTTTTCCAGCAGGTGCTTTTCCAGCGAACCCGCATTCACGCCGATGCGCATGGAACAGCCGTGGTCCTTGGCAGCCTGGACGACCTCCTTCACCCGCTCGGGCGAACCGATGTTGCCGGGGTTGATGCGCAGGCAGGCAGCCCCGGCCACCGCAGCCTCAATGCCCCGGCGGTAGTGGAAGTGGATGTCGGCGACCAGCGGCACCGGCGATTCATAAACCAGCGACTTGAACGCCGCGGTCGATGCCTCGTCGGGGCAGGAAACGCGCACGATATCGGCGCCGGCAACAGCGAGCTGGCTGATCTGGTGCGATGTCGCATGGACATCCGACGTCAGCGTGTTCGTCATCGACTGGACGGTGATCGGGGCGTCGCCGCCTACTTCCACGTTGCCGACCTTGATCTTGCGGCTGACGCGGCGTGGCGGACGATCGATGGCTGTTGCGGTCATGGCTGCCGGTCCGGGGTTCCGCGGAGCAATAGCCCACGCTGGCGATACGGTAAAGGGAAAGGCATGGCACAAATGGGGCCGGCGACCCCGGAAAACTAGCGGGAAAGCAATGCGTCAGGCGCCAGGGAGACGTTTCGGATGACAATTCCGGGTTCACCCAGGGGAGCGATCAGGTCGCCATCAACGCGCACCTCCAGCCCGCCTGCATTGCCAGTGTCGAGCGTGACATCCGGGCGGCTGGGCACGCGGTAGATGTCACCGGGCAGCAGGACGCGGGTAAGGAGGATTTCGTTGCCCGGGCCTTCGACCTGGATCCAGGTCTCCTCCACGGCGCGGACCTCGACCCTGGAATCGGTGTTGGTGCGGCCATAGACGCGCGGCACATAGCCGCTTTCGGCCATGATCTCGGCCTCGCTGGCGGCCATGTCGCTGTCCTGGCCAACCGCCGCGTCCGTGGTGAGGCCGGCGGCCGCCTCGGCCTGGACTTCGGCCATCTCCACCACAGCGACTTCGGCATTGCTGATCTCGGCTGCGTCCAGGTCGGCGCCTTCGGTCGCGGCCGCCGGCACCTCCGGCGCGAGGTCATCCCCGGAACCGGCCGTCTGCGCCACGTCTTCGGAGGGCTCTGTGGCGGCAACAGCTTCTGATGGCGCCATGTCGTCAGCGGCATCGGGCGAACCGATATCGGCCGCCAGATCGTCGGCCAGGGCCTTCTCCGCGTCGGTCGCCATGACATCCTGGCCGGTCGTCGCGGCCTCGGCATTTTCCGCCGCTTCGACAATCTCCTCGGGCACCTCGGGCACCATCTCGAGAAGATCAATGTTGCGTTCCTGCAGGACATACCAGACGACGCCAACCGCCAGGGCGACAACCAGCGCAGCAGCGATCATGAAGCCGGTGGGATGGCGTGCCTCGGAGGCGGGAACCGGGAAATTGAGCTGCTGGCGCACCAGCACGCCGCCGCTCTCGTCCTTGAAACGGCGCACCAGTTCGTCGCCGTCCAGATTGAGGAAGCGACCGTAGGCGCGCAGGAAACCGGCCACATAGGTCGGGCCGGGCAGATCGGCGAAGCGGCCCTCCTCCAGCGCAACCAGATAGACCGTGCGGATGCGCAGGCTGCGCGCTGCGTCGGCAATCTCCAGGCCACGCGCCAGGCGGGCCTCACGCAGATCGTCGGCGATGCGGCGCTGGGCCGAATCGGCGTTGATGTCGCGGAACGGCGTCACGGTGTTCTCGGCGCTGCCGTCACCCGGGCTTCTCTGGCTCATGTCCTCGTCTGCCGCCCTGCGCCCGTCTGGTGCGGGCGTCCTTGAGAAAAAGGTATCACCGCAGCGCAACGCACGGCAATTGGCGCATCAGTCGGCCTGGGCCAGCGCTGCCGCGGCCTGGGCGACCATCTCGCCGATGATCTGGGCGGTCGGCTGTTCGGCCTGGACCATGCCGACACTCTGGCCGGCCATGACCGAGCCGCTCTCGACATCGCCATCAATCACGGCCCGGCGCAGGGCACCAGCCCAGAAGTGCTCGATCTCAAGCTGGGCCGCCTTCTGGTCGAGTTCGCCGGCATCGTGGCGGTCGATCACCTCGCGCTGCTTGTCGGCAAAGCGGCGCGTACCCTGGTTGACGAGCGCGCGTACCGGAATCACCGGAAAACGGGGATCGAGCTGGGAGGATGGCTGGGCGTCGCGCGCATTGGCGCGGATAAAGGCCTGCTTGAAGCGCGGGTGCGCAATGGATTCGGTGGCGCAGACAAAGCGGGTGCCAAGCTGGACGCCCGACGCCCCCATCCGCAGATAGGCCGCCACGACATCGCCATGGCCGATGCCGCCGGCCACGAACACCGGCGCCTCGGTCAGCACGGGCAGGATTTCCTGGGCCAGCACGCTGGTCGAAACCGGGCCGATATGACCGCCGGCCTCCATACCCTCGATGATGACCGCGTCGGCACCCATGCGCACCAGCTTGCGCGCGAAGGCAAGCGCGGGCGCAAAGCCCAGCACCCTGGCGCCGCGCTCCTTGGCATGGTTGACCGTCTTCACCGTCGGCAGACCGCCGGCAAGCACGATGTGGCCAACACCATGGTCACCGCAGACGTCGATCAGTGCCTCCAGCTGGGGATGCATGGTGATCAGATTGACGCCGAAAGGCTCAGTCGTGAGCGCGGCCGTGGCCGCGATCTCCTCTGAAAGCTGATCGGGCGACATCGCGCCGCAGGCCAGGACGCCGAATCCTCCGGCGTTGGAAATGGCGGCAACCAGGTTGCGCTCGCTGACCCAGGTCATTGCGCCGCCCATGATGGCATGCTCGACGCCGAGCAGGGACCGGCCGCGGGACCACAACCTCTGAAGACTGGCTTCTCCCGGCCTGTCTGCCATCGACCTATTCGGCCGCGTCCAGCCCGTAGGCCGTGTGAAGCGCGCGCAGGGCCAGCTCCAGGTAATCCTCCGAGATCAGAACGCTGATCTTGATCTCCGAGGTGGAGATGAGCTGGATGTTGATGCCCTTGTCGGCCAGCGCCTGGAACATGGTGCCCGCGACGCCGGCGTGGCTCCTCATGCCGACGCCGATCACCGAAACCTTCACGACGCGCGAGTCCGGCTCGATGCGGGCCGCGCCCAGGCTGTCGTTGTTGTCTTCCAGCATCTTCAGGGCGCGCGAAAGATCACCCTTGGCGACGGTGAAGGTGAGATCGGTCCGCTCGCCATCGTCGGAGATGTTCTGGATGATCATGTCGACATTGATGTCGTTGGCGGCCAACGGCCCAAACAGGGCTGCGGCAACGCCGGGACGGTCGGGCAGGCCGACCATGGTGATCTTTGCATCGTCCCGCGAATAGGCGATGCCGCTGACAACCTGCTGTTCCACGATTTCGTCCTCGTCGACGACCAGGGTTCCGGGGGCACCTGTGAAGGTGGAGAGCACCTGCAGGCGTACCCGGTGGTTCATGGCGGTGGCCACGGACCGGGTGTGCAGGACCTTGGCCCCCTGCGAGGCCATCTCCAGCATTTCTTCATAGGTGATCTTATCGAGCTTGCGCGCCTTGGCAACGATGCGGGGATCGCAGGTATAGACGCCATCGACATCGGTATAGATGTCACAGCGCTCCGCGCCCAGCGCCGCGGCGAGCACGACAGCGGAGAGATCCGAACCGCCGCGGCCCAGGGTGGAGACGCGCCCGGACGGCGTGACGCCCTGAAAGCCGGTGACCACGGGCACGGTGCTGGTGTCCAGGCAAGCCTGAAGATTCTCGGGACGCACCTCGCTCACGCGCGCGCGCCCGTGAATGTCATCGGTGATGATCGGCACCTGCCACCCCTGGAAGGATCTCGCCGGTACGCCAATGCGCTGCAGGGCAAGAGCCATCAGCCCGGCGGTAACCTGTTCGCCGGACGCCACCACGGCATCGTACTCGCGCCGGTCGTGGCCGGGATCGGTCTCGTTGACGAAGCCGACCAGCCGGTCGGTCTCGCCGGCCATGGCCGAAACCACCACCGCGACCTGATAACCGGCTTCCACCGCACCTTTGACGCGTGTTGCAGCACGTGCGATGCGCTCGAGATCGCCCACCGAAGTGCCACCGAATTTCTGGACTATGACCGCCATGACGCCGCCGTCACCGGAGAAAAAAACGCCTTTGGGTGGCGGGAAGGCCTTCCCGCCGCACGGGCGCGACTTCATACTCTCGGCCCCATGACGAAGCAAGCCGAGCGCACAGGATCCATCGAACCGACGGGCAGCATCGATGCCCGCGAGATCGCCGGATTCGCGGCTGTCGCAGACCAGTGGTGGGATGCCGCGGGCCCGTTTCGCCCGCTCCACCGCCTCAATCCCGTGCGGCTGGGCTATATTCGCGAGGTTCTGGCGGCCCATTTCGGCCTGCCCGACACGGACCGCCCGCTTGCCGGGCTGGAGATCGCCGACATCGGCTGCGGCGGCGGCCTGATCTGCGAGCCACTGGCCCGGATGGGTGCAACCGTGACCGGAGTCGATGCCGCGCCGGAGGCGCTGGCCGTGGCACGCGCACATGCCGCGGGCGCAGGCCTGGACATCAACTATGTCGAGAGCACCGCAGAGGCCCTGGCGGCAGAAGGCCGCCGCTTCGATGCCGTGATGGCCCTGGAAATCGTCGAGCATGTCGCCGACCGCACAGCCTTCGTCGCCGACTGCTGCCGCCTGGTCAAACCCGGCGGCAGCATCGTGATGTCGACACTGAACCGGACACCGCGCGCCTTCGCCCTGGCCATCGTGGGTGCCGAATACCTGCTTGGCTGGGTGCCGCGCGGTTCCCATCGGTGGAAAAAGTTCGTGCGTCCCGCGGAGCTCGCCCGCGACCTGCGCCTGGCCGGCGCACGGACCAGCAATGTCAGCGGCCTGGTTTATGACCCTCTGGGCGATCGTTGGTTCCGTTCGGACGATGTGGCGGTAAACTACATCCTCCATGCTGCGCTTGACGTCTGCGCTACCGGTCCCGACGCGCGCATTTGACGCGACTATCATTCGCGCGTTGCTCGTTTATGATGTCCTTCACGCGGCGCGGCATCCGCAATCGACACTTTGGGAATCAGGCCAAGGCCAGATGATGTAATGGCGGTCGAAACTCCCGCATTCGCGCGCCCCACGCGCAGCCTTCGGGCAACCACCTGGGCGGTCGCCCTGATCGGCCTTGCCGCCATGGTGGTGCTGACGATTGCCGTGGCCTGGCTGGACGCCCTGGCCGTCGACCGGCACCGCGAAAACTTCAACAAGGAGCAGGCCGCGATCACGCGCATCGCCGCGCGCGCGCTGAGCGATCACCTGGACCAGACCTTCATCCGCCGCAGCGAACTTGCCGGCGACGAACTGGCCACCCTGCTGAACCAGACCTCCGTCTCGCCGGTCGCCTTTCGCGTCGTGCTCGGCATCCACGGCGAAGTCCATCGGACCTCTCTGATCCTGTTCAACGCGCAGGGCGACCTCGTGGCCCAGCGCCTCTACGCGCCGCTGGGCAGCCTGGAGGAGGCTCCCAACATTGCCGCCCGGGCCCGCGAGATGCTTGCCGATCCCGGCCTGGTCTTTGCGCCTGCGGCGCACATCGAGATCGTGAACATCGGCGATAGCCACGCCCTGCTGATCTACCGTCCGCTGGTGGTGGAGAATCGCCTGGTCGGCATCCTGGCTGCCATGACCGATCTCGACCCGCTGTTTGCCGAATTCCTGGCGCCGATCAGCGCCGGCCGCCTGGGCGATGTCTATGCCATCAACGAACAGGGCGTGGTGCTCTACAGCTCACTGCCCGATGCGGTAGGCGTCAATTTCGTCAGGGGCATCAGCAGCGATGAGACCGGCACGATGTCGCGGCGCCTGCTGACCGAGAGCGAAGGAAGCGGCAGCATCATGGCGGCAGACCTCGGGGACGACACGCCGCGCATCACCGCGTGGGACAGTGTGCCCCTGCTGGACGAACGCATCATCGTGCTGCTCTCGGCACCCGACGACATCGTGGCCGTCAACATGTCGGAACTGCGCATGCAGTACGTCGTGGCCGGCGGCATCCTGCTGGCCACCCTGATCATTCTGGGTTTCGTGCTGGTGCGCGCGCGCCAGAAAGGCCTGCAGGACCTGGCCGAGGCGCTGCGCCTAGAGGTCGACCGCCGGTCGG
>CALGGB010000014.1 GCA_937880925.1 uncultured Rhodospirillaceae bacterium | reverse complement strand
GGACTTCTGGCACGAGGTGGACGCGCGTTTCACGGACGACTGGCCGGCGATGACCGTGGACGAGCGCGCCTCCCAGATGGCACGCCAGGGCCTGCGCCACGCCATGGTCGCGGGCTACATGGTCGCCGATCCCGACACGATGGAGCCGGTTCCCGCCGACGGCGAGACGATCGGTGAGATCATGATCCGCGGCAACACGGTGATGAAGGGCTACCTCTCCAATCCGGCGGCGACGCAGAAGGACCTGCGCGGTGGCTGGTTTCATACCGGGGACCTGGGCGTCATGTATCCCGACGGTTACGTCCAGGTGAAGGACCGCAGCAAGGACATCATCATCTCGGGCGGCGAGAACATCAGCTCCATCGAGGTCGAAAACGCGCTCTACAAACATCCTGCCGTGATGGAAGCAGCAGTCGTCGCGCGCAACGACGAAAAGTGGGGCGAGACCCCCTGCGCCTTCGTGACGCTCAAGCCCGGCCGCGAGGCGACCGACGCGGCCGACATCATCAGGTTCTGCCGCGACACCATGGCGCACTTCAAGGTGCCCCGGACCATCGTCTATGGCCCGCTGCCCAAGACCGCCACCGGCAAGATTCAGAAGTTCGCCCTGCGCGACCGCGCCAATGCCCTGCAGGCTGGCGAGGCTGCGTGGGACGGCAACAAACGCTGACCACCACACTGCAACCACAAGGAACATCTGCATGAATCGTCCCGCGCCACAGGACGTCCGCCGCATCACCTGCATCGGCGGCGGCGTCATCGGCGCCGGCTGGGCCGCCGGCTTCCTCGCCAAGGGCTACGACGTCACCGTCCAGGATATCAACGGTGCGGCCGAAGGCCAGATGCGCCGCATCATCGACGCCGCCTGGCCGAGCCTGGAGGCGATGGGCCTCAGCCAAGGCGCCTCCAGGGACCGCGTCCGCTTCACCACCGATCTCGCCGACGCCGTGAAGGACGCCGACTTCGTGCAGGAGAGCGGTCCCGAGCGCATCGACATCAAGCAGGACATGTATGCGGCGATGGACGCCGCCATGGCCAACGACGTGATCATCGCCTCCTCGACCTCCGGCCTGCTGATGAGCGACATCCAGGCGAAGTCGAAGAACCCCAGCCGCATGGTCCTGGGCCATCCCTTCAACCCACCCTACCTGATGCCCCTGGTCGAGGTCGTAGGCGGCAAGAAGACCGATGCCGCCGCTGTCGACTGGGCCTGCGACTTCTACCGTCACGCCGGCAAGCACCCGATGAAGATGGATCGCGAGGTCCTGGGCCACGTCGCCGACCGCCTGCAGCAGGCGATGTGGAACGAGATCCTCTACATGGTCGCCGCCGACGAGGCGACGCCCGAGCAGATCGACGAATCCATCATCTACGGCTTCGGCCCGCGCATGGCGATCATGGGCTACTGCCTGCTGTTCCACCTGGCTGGTGGCGAAGGCGGCATGCGCCACTTCCTGAAGCACTTCGACCCCGCGGTCTCCGACGACTGGACCCGCCTGCCCTCGCCGCCGATCACCGACGACCTGATCGAGAAGATGGCCTCGGGCGCCGAACGCCTGCAGGGCGGCCGTCCGCTCTCGGAACTCCAGACCCTGCGCGACGACGCCCTGGTCGGCTTCCTGCAGCACTTCAAGAAGGTCACGGGCGAGAAGTAGGCGCTCCTCCACCCTCTCTGATTGCCATCCTCCGCCTCCGCGGAGGATGGCAGAGAGCGGACAAGCCCCAAAAAGCACTGTCGTCCTCCGACTTGATCGGAGGCCCCATGCTGTGACGCCGAGCCCCGCGCGCCCTTGCACCGTGGCACCACCCGCCAGGCCACAGCATGGACCCTCCGCTTTCGCGGAGGGTGACAGAGAGTGAGTAAGCGCTGGAAAACCACTCCGGGTTGACCCGCTGCCCCAGCCTGCGATGCTGGCCCGCCTCATCACCAAGAAGCGGGAAACCACGCCATGTCAGCCAACGCCAACCGAAAGGTCGTCCTCAAGAGCTACCCGAAGGGCGCCCCGGGTGCCGACAACTTCGAGATCATCGAGGAAGCCATCCCCACGCCCGGCCCCGGCGAGGCCCTGGTGCGCGCGATCTACCTGACGGTCGATCCCTATATGCGTGGCCGCCTGCGTCCCGGCCCCTCCTATGCCGAACCCCAGAAGATCGGCGAGGTGATGATCGGCGAGATCGCCGGGCAGATCGTGGAATCCAACGCCGAGGGCTTCGCAAAGGGCGACTACGTCACCGCCCACACAGGCTGGCAGACCCACGGCATTGCCGACGGCCGCGACCTGCGCAAGCTCGACCCGACCGATGCGCCGATCTCGACCTCGCTGGGCGTGCTGGGCATGCCGGGCCTCACCGCCTATTTCGGCACGCTCGATGTGTTGCGCCCCAAGGCCGGCGACACCCTGGTGGTCAACGCAGCGTCGGGCGCGGTCGGCAGCGTGGTCGGCCAGATCGCGCGCATCGGCGGCTGCCGCGTCGTCGGCATCGCGGGCTCGAAGGAAAAGTGCGACTTCCTGACGGGAGAACTGGGCTTCCACGCGACCATCAACCATCGCGAGACCAAGGACATGGCCGCAGCGATGAAGGAAACCTGCCCCAACGGCATCGACTGCTACTTCGACAACGTCGGCGGTCCCATGACCGACGCCGCCTTCGACAACATGGCTTTTGGCGCTCGTGTCGCCATCTGCGGCCAGATCGCGCAGTACAACGACACCGAACAGGCCATGGGCCCGCGTAACCTGCGCCACTTCCTGGTCAAACGCGCGACCCTGCGCGGACTGCTTGTCCACGACTGGCGCGACCGTTACGACGAGGGCCTGACGCGGCTGACGCGCTGGATCCGATCGGGCGAGCTGAAATACCGCGAGGACATCGTGGAAGGCATCGAAAAGGCCCCGGATGCCTTCGCCGGCCTGATGGAAGGCAAGAACTTCGGCAAGCAGCTCGTGCGTATCGGCGAGGATCCTTCGCGCGGCTAGGCCGACATTGGGCTACGTGGCAGTTTCTGGAGACACATGGTGTGACGGCCAAGGCACAGCAGGGCTTCTGCTTTCCTCACGAAGTCAGGGAAACACAGGACAAGGGACTGGGAGTGTTCGCGTGTGCTGCCATAAGGAAGGGCAGCATCGTGTGGCGCCATGTTCCCGGCCGGTACACCGTCTATGACGAACCGACCTTCAGGGCGGCGATCAAGGACATGACACATGCCGACATCGTCCATGAGCTGACCCACGTTTTCGGGCTGAGAGAGTTTCCCGGTTGTCTCATCAGGGTCCATGACGACGGTGTGCTGATCAATCACTCGGACAAGGCCAACCTTGCCACGAACAACAGCGCCCCGATTGCGCTCTCGCTCGATCCCGCATCGTCCCGATACCTCCACGAGGTGACGGAGGCGCTCCGCGACGATCGTTATGCGCTGGTTGCAACCCGCGACATCGCGGAGGGCGAGGAACTCACCAACGACTACGCGGGCGATGTCGTCGATCCGCCTTTCTATGACGCCCTCTGCGAGGCCTATGGCGTCGACGAGGATTACCTCTGACGGCGTGACGCAGTGCAGAGCATCAAACCGGCTCGGCGAACCTGTGCCGTCTGCCCACCGCGGACGGCACCACCACCGCCTCGCCGAAGCGTTCCACCAGCTTCTGCACCGCGCGCCAGCCGGTGCAGTGGCCCGGCACGATGGCCTTCAGGCCGAAGCCTTCCATGTCGGCGACGGTCTCGGGAATGATGGCTTCCCAGGCGGCCCCGGAAAGGTGAAAGCCACCCATCACCCCATGCAGCGGTGACGGCGCAAGCTTCTCTCGTGCATCTTGGAGCACATTGACGATCCCGGCATGCGAGCAGGCCGAGAAGACAATCGCGCCCAACCCCTTCACGTCGACCGCAAGCCAGCGTTCGTCGGTGATCCAGGGATCGGGTTCCCAGCTTCCGTCGGGCTGCTGCGCAATCTGCCCGGGCAGGCCCTTCTCGTAGGCCGTCACGCGCGGAATGTCGCCGCTGAGGTAGGCCATCCCGTCGGCCAGAAGAGACGGCCCCTCTTCCATCACCACCCGGCCACCGGCGGCCTCCAGATCATCGGGTGACGGCACCCGCTCCATCGGCATCTCGCCCGCGGGAAAGCGCATGGCGCGACGCACGAACATGCCCTGGTTGACGTGGACCGGCACAGGCCGCCCGCCGTTGGCCTCGCCCATGCGCTCCAGCGCGGCGGTCATGCCCCCGACATGGTCCCAGTGGCCATGGGAGAAGACCGCCGCATCGACCGCGCCGAAATCGACCCCAAGCCGGTCGGCATTGCGAAGGATGCCGTAGGCCTCCGGACCGGCATCGAACAGGATGGTGCGGGTTGCTTCGCCGCGCCGCAGGGTGATGAGCAGCGACAGTCCCCATTGCGCACAGCACAGACAACGCCCCGACAGCTCGGTTGCCCCGGCCGCGATCACGTTGGCTACCTCCCCGGTCACGCCCTGTGGCACCGTGGAGAGCAGATCGCTGACATTGTCGACGAGGACGAGAACCTCGCAGGAATCCACCGGTTCGGGACGCATCGGGTACTCCATGCCTATTGTGCCGTCAGCCTAGGGGTGATGGCAGGCCCTGGCGAACGATGTATCGTCGTGGCAATCGTCGGGGGACGCCCATGAAGATTGTCGATATCCGTGCCACGCCCGTGAACATTCCCTTCACGGCGCCCTATGTCTTCAGCCACGGCTCTGTGAAATCGCTGACCAAGACCATCGTCGAGGTCGATACCGACGCGGGCGCCACGGGTCTGGGCGAGGTCGCCGACGGCGATCGCGCTGCCGACGTCCTGAAGTTCCGCGAACGGCTGATCGGCCTCGACATCCGCGAGATCACCACCGCCGAGCGGCGCTGCCTGCCCGGCATCCGCTACACCCCCTGGGGCAACGTGGTGGCCCAGACTCGCGCCTTCGGCGGCATCGAGATGGCCCTGTGGGACGCCCGCGCGCGCATCGAGGAGGTGCCGCTCTACGTCCTGCTGGGCGGGGCCGTACGCCGCGAGATCGCCCTGTCGGAATACTTCGGCTACCGCGTCGCCGGGCCAAAGGAAAAGGGCGAGCATTCGCCGGGCGAGATCGCCGACTACTGTGCCCGCATGGTCGAGGAATTCGGCGCCACCAACTTCGAGGGCAAGGTCGCCACCGTGGGGCTCGACGAGGAGGTCGAGATGGTCCGCCGGATCCGCGAGGTCATCGGCGACCGTCCGCTCAAGCTCGATGCGAACGGCGGCTGGACCGTCGCTACGGCGCGCCTCGCCATGGCGCGTCTGGATGAGTACGTCATCGCCTATTACGAGGAACCCGCCGAGACTTACGAGGAAATGGCGCAGCTTCGTCCCTTCACCCGCGCAGCCTTCTCCGCCCACATCGTCGATCTGCCCAAGGCGGTGCGCCTGCAGGCGCCAGACACCATTGTCACCAACCTGGTCGAGCTCGGTGGCATCCGCCGCACCGTGGAGTTCATCCGCGCCTGCGAGCTGTTCGATGTGGGCTTCCGCTTCCACAGCGGCGAAACGAGCGTGGCGAGTGCGGCCTATCTGCATGTGTCGGCCGCCGTGACCCACATCCGCGAACCCAGCCAGACCCTGTTCCGCTGGTATGCCGATGATGTCGTCAACGAAGGCACGCCCGTGCCCCGCAACGGTTTGGTGCCGGTGCCGCAGGGGCCGGGTCTGGGCGTGACTCTCGATCCTGTCGCCATGAAGCGCTGCCATGAGCGCTTTCTCCAGGAAGGCCAATTTCCGCCCAGCGACATGGCCGGCCGGCCCTTCCGGGATCACTTCACGCGGATCTAGGCGATGCTGGTAAACGCGGCGGCAGCGTTGCGGCGGCTTCTGCGACAATCCAGTCGCGGAAGGCGGTGATCGCGGGTTCCCCGGCCCTGTCGGCGCGGAACACCAGGAACATCTGCACATCGGTATCCAGAGCCAGCCCGAAGGGCCGCACCAGACGGCCAGAACGCAGGTCATCGACAACGAGCGAATCCGAAGTCAGGGTGATGCCCTGTCCGTCGACCGCCGCACGCAGGCAGTCGCTGTGCGCGGTAAAGTGCAGTCCGCGGTCGGCCAGGCCGACATTGCCACCCGCAGCGCTCAGCCACTGCCGCCAGTCAGCCCATTCCCCGTATTCCTTGGGCCAGTCGAGATGGATCAGGGTGTGAAAGGCAATGTCATCCACGGTGTTCAGCGGGTGTTCGCCCTGCAGCAGGCTGGGATGGCAGACCGGAAAGACCTGCTCGTCGAACAGGCGCACCGACTGCAGGCCGGCGTAACGCCCCCCGCCCCAGCGGATGCCGGCATCGATGCTGTCGCGATCAAAGTCCACGAGCCGGTCGCTGGCATCGATCAGTACGTCCAACTCGGGATGCAGCCTGCGGAAGGCCGAGAGGCGCGGCACCAGCCACATTCCAGCGAAGGTGGGTTCGGAGGTGATGCGCAGCATCGGATTGGCGCGGCTGTCACGAATCCGCCGCACACCCTCCCCGAGAAGGTCGAAGCCACGGCGCAGTTCGGCAAGCCCCGCGCGCGCCTCCACGGTCAGCGCCAGGCGTCGGCCTGTCCGATCGAACAGACGCAATCCCAGATCGTCTTCCAGCGCCTTGATCTGGTGGCTGATCGCCGCCGGTGTGACGAAGAGCTCCTCGGCGGCACGGGTCAGGCTCAGGTGGCGCGCCGCAGCTTCGAAGGCGCGCAAGGCCGAGAGCGAGGGAAGACGCCCCGACATCTTTAGAAAAACTTAAGATCGCAGGAAAAACAACTCATTTGATAATATCCCGCAAAAGGATCATTTCTTCCATCAGACCCGCACTGAAACGCGCGGAGCAGCAAGAAAAGATGCAATTCAGGAGAAATGCAATGTTTAATCGTGTGCGCCGTCATCTGAGCAGTGTTCATCACCGCCGCGAACTCGCCGCACTGGGTCCGCAGATGCGCGCCGACATCGGCTGGAGCGGGGGCCCGCAGGATGGCGTCTGCCGGCCGATCCTGATGCTTCCCCTGGGTCCCGGCGACCGCACCCTTTGCCGCTGATGCGCACGCCGGCCGCCCGGTCGGCCGCCGCTCTTCCGGCGATCGACAAGGTATGGGCCCCGTGCATTCTCCTGCTTGGCGTTCTTGGTCTTGCAGATCGGGACCAGGCCCAGGCAACCCTGATCTTCCTTGGCGAGAGCTGGCTGTGGACCCTGCCCTTTGTGCTGGTCTCCAGCCTGCTCGCGGCAGCCATTGCCGCAAGCGGCCTGGACCGCCCCCTTGCCACGGCACTGCAGCGGCGTCCGGTTGTGGCGGTGGCCATGGCCGGCGGCCTGGGTGCCTTGTCGCCGTTCTGCTCGGTCAGCGTCGTGCCGGTCGTCGCGGGTCTTCTGGCAGCCGGCGTGCCTCTCGCTCCGGTCATGGCCTTCTGGGTCGGCTCACCCCTCATCGATCCGGAGATGTTCGTCCTGACCGCCGGCATCATCGGCATTGATTTCGCGCTTCTGCGCACCGTCACCGCCGTGTTCTCGGGCCTGGCCGCCGGCTTCCTGACGCTCGCCATGATCCGCCTGCCCTGGGTGGCCCAGCCCCTG
The DNA here is from genome assembly GCA_937880925.1 of uncultured Rhodospirillaceae bacterium. Classification (GTDB taxonomy): domain Bacteria; phylum Pseudomonadota; class Alphaproteobacteria; order SP197; family SP197; genus CALGGB01. The sequence goes on along the minus strand of CALGGB010000014.1, from coordinate 5,834 downwards.
CGTCCCGGCCTGCCCTTCGACAAGCTCGGCACCATCTACGACACCTGCGGCAGCGCCTGCGATGGCGATCGGCCCATGATGCTGGCGTTCTGGCGGGATCCGGCGCGCCGGACGCCATTCTGGCGCCAGGTCAAAGCCATCGGCCTGTTCATGGCCAAATGGCTGACGCTGGCCTTCATCGTGCAGAGCCTGCTGCTGGCCTGGGTGCCTTCCGACGACGCCGCCCGGCTGCTCGGCGGCGGACAGTGGTGGACAGTACCGCTTGCCGCCCTGATCGGCGTGCCGACCTATCTCAACGGTTATGCCGCCGTGCCGGTGATGGACGGCCTGCTCAAGCTGGGCATGGAACCCGGCGCAGCCATCGCCTTCCTGATCGGCGGCGAGGTCACCAGCCTGCCCACGGCCATGGCGGTTTATGCCGTCGTGCGTGGCAAGGTCTTCGCGCTCTACCTGCTGCTGGGCCTGGGCTGCGCCGTGGCCATGGGCTGGGCAACACAGGCGCTGACCGCGCTTCCCTGAACGCTGCTTTCCACCTCGGGGTAGCCCTTTCCCGCGGGCCGATGGCACAATGGTCCGCCAGGCGGGGGAATCATCATGCAGTTCAGCTTCCAGATCCTGGCGGCGCTCATCATCTTTGCCACGGGTCTGGTGGGAGGGGCGCTCGCGCTGCGCTCCGGAAGGCAGGGCGACGGCATGCCCACGCTGCTCGCACGGCTGGGCGGCCCGGCCGCAGGCGGCGTCTTCCTGGGCGCGGGTTTCATCCACATGCTGGGCGATGCCAACGACACCTTCACGTCAGTGCTGCCGGACACCGATTTTCCCATGGCCTATCTGCTTGCCGCCGTCGGCTTCGTGGCGGTGCTCGCCATCGAACGGGTGGTGTTCAAGGCCGCCACCGCGGCCCAGGGCCCCTATGCCTACATCCTGACCCTGGTGCTGGGCTTTCATTCCATGTTGGCGGGTATTGCCCTGGGCGTCGAGGACACGGCCCTGGTCGGGATGGCCATTGCCATCGCCATCGTCGCCCACAAGGGCGCGGCCGCCTTCGCCCTGGGTACCAGCTTCGTCAAAGCCGGCATGGCACGGCGGCAGGCCTGGGGCCTTATCGCCACCTTTTCCTGCATCACGCCTCTGGGCATCCTGGCAGGCATGCTGCTCGGCAACCTGCTGGCCCACAAAAGCGGAGAGATGGTCGAGGCGGTATTTGACTCTCTGGCCGCCGGATCGTTCCTCTACATCGCCGCGCTCGACATCATCCAGGACGAGTTCGGCGACCGGCCCCAGAGCCATGTTCCAGCCTATCTGGCGCTGCTGGGCGGTCTCGGCCTGATGGCCGTGATCGCGATCTGGACCTGAAGCGCGCTCAGTCCTCGACAGCAAGCCTGGGATCGTAGGGCAGATAGGTGCCGCTTGCGGGATCGAACATCAGCCGGTCCTTCATATGGGCAAAGCCGATGCCGTAGAGGTGAAGGTGCATGTTGAGATCGCCCTTCTCCATGTGAATCGAATGGAAATCGTCAGGCATCATGCAGATGCCCGATCCGGCGGTGACAGGCACTTCCTCGCGCAGCTTCAGCGGCGCCTCTCCGGCGACGCCGCCCTCTCCCTCGTAGAGACGATTAAGCTCCAGGCCGCGGATGCCCACGACCACGGCCCATGTGGTGTGGTTATGCGGCAGGGTATCGACCGCCTTGTCGGCGACCTCAAGATACAGTTCAAAACGACCGTCGGGATCGACCGAGAGTTTCTCGAAGCGTTCGCCCTGTCCCTCCGAAAGCGGGAATTCGTCCTGGGGGAAGAGGTCACGGCGCGCAGAAAGCCCGATCAGTTCGGAGCGAATGGCTGCGAGAGAGGCCCGGCTGACGCCTTGTTCCGCCTCGATCGCGCGGATTCTTGAAAGGGTTTCAGCCACCGCGCTGCTGCGCTGTTCTGTAACGCTCATCCTGATCACTCCCTGAATTCGGGCCATGGTAGTCCGATGGCGTCAGGGCGCAACGCCGTCCCGGTCCGGGCGGTAGGGCCAAAAGACAAGCAGACCGTCTTCGGCCACCTCCTGCGCCAGCGTCGATTGCCATGCCAGATAGGCTGCGGCCTCCGCCATCGGGTCGGTCACCATCTCGGCCTGGCGCACGGGCGGCGGCGGTGAAGGCGATGTTTCCGGCAAACCCACGACCTGAGACGCCTGCAGTGGATCGGCCAGCACGGCCACATCTGGGTAGCCCAGTTGCCGCAGCCAGCTTGCGCTCATGGGCGCCCGTACGCCGTCGTCATCCAGCAGCACGATGCGGCCGCCGCGCACGCCGATCCAGTCGTCGGCACACTCGACGAGCTGGCCGCCCGGCGCGTTGCGGGCGCCCCGGACATGACCCGCGGCGAACTCCTCGGGCGAGCGCACATCCAGAAGGTAGAGGCTGCGTTGATCGATCTCGCCACACCAGCGGTTCAGCAGCGCAGCTTCGATGCTACGAACGCCACAAGCCTCAGCGACACGTCTTGCTGCCTGACGCGCCCACGGCGCCTCGCCGCCGGCGACACCATCGGCGCGTGGTCCCGGTCCCTGCGCAAGCTCGAAACCGGCCCTGGCCCAGCCGTAGGTTCCCTGCGCCAGGGCATAAACCGGATTGGGCAGGCCGGCATTGATCAGGGATTGGGCGCCGAAGATGGAGCGGCTGCGGCCGGCGCAGTTGACCACCACGGCGGTTTCGGCATCGGGCACCAGCGCAGCGGCGCGATAGACCAGCTCACCGCCAGGGCAGGCAATCCCGTCCGGGATGTGGTGGTCGCAATATTCCTCCCAGGGACGGCTATCGAGCACGACAACCGCCTCGCCCGTCGCACGCCGCCGCGCCAGTTCTTCGGGCTGCATCTGGGGCGGAGAGCAGATCAGATCCACGGTCTCGGCCAGCGCCGTGCCCGTGGCGTTGAGTCCCGTGAACAGGCGAAATCCCGCCGCACGCCATGCAGGCGTGCCGCCATCGAGCATCGCGATGTTCCCATAGCCCATCGCCAGGGCAACCTCTGCGGCGCGTTCGGCCATTCCCTCGCCGCCATCGCACAGGACCAGGCGTGCGGCACGGCAGGGAACGAGCGGCGGCAGGGTCCATTCCAGCCGGCTCAGAGGAGCGTGGACCGCAAACAGGATATGGCCCGCGGCAAAGGGCACCTGCTCGCGCACATCGACCAGCGCGACTTCCTCATGCGACAGCAACGCGGCACGGACGGCATCCGCATCCAGACGCATCATGGCAGGAGCCCTACCAGTGACCGCGGCAGTCGATGGGCCAGATATCGACCAGGGTGTCGCCGCGCACGACGTGATAGCAATCATAGAGCGCGATGGTCGGGTCGCAGTGGGGCACGATGCATTCCACCTGGTCGCCCAGCGCCATACCCTGCCCCTTCTTGGCAAAGGTGATGCGGCCATGCTCGTCGCCCATGAACTCATAGGTCGCGCCCTGGGGTGCGCCGCTGGCGATGACGGGATCACCGCTGCCGGTGGAAAAGGCCTTGAGGCCGGCGTCGGTGGTGACGAAGCCCGGCTTGGAAGTGCTGATCACCGTGTTCCGCACGAACAGCGCGGTTCGGAACCGCGCGCTGCCCTGGCCGTCCAGGTCACAGGCGTTGTAAATGCGGTCCATCACGCAGTAGGAGCCGACCTGAAGCTCCGTGAAGATGCCGCCCTTGGCGTCGATGTCGTGTGTGCCGGTACCGCCGCCCGAAACGATGATCAGGGGCGTTCCGCGCCTCTGCATCTCCGCGATGACCTGTCGTAGCGGCTCCAGATGCTCGTTGAGCGTCTCGCGGCGTTCCTCGTAGCCGGCTGTTGCCTGAACGCTGCCATCATAGGCCTGAACACCGGCAAAGCGCAGGCTGGGGCTGGCAATCACGCGGTCGATGAGGTCGATGGCGGCAGCCGGATTGGCCGCGCCCGTGCGGCCGCAGCCGACCTCGATGTCGATGAGCACCCAAAGGGGCGCGTCCTCACTGGTGGCCGCGGCCAGGGCATCGACGTTATCGATGTCATCAACGATCACCATCAGGCTCTTGGCCCGGTTGTTGAGAGCAACCAGCCGCTCGATCTTGTCGGGCGTAACGATGGTAGAAGTGATCAGGACCCCGGGAATGCCGGCATCGACCAGAACCTCGGCCTCCGACAGGGTTGCGGTGCAGTTACCCGAAGCGCCGGCCTCGATCTGTTTGCGTGCCACAACCGAACTCTTGTGGGTCTTGGCATGGGTCCGCAGGCCCAGGCCCCGTTCCCTGGACCAGTCCGCCATGGTCGCGATGTTGGACTCGAACGCGTCGAGATCCAGAATCAGCGCCGGCGTGGCGAGCCGCTCCCGGGAGCCGGGAACCCCGATCAGCTTGTGATTGGGACGTTGATCGAGCGGCGGCGCCATGGCGGATTCCTTAAGGCCAGAAGTGTTCGATCCTGCGTATGTCCGGCGACATCACCAGATCGGCGGTCAGATCGTAAACCAGATCGGCCCAGTGGTGCGCGCCCTTTTCATCAGCCACCAGGTCCTGGCGTACCTCGAACTGGAGATGCGGCAGGCCACGCTTCATGGCGTGTTCGGGCACGGTGTAGTCCTCCTCGGGTTCCAGGCCATAGGGCACGTTGTCGCCGAAGATCAGATCGCTGCGCTCGCCCAGTCGCGAGAGCAGCGGGTGCGCCACGCGGTCGTCCAGCTTCCAGCACAGCGTGAACTCTTCGCGGCGTTGCTCGCGACCGCGCATGCGCGGGGTCATGGTGTGAACCGAAATGAAGAACGGCACGATATCGGCCGCCTCGAAGGCTTCCAGCATGTCTTCGATGGCGTTGTGGTAGGGCCGGTAAATCTCGGCTACCCGGCTGGCCCGTTCCGCATCACCAAGCTGGCGATTTGCCGGCACGGCAAGGGTATCGCTCGTCTCCACGATCAGGGCGGGATCATCCAGGTAGCGGTTGCAATCGATCACCAGGCGTGAAAATCCGGCAAGCACCGCGGGCGCATCCAGGCGCTGTGCCAGACGCCGCGCCATGACGGCAGCTCCGATATCCCAGGCGATATGCTCCAGTCGGGTCCCGTCGGCCAGCCCCATGTCGCCCAGCGCGCCGGGGATCAGGGGCGAGGCATGATCGCAGACGATCAGGCAGGGCGACCTGCCCTGTGCATTGACCACCTCGAACGGCGCGGGATCACCAGGAAGCAGCATGGCTCACCAGCCGGCAAAGGCCGCGACTTCATCGTCGCTGACCTTGCCGTCCTCCACGTCGGCGACGGCCTGACCGATGATCGACACCGCCTCGTCAGCCTCGGCGCTGGTCAGGGTGAGCGGCGGCGTCAGCTCGGGCACGTTGGAGAACATGCCGACATAGGTGAACGCCGCGCCGAGCTGGTAGCCGCGCAGCACCACCTTGGCCGCCTCCCGGGTGGCGGGTTCCTTTGTTGCCCGGTCGCGCACCAGTTCCATGCCGATCGCCAGGCCGCGCCCGCGCACGTCCCCGATCAGGGCATGTCTTTCCTGGAGGCGCCGCAGGCCCGACATGATCTGCTCACCGCGTGCCGCGGCATTGTCATAGAGTTTCTCTTCTTCGATCGTTGCCAGCACGGCGCGGGCCACGCTGGTGGAAACGGCGTTGCCGGTGGTGGTGATCAGCGCAAACGCCTCCTGGAAATCCATGATCGCGCGCGGTGCGACCACGGCCGAGATCGGCACGCCGCTGCCCAGCCCCTTGCCGAAGGTGACGATATCGGGCGTGAACCCCTCCGCGTCGAAGCAGTGCCAGCAACCGGGCCGCGCCAGGCCCACCTTGACCTCGTCGCTGACGATGAGGATGCCATGGGCGCGGC
>CALGGB010000013.1 GCA_937880925.1 uncultured Rhodospirillaceae bacterium | reverse complement strand
CCGCGTCGCCGGCGCCTATGCCGACACCCTGACCGTCACCATCGCCGCCAACTGAAACACTGGGATCAGGTAAAGGCGCAAACCGGGAGCGGTCCGGGCGTCAGCCTCGACGCACCCTCCCTCCCGAACGGCAACGGGCCCGCCACCAGGCCAGGTGGCGGGCCCGATGTCCCTGGCAAGCCGATTGCCGCACGGAGGTTGTATGGTTAGGGTCGCCGTGACTTCCAGAGGAACCAGCCGTCATGACGCTCGCCCCGCTTCTGCGCCGTCTGGGACTTGCCGCCGTGCTCGCCACGACGCTGGCCCTGCCGGCCGTTGCCTTCAAGCTGACGCCGATCGAGATGGAGTTTGCGCCCTCGGGCCGTGGCGCGACCCAGACCTTCGTGATCGAGAATCCGGGTTCGGCGCCCGAAGCCATCGAGCTGCGGACCTTCACCCGCGACATGGATGCCATGGGCGAGGACATCCTGGTCGAGGACATCGACAACTTCGTCGTCTTTCCCGCCCAGGTCATCCTGCAGCCCGGCCAGGAGCAGGCGATCCGTGTGCAGTGGATCGGCGACCCCGCGCCGGCGCAGGAACTGGCCTATCGCCTGATCGCCGAGCAGCTTCCCATCGACCTGGGCGAGGCCCAGGAAGAGGGCGGCCAGATGAAGCTGCTGGTGCGCTACATCGCCTCGCTCTACGTCGTGCCCGATGGCGCCAAGCCGGATGTGAGCCTGGTTTCGGCAGGCCCGGCCGCCGACGGCTCCGGTCTGGAGCTGGTGTTCCAGAACGCCGGCAGCGCCCACGCCCTGCTTTCGGATCTGGTGCTGACGATCAGCGGCGGTGGCAACGAGGTGGTGCTGACCAAGGACCAGCTCGAGACGGTCGCCGGGCAGAACGTGCTGGCCGGCCGCACGCGCCACTTCGTCATGCCCTGGCCGGCAGGCATAACGCCGGGCCCGGTCGAGGCCAGCTTCACCTACGGCGGATAGCCGCACGCCGCGGTTCCAGCCCATGCTTGGCCGCGGTGTTGCCGTCCTGCTCCTTGTCGTCGGCTGCGCCATGATGGCGGGCCAGGCCATGGCGCAGTCGAGCGACGACCTCTTTGCCCAGGTCTTCGGCAACACGGCCGCCGCCGAACCCCAGAACGTGGCGCTGCCGGTGACATCGGACGGACGCGACGCCGGTGATGTCGGCGCGCTGGTCGACATGACGGCGGGCACGGCGCTGGTCAACGCGGCCGACCTAGTCGACGTGCTCTTCCGCTTTGTCGAGCCCAGTACGGCCCAGGCGCTGATCGACGGCGCCAATGCCGAGGGTTATCTCGATGAAGCAGCGATTGCGGCAACCGGTATCATCAGCGTTTTCGATCCCTCGAACCTGCGGCTGGCGGTGAGCGTGCCGGCAAGCCTGCGTCCGACCCTGGACCTCAGCCTGCGCGGCGACTACCAGACCGGCGCTGCCGACGACTTCGTGCCGGCGGCCGATGTCTCGGCCTACATCAATGTCTTCACCGGGCTCGACTTCGTCACGACCGACAGTTCCAACGCGCCGGGGGGCACCGGGCGTCAGCCGATTTCGACCGCCTTCGAGGGCGCGATCAGTGCCCTGGGCGGCGTCATCCAGGGCGAACTCAACTATCAGCAGGATGACGACCGTCCCTGGCAGCGCGGCGACCTGCGCGCGGTCTTCGACAACGAGGCAACAGCCGTGCGCACCACCGCGGGCGATCTCAACTATCCGGTCACCGGCTTCCAGGGTTTTGTGTCCATGGCCGGCCTTTCCAACGCGCGCGACTACAACATCCAGCCCTATACGGTGGTCCAGCCGGCGGGCAACCAGCAGCTTCTGCTGGAAAGCGATTCGACGGTCGACGTCATGGTCAACGGGCGCCAGGTCGACAGCCTTGACCTGCCGGCGGGTCCCTATTCACTGAGCGACTTTCCCGTTGCCGCTGGCGCCAACGAGATCGTGCTGGAAGTGCGCGACCGCTTTGGCCGGGTCAGCGAGATCACCTTCAACCAGTTCTACGACGGCAGCCTGCTGGCGCCGGGCCTCAACGAATACGCCCTTGCCGGGGGCCTGCCCTCCTCGCGCCAGGACGGTCTCTACCGCTACGACGACCGCACACCCAGTTTCACGGGGTTCTACCGGGAAGGCATCAGCGACGAACTGACCCTGGGCGCCAACCTGCAGGGCAGCAAGGAAGTCGTCATGGGCGGCGGCGAGATGCGCGTGGCCACACTGCTCGGCAACTTTCTGTTCGAGCCGGCGGCAAGCTGGGCCAGCGGGCGGGGCGTCGACGGCGCCCTCAACCTGCAGAACGAGTATTACCAGCCGCTGGGCGACAGCTTTCTGGGCGACCGCCTGTGGAACTTCGCGGCAATCCTGCGCGGGACCGATTTTGCCCAGCTCGGCAACCCGGAGGGCTCCAACCCTGTGTCCCTGCAGCTTGCCGCGCGCATGAGCCAGCTTCTCACCGAAGATCTCTCGCTCTCGCTGGGCGGACGGTACGGCTTCAGCCGCCAGGGCGACCGAGACGACAGCAACAACCTGACCGTTCTGTTGCGCCACCGGCTCTAGACCGGCGCGAGCCTCGACCTGACCCTGGAGCGCAACGACGGCAGCGACGGCGTGATCGACAACAGCGCCTTTCTTTCGCTGCGCATTCCCCTGGGCGGCAACCAGACCTTCCGTTCGACCTGGGACACCTCGAACCACGAACTGCAGTTGCGCTGGACCGACCGTCCCTCGAACCCGATGGATACGATCGCCACCGATCTTGCCGTCGATCACAGCGACCAGGGTGCCGGCGCCAGCGGTTCCTTCGACTACCGCAATCAGCGCTTCGATGCCTCCGCGTTCCTGGACGCCAACAATCCCTTTGTCGACGGCGGTACGCGTCAGCGTTCGGCGGAATTCGATTTTTCCACCGCGCTGGTCTTTGCCGACGGTCATTACGCGGTTTCCCGCCCCATCTCCGACAGCTTCGCCATCGTGGTGCCGCACGAGAACCTGGAGGGTTATGTCATCGGCCTCAATCCCAACGACGGCACTTACATGGCGGAGGTCGACTGGATGGGACCGGCGGTGCTGCCCGACTTCGGCTCCTACGAACTCAACACGGTGGTCATCGAGGTTCCCGACCTGCCCTTCGGGTATGATCTGGGTGACGAGACGCCGACCGTGATGCCGACGCTGACCAGCGGTGCGGTGATTGTCGTGGGTACCGATGCGACCGTGCTGCTGGGCGGGACCCTGGCCGACAACCTGGGACAGCCGCTGGCCCTGGAGGCCGGCGAGATCCGCAGGGTCGATGCGCCCGATGACCAACCTGCGCCCTTCTTCACCAACCGGGGCGGCAAGTTCCGCATCGATGGGGCGCGGCCGGGCGACTATATGCTGCGACTCTATGCCATGCCGGGAATCGAACTCGCCATCACGATCCCGCCTGGCGCCGAAGGCCTTTATGATGTCGGAACCGTGGTGATCCCCCAATGAACCATCGCCTGATCCCTTGTCTCTGCGCCCTTGTCGCGCTGGCCATTCTGGCGCCGCTTTCGGATGCCCGCGCGGACAACTGCAACCTGCGTTTCGACAATGTCAGCGATCCCACCTTCGATGGCAGCGGCGGGCGCGGCTACGATCCGTTTGCCCGCTCCAACGGCCTGACCGCGGTGGATTTCACGATCCGCAACAAGAAGAAGAGCAGCTGCGCATTTTTCGTGACGGTCTCGACCGGCCAGGCCGGCAGTTACAACCGCGTGGCCTCCAACGGCGGCGCCACCATCCGCTACAACATCTACGGCGGGCCCAGTGCCGGCGACCTGCCGTTGCACGACATCTCCGATGCCACGCGCACGACGGTGCTTTCGGGTTTTCTCGACGGCAAGGAAACCATCAGCCTGCGCTACTACCTGGATGTTCCCGCGCTGCAGATCGTGGCCCAGGGCAATTACACCGATACGGTGGAGTTCGGCCTCTATTCGGGCAGCCAGAACGAATTCGAGCGTGAGGACGACGAGAACGTGCGCATCACCGTGCCGGTGATTCCCGTGATCGACGTGGAGATCGCCGCTGGCGGCGTTCGCCTGCCCCTGGAAGGGGCCTCGGTGGTGCTCGATTTCGGCAACCTTCAGCCGCGCGCCAGCCGCGATTTCAACCTCTATGTCCGGGGCAATGCACCCTACCGGGTGGAGATCGAATCGGAGAATCGCGGCGTGCTGCGCCTGGACGCGTTCGCGACGGATCACAACACGATCCCTTATGAACTTTCGATCGACGGCGGCAGGCGCTCGCTCAACCAGCCAATCATGCTGTCCTACGGCACCCTGATCAGCGGCGCGCGGGACCATCGCGGGCGCATCACCATCGGTGATTTCGATACCGTGCTGCGCGGAACCTATAGTGACGTGCTGACGATCAGCGTCACCGCGAACTAGGAGGGCATAGGACCATGCGCGCCATCCAGGCCGCCCTTTCCGCAGCAGCCCATTGCGCAGTTCTGGCGCTCATCGGGTTCCAGGGACCTGCGCACGGCGCCGACGGCGCGCGCAGCGTCGATATCGAGATCGTGGGTATCGTTCCGGAATCCTGCAACATCGCGCTCGACAACAGCCGGGTGGTCTTCGACCTCTCCAAGAGCGTCCAGCAGGTTCGTATCGCGACGATCACGGAGAGCTGCAACCGCTCGGCGGGTTATGTCGTGACCGTGCGCTCCAGTCAGAACGGCATGCTGTCCTCCAGCGCGGGCGGTATCGGCTATTCGGCGACCTATGGCGGCGAGCCCGTCGACCTTGCCGGTGGCGCGGTGATCGAGCGCGACACCCAGAACGGCCCGCAGCCCCGCGACCTGCTGGTGACGATTCCGCAAGGCAACTACGCCGGCGGGGTCTATCGCGACGTCATCACGGTCGAGATTTCGGCCCAGTAGTCCCTCACCATCTCGCATTTGCGAATTGAGCGGCTCCTCCGCCCGGATGCAGGGGCGCCTGGGGGCCCGGACCACGCGTCGAGCAGCTCCGCGTCAAGGGCTGGCTACCCCGCGTGCAGCGCCACAACACCTCCGCTAAGCGATTGATATTGCGTGGATACGACGATTTGAGAAGTCGTTTTGTCCAAATCTGGGACCGTTTCGCGCGTTGCGGACCGGACCTGACAAGCTGACCGGCATGGCTGCCGCGCTGAGCGGCACTTCCCCTTCGCATCCGCCATATCTGGGTCATCGAGACGGGCCGGCCAGCCCGCCAGACACCAGACAGAAGACGCTTTGGGGAAGACCATGTTCAAGAAGATCGCTGCAACCGCCGTCATCACCTTCGCCATCCTGGTCGCCGGCCAGCAGGCCCGCGCCGCCGACAACTCGGGCACGCTGGTCGTGCGCGGCACGGTGGAGACCAACTGCACGGTGTCGATCCAGGACATGGGCGCCCAGCTCGACCTGACCAAGGGTGCCAACAACGTCGTCGTCGGCAAGGTCACCGAGACCTGCAACGATCCCGACGGCTACACCATCACCCTGACCTCCCAGGGCGGCGGCAAGCTCACGAACGGCAACTTTGGCGTCGAGTACACCGCCTCCTACGACAACCAGAACCACCAGAGCCTGAATTCGGAACTGCGCCTGTCCCGCCGTGACGCCGCCTTCGGCGACGTCAACGACCTCAAGGTCACGGTCAAGGGCGGCAGCGACCGGGTCGCGGGCAACTATTCGGACACCATCACGGTCACCATCGCGGCCAACTGAGCCGCAACGCCAACCGGAACCGGACGCGCCGCCACCCCGACGGCGCCAGAGCGTCGCCCCCCGACGCCTCCGGATCCCGCACACGCCGCCCCGTCGCAGGATGGGGCGGCGTGTTGCGTTTCAGGGGCAGCGTCGCCCTGCAGCTCAGGGCAGGATGATGGTAGAGCCGGTGGTGGCGCGGCCTTCGAGCGCGCGGTGGGCTTCGGCGATATCAGCCAGCGCGAAGCTCTGGCCGATGGTCACCGACAGCTTGCCGCTTTCCAGCATGGCAAAGACCCGTCCGGCGCTCGAAAGCAGCTCCTGGCGCGTGGTGGTGTAGTCGCCCATACCCGGCCGCGTGATGTAGATCGAGCCGTGGCGGGCCAGCAGGCGCGGCCGGAAGGGTTCGGGTTCGCCCGAGGACTGGCCGAAGGACACCATGGTGCCGCGCCGGGCGAGGCACTTCAGGCTGCCCTCGAAGGTGTCCTTGCCGATGGAGTCATACACCACGGGCACCCCCTTGCCCTTGGTCTCGCGCTCGACCACGGCGACGAAATCCTCTTCCCCGGTCACCACCGGCAGATCGCAGCCGGCCTCTGCGGCGAGGCTGGCCTTCTCCCTTGTGGAGACCGTGCCGATGGTGGTCACGCCCAGGGCGCGCGCCCACTGGCAGGCGAGCAGGCCGACGCCGCCCGCGGCGGCATGGAACAGGATGGTCTGGCCGCGGCGCACCTTGAAACAGCGCTCCAGCAGGAATTCCACGGTCATCGCCTTGGTCATGGCGGCCGCGGCGGTTTTTTCGTCGATGCCGTCGGGCAGGGGCACCAGGGATGCGACCGGGGCGATCATCGCCTCGGCGTAGTTTCCCGGCCCGGAGAGCACGGCGACCCGGTCGCCGACCCGTATGTCGCCGGCCTGGGGGCCGACCGCCTCCACGACCCCGGCCGATTCGCAGCCCAGGGTGGCGGGCAGGTCGATGGGGTAAAGCCCGGTGCGCTCGTAGATGTCATAGAAATTGAGCGCGATCGCGGTGTTGCGCACCCTGGCCTCGCCCGGGCCGGGATCGGGCAGGGCGATCTGCTCCAGCGCGATGACCTCCGGCCCGCCGTGCTGGTGGATGCGTGCGGCGGTAACGGTGTTGGCGCTCATGGTAGCAGCACCGTCGAACCGGTCGTCCTGCGCGCTTCCAGGTCGGCGTGCGCCTGGGCCGTGTCGGCCAGGGCATAGGTCTGGTTGACCGTGATCTTCACCCTGCCCGAGCCGACCATCTCCATCAGCCGGCTGCCTGAAAGCGCGAGGTCCTCGGGCGTGGCGATGTAGTTGCCCAGACTCGGGCGCGTGTAATAGAGCGAGCCGCCCTTGGCGAGGAGGCCGGGGTTGAAGCTGGTGATCGCGCCCGAGGACTGGCCGAAGGAGACCATCATGCCGCGCGGTGCAAGGCAGGAGAGGGAGGCCTCCAGCGTGTCCTTGCCGACCGAATCGTAAACCACGGGCACGCCCTTGCCGCCGGTGATCTCCTTGACGCGGGCAACGATGTCCTCGCGCGAGGTGACGATGGCGTGGTCGAGGCCGTGCGTCTTCGCCAGCGCGGCCTTCTCGTCGGTCGAGACCGTGCCGATGGTCGTCGCCCCGATGGCGCGGGCCCACTGGCAGGCGATCAGGCCGACACCGCCCGCTGCGGCATGGAACAGGATGGTCTGGCCCTTCTGCACCGGGAAGGTGCGGCAGAGCAGGTATTCCACCGTCATGCCCTTCAGCATCATGGCAGCGGCGGTCCTGTCGTCGACCGAGTCGGGCAGCTTCACGACGCGCGCGGCCGGAATGACGCGGGCTTGCGCATAAGCCCCGCCCTGCATGGGATAGGCGATGCGGTCGCCCTCGGCGAAACCGCTGACGCCCGGACCCACGGCCTCGACCACGCCGGCGGCCTCCATGCCGAGCACGGCTGGCAGCTCCAGCGGATAGAGCCCGCTCCTCTGATAGACGTCGATGAAGTTGAGGCCGATGGCGCTGTGGCGGATCCGCAGTTCCCCCACCTCGGGATCGCCGACCGGTACGTCCTCATAGACCAGCTTTTCGGGCCCGCCCGCCTCGTGAATCCGCACTGCCTTGACCATGAGGTTCTCCGTGGTTGTCGCCGACGATATGGGGTCGGCCGCGTTCGCGTCTATGCGCGGCCCGCGCCTTCGAGCAGATCGGCAAGTGCTGCGGCATCGCTCACCGGCAGCGAGCATACCGGTCCGTTGCAGACATAGGCGGTCGCCTTGCCGTCCACCGCGCCCTTGCCGGTGGCGGGATGGCCCGGTGGCAGGGAGGCGCCCTCGGCGATCACCTGGAGCACCAGGTCCAAACGCCCGGCCTTGTGGACCTCGCCGATGAGGGCGTCCGTGGCGGCCTCGCCGCGTGTTCCCGTGATCACAACCTGCACGGGATTGTGGATCAGGTCCATGTTGAGCAGCAGCACACCGTGGGCAAGCGGATTCTGCACCACGTCGTCGGCGAAGGTGGCGCAGATCGCCTCGGCGCGTTCGCGGTAGGTTTCCTCGCCGGTGAGCAGCCAGAGGCGGGCGTTGACGCCGACCATGGTGCCGTTGCCGCTGGGCGTGGCGTTGTCGATCGCGGTCTTCGTGCGCACGATCAGCGCCTCGGCATCATCGGCGGTGAAGAAATAGCCGCCGGCCTTGTCGTCCCAGTAATGTTGATCGGCGACGGCGACCCAGGCGCGCGCCTTTGCGATCAGGCTGTCGTCGCCGCTGGCCTCGTGGAGGGCGAGGGCGGCATCGGCCATGGCGGCGTAGTCGTCGATCATGGCGACCGCCAGCGTCTTTCCGGCGCGCGCACTGTGGTGCAGCCGGTCGCCATCGGCCATGGTGGCGGCGATGTGGTCGAAGGCCCGCTGAGCCGCGGAAATCCAGGTGTTTTCGCCCATCGCCATGCCGGCGCGGGCGAGGGCGCGGATCATCAGGCCGTTCCAGTCGGCCAGCACCTTGTCGTCAAGGCCCGGGCGCGGGCGCGGCGCGCGCACGTCGAACAGGACCTGCCGCATCGGTGCGAGCTTCTCCTCGATGGCGGCATCGGGCGCGGGCATCGCCAGGCGGTTGAGGATGGTCTTGCCTTCCCAGTTGCCTTCCGCCGTGACGCCGTAGTGCATCTTGAAGAGGTCGCCGTCATGACCCTCAAGCGCCGCATCGATCTGCGCCTCGGACCACACGTAGAAGGCGCCTTCCTCGCTGTGGCCGTGGTCGTCCAGGCTGTCGGCATCAAGGCTGGAGCTGAAGGCGCCGTCCGCCGTCGTCATCTCGCGCTGCAGCCAGCCCACGGTCTCGGCGACCCGCTGGCGGTAAAGCGGGCGGCCGGTGGCCAGCCACAATCGGGAGTAGTGTTCGATCAACTGGCTGTTGTCGTAGAGCATCTTCTCGAAATGCGGCGCCAGCCAATAGGTATCGACCGAGTAGCGCGCCCAGCCGCCGCCCAGATGGTCGTAGATGCCGCCCTCGGCCATGGCGTCTGCGGTGATCAGCACGGCGCGCGCGAAGCTCTCGCCGCGCCCCTTGCGGTGGGCGCGCCAGAGCAGGTCGAGGCCGGGGACATGGGGGAACTTGGGCGCATCGCCGATGCCGCCGTGGGGCAGATCGACATGGCGCACCAGGGCATCGGCCGCCTGGTCGGCGGCATCGGCGGGCAGGCCGGCGCCGGGGGTCTTGTCGGAGAGGCGGGTCAGCGCCTCGGCAATCGCGGCGCGGTTCTGCTCCACCTTGTCCTTGCCGTTGCGGTAGGTGTCCTCGATCGCCACCAGCACGTCGGTGAAGCCCGGACGGCCGTAGCGCGGCGTGCCGGGGAAGTAGGTGCCGCCCCAGAAGGGCTCGCCATCGGGGGTGAGGAACATGGTCAGCGGCCAGCCGCCCTGCTGGCCCAGCAGGTGCAGCGCGGTCTGGTAGATCGCGTCGATGTCCGGGCGTTCCTCGCGGTCGACCTTGATGTTGACGAACAGCCGGTTCATCTCATTGGCGATCGCCGCATTCTCGAAGCTCTCGTGGGCCATGACGTGGCACCAGTGGCAGGCGGCATACCCCACCGACAGCAGGATCGGCTTGTCCTCCGCCTTGGCATGGGCAAGCACTTCGGGCCCCCAGGGTTGCCAGTGGACCGGGTTGTCACGGTGCTGGTGCAGGTAGGGACTGGTCTCGCGGTCGAGATTGTTGCGCTGGAAGTTCATGAACTCTCTTGGCCGGGGGTGGGGCGCCGTTGCGCGGCAGGCCCTCGAACCCGTAACGTGGTCCGCCCGGCGCGGCGGCGCAACCGCCGCGCGCCGATTGCCCGGCGACAAGGAGGCACCCGATGAAGGTGACGATCGAGATCGACTGCACGCCCGAGGAGGCGCGCGCGTTCATGGGCATGCCCGATGTCCGTCCGCTGCAGGAGGAGATCATGGCCGACATGAGGAAACGCATGCTGGAAGCGACCAAGGCCTTCGAGCCCGAACAGGTGTTGAAGACCTGGATGGGCGCCTCGGGCGAGAGCATGGAGCAGATGATGAAGTTCTGGGGCCAGATGGCCGGTGCGCAGCGAAAGGAACAGGGGTGAGCGAAGCGGGCGAGGGTTCAGCGGGTGATCCGCCGCTGTATTACGGTCGGCATGTCTTCTGCTGCACGAACACCCGTGCGCCGGGCCATCCCCGGGGCTGCTGCAACGAAAAGGGTGCCGAACGGCTGCGCGGTGTTCTCAAGAAGCGCGCCAAGGAGCTGGGACTGACGGACGTGCGCATCAACACGGCCGGTTGCCTCGACCGCTGCGAACTCGGCCCGACCATGGTGATTTACCCCGAAGGCGTCTGGTACACCTATCGTGACGAGGCCGACGTCGAGGAGATCCTGCAGCGCCACGTCGTGGGCGGCGAGCGGGTCGAGCGCCTCATGCTGCGCCCCGGGGACGATCCCGATTGAGGCCCGGCCTCAAGACGGGGTGTTTCACGTGAAACACCAGCCGCTGCCATGACGATTTTCGCCCTTTCGACCGCTCCGGGACGGGCGGCGGTCGCCGTGATAAGGGTTTCCGGCCCCGGTGCAGCGGGCGCCCTGCGCATGCTGACCGGCCGCGAGCCGCCGCAACCGCGCCATGCCGCCCTGCGCCGCATCGTCGATCCCGCCGACGGTACGCTGCTGGACGCTGCCCTGGTGCTGTTTTTTGCCGGCCCGCGCACGGAAACCGGCGAGGACATGGCCGAATTCCAGGTCCACGGCGGCCGCGCGGTGGTCTCCGGGGTGCTCGACGCCCTGGCGCGTCTGCCCGGCCTGCGTCCCGCCGAACCCGGCGAATTCACCCGCCGGGCCGTGGCCAACGGCAAGATCGACCTGACGGCGGCGGAGGCGGTCGCCGATCTGGTCGATGCCGACACCGCGCGGCAGCGCGAGCAAGCCCTGGCCGAAGCCGATGGTGCGGCGGCACGGCGCTACGATGGCTGGCGCGACGCCTTGATCGGTCTGATGGCCCGGCTCGAGGCGGCGATCGACTTTTCTGACGAGGATTTGCCCGACGGCCTGCTGTCGGGCCTTGAGGACGAGATGACGGCGCTGGCGGCGACCATCCGTGCGCACCTCGACGACGAGGGCCGCGCCCAGCGGCTGCGTGAGGGCCTGCGGGTCGTCATCCTGGGCGCGCCCAACGCCGGCAAGTCGAGCCTGCTGAACCGGCTGGCCCGTCGCGAGGCGGCGATCGTCGCCGAGGAGGCGGGTACCACGCGCGACATCGTGGAGGTGACGCTCGACATTGGCGGCTTTGCGGTGACTCTTTCGGACACGGCCGGTCTGCGACAAGGTGCCGGTGCCATTGAAGCCGAGGGCATGCGCCGGGCCAGAGCCCTTGCGGGGGAGGCCGATCTGCGGCTGATCCTGCTGGATGCCACACGCTGGGCCGAAAGCCGGACGGCGGTGGACGACTTGTTGGATGAACGGGCGCTGATCGTCGTCAACAAGACCGACCTGGCCAGGCCACCAGATGGAGAAAGCCTGGCTGTATCCTGCGCAAACGGGGAAGGGCTCGATACATTGGTGGCGGCCATCGCGGCGCGGCTGGAGTCCCTGTGGCGCCCCGGGCCTGCCGGTCCCAGTCACGCCCGCCACCGCGCCGGTCTGGAGCAGGCCGTGGCCGCGCTGGAGCGCGCCGCGGTGGCCGGGGAGGCGGCGCTAGCCGCCGAGGACCTGCGGCTTGCCGCCACGGCGCTGGGGCGTCTGACCGGCAGGGTCGACGTCGAGGACATCCTCGATGCGATCTTCGCCCGCTTCTGCATCGGCAAGTAGCCGGCTGCCGAGCCGGTGTTTCACGTGAAACACCCCAAAACGGCAAAACGCGCCGCCCCTAATGGGAGCGACGCGTCTTGCAGAACCGGGGACCAATCTGGTCCTGCTCGGGAGGGGGCTCCCGATGCGGTCGTTTGTGTTGCGGCCTCAGTTGGCGGCGATGGTGACGGTCAGGGTATCGGCATAGGCGCCGGCGACGCGGTTGGCGTTGCCCGAGACGGAGACCTTGAGCTCCTTGACGGCGCCGTAGGCCTGCTGGTTGCCGTAGTTCTGCACCAGTTCGCTG
>CALGGB010000012.1 GCA_937880925.1 uncultured Rhodospirillaceae bacterium | reverse complement strand
AAATGAAAAAATTTGAATTTATACTTAGCATAAACGGCAATATTATTTGTCAAAATGAACTCAGAGAACCGGATCTTCTGTTCTTCCCATGAGATCTTCTCATGCATTCTGCGAACATCCGCGCCATGAATATCACTTCCGACCACAAAGCGGGCGCGAACATCTGCATAAGAGGCATTTGGGACTGCTTCAAGGAATCCATTAATCTGCCAGCGCATATTCCAAAGAGCCACCGCCGTCGGCCATACAAACTCAAAAATCCTAGTTATTTCCTGGGTCGAGTATTTTGTTTCTAAGAAGATATACTTTGACATCACATTTTACCGTCGATTGCCAAATGTGTGAATCGCATAATATTGATAACTCTCTCACTTCTTATATAGAGTAAATGTTTTCTGCACGTAAAGACAAGATATTTTTGCTTCGCTCCGTTGCCGTGCTCCGGTTCCCGCCATACTTCACTTCGCAGGAACGGTCGTGTGCTGTTCGACTTCACCCGGCCACCGTTCCACAGGTGAAGGCCGCCAGGCAGGCGATGACTTCGGCGCGGGCCGGATCACCCGCGAGGTTGTTGCGTTTCTCGGAATCGGCTTCCACATCATAGAGCGCATCCGGGAAGTCGTAGGGGCTGGGGCCTAAGCGTTTCATCACGAGCCAGCGGTGGGTGCGGATGGCGAGGATTATTTCCTGCTCCATGAAGATTGCATCCTCCCAGGGGACCGTGCGGCCCTCCAGTAGGGGGCGCAGGTTGCGGGTCATGGCGGCTTCCTAGGCCGGGCGCTGCGCGCCCGCGTAGTCGAGCACCGTGGCGAAGACGTCGGTGGTGCCGACCAGACGGACGATCGCCCGCGCCTCGCCAGTGTCATGGGGACGGCGCCCGATGAGCGGGAGGTGGTGGCTCTCGCGGTGGCAGTTCGATGGCCAGGTGCCCTCGCCGTGGCCCCGGAAGCCTTGGGTGCCGAGCGACATGCCGCGACCGGAGGTGTCGATCGCCGGGGTGTTCTCTGCTTGCCCCGCGCGCCTTCCCGGCCCATAGGAAGCCCGTCTGCAAGGGATACGCCACCATGACCCTCTCCACCGCCGAGCTCTCCGCCACGCCCGTCCGCCCCAGCCTGCGTGAGGCGATGTGGCGCGGAGTGCGGGAGCGTTGCCCGGCTTGCGGGCAGGGCCGCCTGTTCGGGCGTTATCTGAAGCCGGTCGAGGCGTGCAGTGTCTGCGGCGAGCATCTGGGCCATGTCCGCTCCGACGATGCCGCGCCCTGGCTCACCATCCTCATCGTCGGGCACATCGTGGTGCCCCTGCTGCTGATGGTGGAGCAGGTCACCGCCTGGCCGATGTGGGTGCCCATGGTGCTGTGGCCCACGGTCGCGGCGGCGTTGATGTTTCCCATCCTGCCGCGCGCCAAGGGCCTGCTGATGGCGATCATCTGGGCGACCGGCGCGCCGGGGTCCGAGCGCGACTAGACCGTCAGGTATCCGCCATCCACGGTCACGGTGGTGCCGGTGACGTAACTCGCGGCGTCCGAACACAGGTACACGGCGGCGCCGGCGATCTCGTGCGCCTCGGCCGGGCGGCCCATGGGGATGTGGGCGATGACGTCGGCGCGGGCGGCGCGCACCTCAGGATCGTCGAGCCGGGTCATGGCCGTGTTGGTCAGCCCCGGCGCCAGCGCGTTGACCCGGACGTGCATGGGTGCCAGATCCAGCGCCATGGCCTTCACCAGCATCCTGGCTCCGCCCTTGGCCGCGACATAAGGCACCGCCTCGCGCTGGGCGACCTCGGCAAGCTGGCTCGTTACCATCACGATCGCGCCGCCGCCTTCCTGCGCCATGTGGCGCGCGGCGACCTGGCCGCACACGAACAGCGCGGTGAGATCGACCCGGATCACCTGAGCCCAGTCCTCGTCGGTCAGGTCGAGCACATGGCGGCCGCGCCCGGGAATGCCCGCCGCGGCGACAAACCCGTGGATACGCCCGAAGCGCGCGACCGCCGCCGCCATGGCGGCCTCGACCTCCGCGCGCTCGGCAACGTCGGCGCGATGGTGGTGCGCATCGTGACCCTCGGCGGCTATCTCCGCGGCGGTGCGGGCCGCACCCTCGCCGTCGAGGTCGACGCACATCACACCAGCGCCCTGGCGTGCCATGCCTTGAGCGATCGCGCGACCGATGCCGCTTGCCGCCCCCGTGATCACCGCTGTCTTGCCCTCAAGCTGGCCCATGCCGCCTTCCTTCCGTTGACCCACTGTCGATGCACGGACGCCCGGCTGCAACGTGGGAGTAGGGCGGCTGGGGGCCTCAGGTCTTGGGCGCGCGCTGCAGCGTGGCGATGCGCCTGCCGGCCCGTTCGGGTGTGGGCGCCGGGGTGACGTCGCCGAAGCGGATCAGGTCGACCTTCTCGAAGGCGGCGTCGATCTCCGGGCGCGAGCGGTGGCGCGGACCGCTGTAGCCCGGCTCGAACACCCGGTGGGGATCGTCGCCGTCGACGAAGCCCAGGTAGGGGCCGCCGAAGTCGTAGCCGATCAGGCGGCGCAGCCGCTCGGGGTAGTGGCGCGCGATCTCCGGCGGGTTGACCAGGTACTGCGTCTCCTCCTGGCGCAGCCAGCCCAGGCTGTACTGCAGCGCCATGCCGGTGCGTGTGCCGGCCGAGCGGTTTTCGCCGCCGCCGTGCCATGTGCCGCCGGTGTAGACCAGCACCGAGCCCGCGGGCATCTCCGTGTTCAGCACCTCGTCCTCGAAGGGTTCGCGCTCGTGCTCCCACAGGTGGCTGCCCGGCACCACGCGGGTGCCGCCGTTCTGTGCCGTGAAGTCGGAGAGCGCCCACATGGTCGGCAGGATCATCGGCGGGCAGGGATGGCGCACGGGGTAGAGCAGGCCGTCGCGGTGCAGGTCCTGCGCCGGGGCGCCGGGCGCCAGGTGCATGATGCCGGAATAGTTGAGCTGGAAGTTGGCGGCATAGGGCAGCAGCGTCGCTTCGCAGAGCGCCATCATCACCGGGTGGATGACCAGTTCGCGCGCCGCGGCCGAATGGCGCAGCACGCCGTCCAGGCTCTTGGTACGGGCGCCGTCGAACTCGGTCGTGCCGAAGGGCGCGGCCTCGATATGGGGTGCGAGTTCGGCGGCGGCCGCCGCGGCACCGGCAACGTCCAGTTCCTCGATCACGACATGGCCATGCTCCATCAGCGAAGCCGAGAGCTTCGCGTGCGGCGTGTCGGGCGGCTGGATGTTCAGGTCGGCCATGGCGTCGTGCTTCCTCCGGTGCGTGGAACAGGCGCGCAAAGCCTAGCGCCGGGGCCGTCGCGGTTGAAGCCGTGGCCTCCGGCAATGCCGGGAAGGCAGCCGGGCTGCACAGGTAGAGCGCCATGGCCCGGCTTGCGGCCCCTCCGTGGCGGTCCCGAGGCGTTCGAGTGACCGGCGCATCTGTCTCTCATTGTCAAAATTTGTTCATTTTAACAATAAGTTAAATAGAAATATTCAAGCGAATAATTAACTGTAAAGACGCGAAATGCAATTTCTACCGACCGAACCCAATTTGGCGTAACATCGCGAAAGCGTTGGGCAAATCGCGTTTTCTTCGAAGCGATCCCAGCCGATTCCTCTAACCTCATGATCTGGCGAGCAAAGAGGGAAACGAGCGGTCCGAGAGGCTACCGCCGGCTGGCTGCTTTCCCGGCCCGGCGGTGGACCCATGGATTTGTCGCCGAGAACCCCACATGATTGCGCCCAGCACGCCTGCTTTCCCGTTCCCGCCGCCCGAAAGGCCACGCTGCCCATGACGACCGACCGCGAGATCGCCCTGGCCCACATCGCCCCGGCCATGGAGGTCGCCTTTCCCCTGGAGGAATACCGCGCCCGGCTGACCCGGGTGCGCAAGGCGATGGCGGCGCGCGGCATCGTCACGCTGTTTGTCTCGGCGCCCGAGAACATCTTCTACCTCAGCGGCATGCAGGCCGAGTGGTACCAGACCAACGGGCCTCGTAGCTGGCAGCCGGCCAGCGGTATCGCCGTCCATGTCGATGCCGACGACTACATCCATTTCGAGCGCGAACACGAGACGGCGCTGGTGAAGTATTCCACCGTCAGCCGCGACGTGCGCATTCCCGGTCACGAGCAGCGCTGGGGCCTGATGGGGTTCATCGTTGGCGAGCTGAAGAGCGAAGGCTGGCTCGGCGGCAAGGTTGGCCTGGAAATGTCGGCCTATCGCCCGGATCGCGCCACCAGCGAGGAGTTCCAGGCCCTGCTCGAGGTCGAGGGCGCCAGGGTGGTCGATGCCGGCGGCCTGATCGAGGAGGTCCGGCGCATCAAGTCGCCCCTGGAGCGCGCCTACACCCGCACCGCCGCGCGCATCGGCGACATCGGCATGAAGGCCGCCATCGAGACCCTGCGGACGGGCGTCACCGAACTCGATGTCTACGGCGAGATCGTTGCGGCGATGGCGCACGCCGGCGGCGAGAACCCGGGCATCACCATGCCGGTGAACTCCGGCGCCAAGTCGACCGCCAGCCATGGCCTTGCCTCGCGCAAGAAGATCCTGCCCGGCGAAGTCGTCCACATCGATATCTGCGGCGTCTTCCACCGCTACCATTCCAACCTCTCGCGCACCCTGTGCCTGGGCGAGCCTTCCCGCGCGGTGATCGAGCGGGTCGCCCTGTCGGCCGGTTCGTTCGACGTTCTGGCAGGGCTGCTGCGCCCCGGCATCGCCATGGCCGAGGTCTTTTCCGAGATGACCCGCTACTACAAGGAGCAGGGCATCTGGGACGAGCAGCGCTGGATCGGCGGTTACGAACTCGGCATCGCCTTCCCGCCCGACTGGGTCGGGCCGAGCTACTGGGACGTCAACATGGACCTTGGCGAGCGCTGCTTCGATGCCGGCATGGTCGGCAACTACGAGAGCCAGTTCTTCCTGCCGCAGGGGGCAGGGGCCTCGGTGCTCATCGACACCATGCTGTTCGATGAGACGACCGCCGATCTGCTGCACCAGGTTCCGCGCGAAATCCTGATCTGCGGCTGAGCGGCGCCAGCATTCCCTGATGCGCCGGGAACGAATCGCGGGGAAGATGGGTCCGCGCCGCTCCCGGCGATCGTCCTGTCTCGAAACGGCTAACCATGGTCGCCTCCACCCCGCCCGCGAGTTTCAATGCGCCTGTCCGCGGGATGGTGTTTCTCTCGGGCGGTCTGGCGCTTTTCACGCTGCAGGACGTCATCATGAAGGACCTCTCGGGCGCCTATGCGGTGCACGAGATGGCGCTGATCCGCTGTGCCGTCGCCCTGCCGCTGATCGCGCTGATGGTGCGTTTCGAATGCGGCTGGCGCGGCTTCCTGCCGCTTTATCCGAAGTTCGTCATCGGGCGGGCGGTGCTGGGGTTCTTCTCCTACACCTGCTGGTACATGGCGATCGCGGCCATGCCGCTGGCCGATGCCGCCACGCTCTACTACTCCAACCCGCTCTTCATCACCGCGCTGGCGGCTCCGTTGCTGGGCGAGGTCGTGGGCCTGCGACGGTGGTCGGCGGTGCTGGTGGGCTTTGCCGGCGTTCTGGTGGTGATGCGGCCGGGGCTGGTGACCTTCGAGCCCGCCATGCTGCTGGCACTTGCCTCCTCGCTTTTCTATTCCTTCTCGGCGCTGCTCACACGCGGCGCCTCGGGCCGTGTTGCCAGCTCTACCTTCGCCTTCTGGTCGACCCTGCTGTTCGCTGCGGGCTCGGGCCTTTCGGGCCTGCTGCTGGGTGACGGTGCCCACGATACGGCGGGCGGGCACGCCAGCCTTGCCTTCCTGACGCGGGCGTGGAGCGTGCCGGACTGGGGCGATCTCGCACTCATGGCGCTGACCGGTCCCATCGCGGCGATATCCTTCTATGCCATCAGCCAGGGTTACGTGCTTGCGCCTGCAAGCGTCGTCACACCCTTCGAGTACAGCAACCTGCCCTGGGCGGTGTTGCTCGGGTACCTGCTCTGGGGCGACCTGCCGGATCTCTGGACCTGGGTCGGCGTGGGACTCATCATCGGTTCCGGCATTTACATCGTGCAGCGCGAGGCCGCGCGGGGCCGGCGCCTGGTCCGCGGCTGGCCGCCGATGCGTCCGCGCCTGTGAGGAACCTGCGATGACCAAGGCACCTGCCGCCAACCCGGCGCCGGACGCGCCGCTGCGGGGCATGGCACTGCTCACCCTGGGGGTGTGCATCTTCGTTTCGCAGGATGTCATCATCAAGGAACTCTCGGGCGGTTATCCGGTCCACGAGATGCTCTGGATCCGCTGCATCACGGGCCTTCCCTTCGTGTTGTTGCTGGCCTGGCGCCTGGGCAATCCGGCCGCCTTCCGCTTCCACCCGATCGCGGTGGCGCGCGGCATGCTGCATTTCATTTCCTTCACCTGCTACTACCTGGCGCTTGCCGTGCTGCCGCTGGCCGAGGTGGCGACGCTCTACTACGCCAACCCGCTGTTCATCACCGCGCTGTCGGTGCCCTTCCTGCACGAGAAGGTCGGCCCGCGCCGGTGGATGGCCGTGCTGGTGGGTTTTGCCGGGGTCGTGGTGGTCATGCGCCCCGATGTCGCGGCGGTCGATCCGGCCATGCTGCTCGCCCTGGCCGCGGCCTTCTTCTATGGCTGCAGCATGCTGGTGACGCGCGCCGGGGGCGGGCGGGTGCCTTCCACGGGTTTTGCCATCCATTCCATGATCATCCTGTTCATCCTCTCCTCGGTTTTCGGCCTGATCGTGGGCGATGGCCGTTACCTCGGCGACGGGGAGGGCATGTTCGCCTTCCTGATGCGCGCCTGGATCATGCCCACGGGCTGGGATGCGCTGCTGCTCTGCATCATCGGGCCGATCTCGGCGGCGGGTTTCATCCTGCTGGCCGAGGCCTACCGCATCGCGCCGGTCAGCATCGTCACGCCCTTCGAGTTTTCCAGCCTGCCGATCGCGGTGCTCTTCGGCTTCCTGTTCTTTGGCGACTTTCCGGAAGCCGCCACCTGGGTGGGCCTGGCCATGATCGTGGGCGCCGGCCTCTACATCGTGCACCGCGAGGCGGTGCAGGGCCGCAAGGTGGTACGGGGCTGGCCGCCGATGCGTCCGCGGCTGTAGGTTTCCACCATGTCAGAGGTCTCGCTCCGCCCTGCGGTGGTCGCCGATATCCCCTTCATCATGCCTTCCGAGCGCCTGCCGCATGCAGCACCCTTCGTCAGCCACTGGGACGAGGGCCGTCATCGCGCCGGCATCGAGGGGCCGGACATGGCCTATCTGATCGGTGCGCGCGATGCGGGCGAGCCGGAGGGCTTTGCCATCCTGGGCGACCTCAAGGAGCACAACGGCAATGTCTGCCTCTATCGCATCGTCTCCGTGCGGCCGGGCAGCGGGTTCGGCATCCCGTTCTTCTCCACCGTCATCGACTGGGCCTTTCGCGAGACGCCGGCGCACCGCTTGTGGCTGGACGTCGTCACCGACAACGACCGTGCGCGTCATGTTTACGAGCGTGCGGGTTTCGTCTTCGAGGGCGTGCTGCGCCAGTCCTACATAGCCACCACGGGCAAGCGGGAAGACCTCGCCATCATGTCGATGCTGCGGCCGGAGTGGGAAGCGCGCGGTAGCGCCGGTTAGGCGGTCGCCAGCCCGCGCGGGATCTTCTTTTCGGGATCATAGAAGGGCAGATCGACGATGGCGGCCTCGTGCCGGCTGCCGTCGGGGCTTTCCAGCATCAGCGGCTGGGTATTGTCGTGCAACGGGCGGTCCAGGCGGAGATAGGCGATTCCCGTCTCCAGATGGGGCGACCAGGCACCCGCGGTGATGCGCCCGACCTGGGTGTTGCCCGCCACCACCTTGTCGCCGGCGACCGGGGTCGTGCCCGCGCAGGTCAGGCCGGTCAGCAGCACGTCCTTGGGCCCGGCTGCCAGCGCCGCCTTGCCGCAGAAGTCGGCCTCCTTGTCGAGGTCGACGAACTTGCCCAGGCCCGCCGCGTAGGGTGTCATCGAGGGATCGATGTCGGTGCCGTTGTCGAGGATGCCGGCCTCGATACGCCGGATGCCCATGCTCTCCAGGCTGGAGAAGACCAGGCCATGGGCACGGCCCTTTTTCAGGATGTGGCCGAACACCGACGGACCGTCGATACCGGGATTGAGGCTGTAGAGTTCGAAGCCCAGTTCGCCGGTCCAGCCGGTGCGCGAGATGATGAATCTCTCGCCCGCGATGGCGGTTTCGGCGACAGCGAAGTAGTTGAACGGCTCGGGCGGGGTGCCGTCGACCAGGTCGGCGAGCACGTCGAAGGCCTTCGGCCCCTGGACCTGCAGCACCCAGGAGCGCGGGTCCGTGATCGTGGCGTCGAAGCCTGCCGACTGCGCTGCCAGCCAGGGCAGGAACTCGCCATCGGCCATGACGTACCAGTAGCGGTCCCCGCCGAGGCGCATCAGCACGCCATCCATCAGGATGCCGCCGTCATTGCCGCAGGCGATGGCATAGGTCGCCCGGCCCTGCTTCAGTTTGGCGATGCGGCGGCAGAAGACCTTCTCCAGAAGCGCCAGCGCACCCGGCCCGCTGATCTCGATGGGATGTTCGGGCACGTCGAACAGCACAGCGTCGCTGCGCAGCTTGTTGTACTGGGCGATGGCGTCATCGCCGATGGTCAGGGGATAGAAGCGCCGACTGTAAACCCCCAGCACCGTCTCATCGGTCATGTAGGCCGGCAGCCAGGGTGACATGGCAAAACGCTTCGCGCTGATCCGGACGGTCTTGTGCGACTGGGCGTAGTTGCGTCGGGGGCTGTCGGCCATGGTTGCTCCGCTGGGCTGGTGCGGCAATCTAGCGCGGATAGTGGCGCGGTCGAGTCGGCAAACGTCAGCCGGGCAGGGCGGCCAGGATCGCCGCCGCCGTCCATTCCGGCTCGGTCACCATCATGTCGTGCGCCATGTCCCGGCGCGCGACCAGCCAGCCGCCATCCTCCTCGGCCGCGTCCGCCATTGCGTCGAAGTAGCCGGCAGAATAGCGGGTGGCGCGGTGATAGTGCCGGATCGGAATGGCGCGCCAGGCGCCCGAAAGCCGGATCGGCTGGGTGACGCTGGCCAGCGGCTGGGGCGTCAGCAGCGCTTCCAGCCAGGCTGCATCGTCACCCGTGACGCCGAAGGCGCTGGCGGGCAGGGGTGCAATGACCGCACCTTCGTGCGGCGGCAGGGGAATCGTGTTGCTGTGGCGATCGCGCAGGTCCAGCGCCGATAGGCCATCCTCGGGTACATAAGCGTCGAGCCAGACCATGGCGGCGATACGTTCACTGAGGCGATCGGCCGCACCGGTGGCGGGCATGCCGCCGTAGGAATGGCAGACCAGCACCGCGCCCTGGATCTCCTCGAAAAGCATAGAGTTCGCGATGTCGTCGATGTGGGTATCCAGGGTGGTTTCGGGCGTCAGCAGGTGACGCCGTTCGCCCAGCCCCGTCAGGGTCGGGCAGAGCACCCGATGGCCCCTTGCGGCCAGCAGGGGGACCACGCGCCGCCAGCACCAGCCGCCATGAAAGGCGTCGTGGACCAGGACGATATCGCTCACGGCGTCAGCACACGTGCCATCAGCAGGCAGGGGTTGTCCGGTCCCCAGTGCTCGGGCAGCTCGGCGACGGGCAGGAAGCCTTCTGCCTCGTAGAAGCGGCGGGTTGCCGCATAACCGGGATCGGGATGGCGCGAGGAGAGCGTCTTGACGGTCAGCAGAGCGGCGCCCTGCGCCCGCGCGCTTGCTGCCGCCGCGTCAATCAGGGCATGGCCGACACCCTGGCGATGCCAGGCGCGGAGCACGCCGATGACGTGAACGTCGATGGCTGCGGGGGTCGCCTGTTCCAGGCAGACAAATCCCACCGTCTGTCCTTCTGCACGAGCAACCAGCATGGGAAGGCGCCCGGCCTTGGCGATGTAGCCCAGGGTTGCCTCCTCGATGCCGAACCAGTCCGGCAGGTCGCGCAGAATCGCCTCGGCGACCTCTTCCTTGCTGTGCTCAAGTGGTGCGACGACAATCGGTGGCGGCAGGGGAGGCGTCATGGACTGGGACGATCCAAAGGCGGTGGAGATCTTCTTCGAGGTCCACGCCATGTTGCCCCGCGAGGGGCCGGGAAACCAGCCTTCTACCGCCCGCGCTCTGGCCATGGCCCAGCCGCTGCCTCACCGGCCGCGCGTGCTCGATATCGCCTGCGGCCCGGGCACGCAGACGATCGATCTTGCCCGACTCCTGCCCGATGCGGTGATCACGGCGGTCGATCTGCACCCGCCGTTCGTTGAGGACGCCAGGCGCCGCGCTGCCGAGGCCGGGCTGGCCGACCGCATCACCGTGCTGGAAGGCGACATGGCGGCCTTGCCCTTCGCGCCGGGCAGCTTCGACCTGCTGTGGTGCGAGGGTGCGGCCTACATCATGGGGGTGGAGGCCGCCCTCCGTGCCTGGAAGCCCTTGCTGTCGCCGGGCGGGCGGCTGGCCTTCACCGAAGCGGTCTGGCTGACCGACGATCCGCCGGCCCCGGTTCGAGCCTGCTGGGAGGAATATCCCGGCATGATCGATATCGCGGGTTGCCGCGCCCTGGCGGAGAGATGCGGCTGGCGCCTGGTGGGTGATTTCATTCTCCCCGAAGCGGCATGGTGGGACGACTATTACACCCCCATGGCCGCGCGGATCGAAGAGGTCGCCGCGCGCCACGCTGGCGATCCCATGGTGGAGGAACTGCTGGCCGAACACCGCCAGGAAATTGCCGTCTTCCGCGATCATGCCGACTGTTACGGCTACATGTTCATGATGCTCGGACTCTGAGCCGCCCTTGCTCCGGGCTGCGGGGAACGCTACATCGTGGGGTATGTTCTCCATGCAGAAGATCATCGTCTTCGCGCTCATCTGCGCTGCCCTCTGGCTCGGCTTCCGTTTCGTCGGCAATGCCGCGCGCAAGCAGAAGATGGAAGAGCGCATGGCCAAGCCCACCCTGCGCGAGCGCATGAGCCGGGCGGCGGGCCGTCCGGGCGCCATGCGGGCCCGCGAGGCCGCCCGCGAGCCGGTCTCCGAGGTCGACATGGTGCCCTGCCGGGTCTGCGGCGACTATGTCGCGGCAGCCGGGGCCAGTTCCTGCGGCCGCCAGGACTGCCCCTATGGCCGGCGTGCTTGACCCGTTGGGGTCTGCCACCTAGGTTCCGCGCGCGTCCCGGCGAAACCCCGCCCTGCCGGTACGTGATCCGGGAGAGATGTTGACCATGAACGCGGCCAAACGCCGGGGCCTGCCGTTCCAGAACCTGATCCTCGAGCTTCAGTCCTACTGGGCGAAGCAGGGCTGCGTCGTGCTTCAGCCCTATGACATGGAAGTCGGTGCTGGCACCTTCCACTGGGCAACGACCCTGAGGAGCCTGGGGCCCGAGCCCTGGAACGTCGCCTATGTCCAGCCCTCGCGCCGTCCCACCGACGGCCGCTTCGGCGAGAACCCCAACCGCCTGCAGCACTACTACCAGTTCCAGGTTCTGATGAAGCCGTCGCCCGACAACTTCCAGGAGTTGTACCTGGGCAGCCTTGCCGCCATCGGCATCGACCCGCTGGAGCACGACATCCGCTTCGTCGAGGACGACTGGGAAAGCCCGACCCTGGGCGCCTGGGGGCTGGGCTGGGAAGTCTGGTGCGACGGCATGGAGGTCACCCAGTACACCTATTTCCAGCAGGTCGGCGGCTATGACTGCCGCCCGGTGCCGGGCGAGCTGACCTACGGTCTGGAGCGCCTGTGCATGTACATCCAGGGCGTCGACAACTTCCGCGACATCGACTGGAACGGCGCCGGCGTCACCTATGGCGACGTCTATCTGCAGGCCGAGCGGGAGTATTCCTCCTTCAACTTCGACCACGCCGACACCGAGACGCTGCTGCGCCACTTCGTCGATGCCGAGGCCGAATGCGCCCGCCTGATCGAGGCCGAACTGGCGCTGCCGGCCTACGACCAGTGCATCAAGGCGAGCCACACCTTCAACCTGCTCGATGCCCGCGGTGTCATCAGCGTCACCGAGCGTGCCGCCTACATCGGCCGTGTGCGCGCCCTGGCGCGGGCCTGCTGCACCCAGTGGCTGAAAAGCCGCGGCCATCTGCCGGGGCAGGACTGAGCCATGGCCGACCTGCTTTTCGAAATCTTCTCCGAGGAGATCCCCGCGCGCATGCAGCAGCGCGCAGCCCGCGATCTCCGCGATCTCATTCTCAAGACCTTGGCCGCCCAGGGTATCGCGCCCGAGGCTTCGGCCTGCGATGCCACGCCGCGCCGTCTGCTGGTCACCCTCACGGGCCTGCCCGAGCGTCAGGAGGACCTGGAGGAGGAGCGCAAGGGCCC
>CALGGB010000011.1 GCA_937880925.1 uncultured Rhodospirillaceae bacterium | reverse complement strand
TGGCCGGCGGGTGACCTATCCCGATATCCGCATGGTTTACTGGACCGGCGGCAACCCCTTCCATCACCATCAGGACCTCAACCGTCTGCGCCGTGCCTGGCAGCGCCCGGAGACCGTGGTGTGCCACGAGCCCTGGTGGAACCCGCTGGCGCGCCACTGCGACATTGTCCTGCCCGCAACCACCACCCTGGAGCGCAACGACTTCTCGGGTTCCTCCCGCGAGGGCGATCTCTTCGCCATGCATCGGGCGGTCGCACCGGTGGGCCAGGCGCGCAACGACCACGACATCTTCGCCGGCCTCGCCGAACGCCTGGGCTTTGCCGAGACCTTCACCGAGGGCCGCAGCGAGATGGAATGGCTGCGCCATCTCTACGACCGCGGCCGCCAGCGTGCTGCCGAGCAGGGTATCGAGATGCCCGACTTCGACCGCTTCTGGGAGGAGGGGGTCTTCAGCCTGCCGGCACCGGACCGCGAGCAGGTGATGTTTGCCCCGTTCCGCGACGACCCCGTGGCGAATCCGCTGGCCACGCCTTCGGGCCGGATCGAGATCTTTTCGCAGACCATTGCCGGCTTCGGCTACGACGACTGTCCGGGCCATGCGGTCTGGATGGAACCCGCCGAGTGGCTGGGCGGGGAGGGCACGGGGCGCCATCCGCTGCACCTGATTTCGTGCCAGCCGGCCGGAAAGCTGCACAGCCAGTACGATAACGGCGCCACCAGTCGGGCCGGGAAGGTCGCCGGGCGCGAAGCCGTGTGGCTCCACCCCGAGGACGCGGTATCACGCGGCATCGCCGATGGTGATGTGGTGCGCCTCTTCAACGACCGCGGCGCCTGCCTGGCCGGTGCGGTGGTAACGCCTGCGGTGCGCCGGGGTGTGGTGCGTCTGCCGACCGGCGCCTGGTACGACCCTGTCGACAGTCAGGCGGACGCGCCGCTGTGTCGCCACGGCAACCCCAATGTGCTGACCCTGGACAAGGGAACCTCGCGCCTGGCACAGGGCCCCAGCGCGCATACCTGTCTGGTCGAGGTCGAGCGTTTCGGGGGTGCGGCACCCGCGGTCGCCGCCTTCCGCCCGCCGGAGCTTGCCGCTGAAGGCGCCTGAGCGGCAACGGGATCAGTCGGTCAGGATGTAGCCCAGCCGCTTCATCGTCGGTGTGACCGACTGCATCAGGCTTTCGATGGCCTCGGGCGGCACCTCGTCGCGCCAGCTGTCGGTCTTGCCCGAACGGAAGAAGCCGGCTTTCTCGCCGTCCTTGTCCTTTTCGCGCGAGCGCAGGGCTTCAAAGTCGGTTGCCCGCCACATGTCTTGCACGGTCGCGGCGGTTGCCGGTGCTTCGAGGAACTGCAGCATGGCGGTCAGATGGCGGTCGCGATCGCTGCCGCGCAGATCCTCATAGCGCACGAAGTGACAGCGGCGCGGCCACTTGTCGCGGAACGCCTCCATCTTGGCGAGATACTCCGGCCAGGCCCGCGCCGTGAAGGCCACGGTCTCGGTAATGGGCGGCGAGCGGCGCGCGAACGGTGGTTCGGTGCGCAACTTGTGATGCCAGAGCGAGACGGCGACCTCGCGCGGGTCGCGCACGATGAAGATGAACCGCGTGCGCGGCATCAGCCGGGCGACCAGGTCGCCATGGGAGGCCATCATGTTGTCGTTGATGCCGAAGTGGGTGTCGGTCTGCCTGGCGCCCGATTCCATCAGGTTGACCACCGAGGCGCGCATGGCTGCGGCAAAGAATGCCTGGGCCTCGTAGCGCAGGCCCTGGCCGCCCGTCTTGCGGTCCATCTCCTTGATGACGCGACGGTAGTTGGTCGACAGCTTGAAGAGATGCTGGAACAGGTAGGAGAGATTCTGTTCGCTGGGGCAGTTGATGTTGGCATGGGAGTCCAGCAGCATCTGCAGGAATATGGTACCCGACTTTGGAAATCCACTGACGAAGAAGCGTTGCATGGCCGCCCATCCATTCTGCTGCGACGGCAGCTTTCGCCATCGCCTTGTCGCCGTTCGATCAGGCGCCCGGTCCGCCGCTCCGCGGCCAGCCCCTGTTGGAGTGCCCCTTACACCATGAACGAACCGCTCGACAATTCGGTCTCAGCCGACCGTTCGTCACGCCGGGGAAATCTGCTGCAGTCGGAGGAAGGGCCTCAGGCCCTGGCGCGACGTATGGCACAGGCGCGCGACCGGGAAGGCACGTTGCGCCCGACGGTTCAGTTTGTTGCGCATCCGGACGGGACCGATCATACCGGACCGCTGCGCGCGCTCCTGACCGAGGGGCGCCTGGGCGATGCGCTGGCCCTGTGCGTCGAGTGTCTGGGGCCGCGTTATCGCGACGAGCACATCCGGCGCGTCGTCTTTGCCCTGTTGCGCCGCCCGGTCTGGCGTCGCCGGCTGATGCCGTTGCTGCGCCAGGAGGTTGTCGCGCGCAATCTCAATCCGGTGCTGGGCGGTCTCTATCTGTACGGCCTCCTGCAGGCGGGGAAGATGCCGCGAATGGGCGTGACGTCGCCGTTGCTCTGGGCCTACGCCATCGTCTGGCTGCTTGACCATTGTGAGCCGGAGGATGCCCGCGCCCTGGCGCGCCACATCGCCGACCAGTATCCCAGGATCACCTTTCTGGAACAGGTCGCCTCGGGCCTTGAGCAGGTGCCCCCACGATTGCCTCACGACGACTTCCGCGACCACTGGTCGGCCGATATCCAGCTCGCGCGATCGAGCGATCCGTCGTGCAGCCGCCTGCTCATCTGTTTTGCCGGCATGTTCGGGCGGATGGGAACGCCGATCGGCACCTTCCATCGCTGGGCTTCGCGCACCGATGCGCACATCGTCTACCTCAAGGACCTGCGTCGCAATTTCTACCGCACGGGCATCGCTTCCCTGACGCGCGAGGCGGGGGGCAAGGTTGAGGACATGCACGTCTTTCTGCGCAGCCTGGCCGACGAGCTGGGGGCCACGCGGACCGGCATCTACGGCATCAGCATGGGCGGCATCCCGGCGGTGGAAACGGCGCTGGCGATCGGCGCCGACCGGGTCGTCTGGGCCGCCGGCGCCGTCGAGCGCGACGATCGCGAAACGCCCTACGACGATCCCTCCGAAGCCGCGCGCCGCAGGCAGAGGGCCGAGGAACTGCTGGCGCGGATCTCGGACAGCGCATCGCCGCCGGAGATCGCCTGCGTCTATGGCGAGGGTTTCCCCACCGATGCCGAAATGCCGTTGATCCTGGATGCCCATCCCTGTGTTTCGCTCCATCCTCTGGAGGGCCTGAGCGATCACAACATCGACTTTCATCTGGTCAAGGCCGGCCGCTTCGAACCGCTCGTCAACTGGGCTGCCTGCAACGGCAAGCGGCTTGAACTCTCATGATCCGCGTACCCGGAGGCAGCTCATGATTGTCGTGATCCCCGATCTCGTGAATCGCGAGGAACTCGAAGGGCTGCGCGCCATCGCCCAAGCCGGCGGATTCGGTTCCGGCAAGGCAACGACCGGCCGTCATCTCAAGGGGGCCAAGGACAACCTGGAAATGATCGACAGCCAGGCCCAGGCACGCGTGCGCGAAATCGTTCAGGGTGCAATCGGTCGCAGCGGCAGGGTCAGCGACACCATCCTGCCCAAATACATCACGCCGCCGATCCTCAGCCTCTATCGCGAAGGCATGCACTACGGCCGCCATCTCGACCTGGCGATGGCCCAGCAGAACAGGCTGCGTTCCGACATCTCGATGACGCTGTTCCTCAGCGAAGCCGAGAGTTACGACGGCGGTGAACTCGAGATCGAAAGCGATTATGGCCGTCAGCGCATCCGCCTGCCCGCGGGCCATGCGGTGTTCTACCCCACGCTGTTTCCCCATCAGGTGCTGCCGGTCACCCGCGGTGAGCGCCTGGCCTGTGTGTTGTGGCTGCAAAGCGCCGTACGGGAATCGGAGCGCCGCCGGATCCTGTCGGACCTTGCCGCGCTCAGCGGGGAGTTCGAGCGGCCGCGTCAGAACGATGCCTATGATCTGCTGATGCGTTGCCACCAGAACCTGCTGCGCATGTGGGCAGGCTAGGCGGCAGCGAGGCTCAGCCGGCAGCGGCGCGCTGCGTTCGCAGGTTGTCGGCAAACACGGCCAAATCCTTGCCGATGCGGCGGAAGACGCCGTCCCAGTCGCCAGGGTGGCTCTGGCGGAAGAGACGCATGGTGGGATACCAGGGCGTATCCTCGCGGCCCAGGAACCAGCGCCAGTCCGGGGCATAGGGCACGGCGACCCAGACCGGCTTGCCCATGGCGCCGGCCAGATGAGCCACGGCGCTGTCGCAGGTGACCACGATGTCGAGCTGCGAGACGATTGCGGCGGTATCGGTGAAATCGTTGATCTGGCGGTCGAGGTTGGAAATCAGCGACTGGCAGCCCAGTTCGCCCAGCTGTTCGACCGGGGCGCCCTTCTGCAGGCTGAGCAGGGCGATGCCGCGAGCCTCCAGCAGTTCCAGGATATGGCGCGGTTCGATCGAACGTTCACGGTCGCGGCCGTATTTGGGATTGCCCGCCCAGGTGATGCCGACGCGCACCAGCGGCCCCAGCACCTTCATCATGTTGGCCGCCCAGGCTCGGCGCTCGGGCGTGGCGTGGATGTAGGGCACCGGTGCAGGAATGGTTTCGGGTGTCAGGTCCAGAAGGCGGGGCAGGGAGAGCAGATAGGCGTGGCGCGCGAAGGGCGGCACGGTTTCCTTCTGCACCACGATGTCGTCGATGCCCTCGACGTCGGTCAGCAGATTCCTGAGCTGCTTCTGGCTCTCCAGGATCACCCGGTCGCAGCGTTCGCGCACGAAGCGGGCGAAGCGGCAGAACATGATGGTGTCGCCGAAGCCCTGTTCGCTGGAGAGGAAGATCGGTCCCTTGACCGGCTTGCCGTCCCACTGCCGGTCCTGATAGCGCGGCTCGGGCGTCACCTTCAGCTTCCAGCGGATCTCGTAGGCGTCCCAGCCTTCCTTGTAGCGGCCGTCGAGCAGCAGGCACATGGCGCGCGCGACCTCCGCATCGTAGTGGTCCGGTTTGATCTCCACGGTCTGGCGGAAGCGTTGCTCTGCTTCGCTCAGGCGGCCGGCGTCCTTCAGCGAGAGTGCCCAGTGGAACAGGACGCGGGTGTCGCGCGGTGCCAAGGCGTGGGCGTGTTCCAGCGCGGCGGCCGCCTCCTCGAAGCGCCATAGCTTGCGCAGCACGAGGCCCAGGTTCAGCAGACTCACGACATGGTCGGGTTTTTCGTCAAGCGCCCGCCGGAAACAGGCCAGCGCCTCTTCGTAGCGCTCCTGCTTGAACAGGGTGTCGCCCAGATAGCGCATCGCCGGCAGGGAGCGCGGTGAAAAGACCAGCGCCTTGCTGAAGCCTTCGAGTGCCTCTGTGTAGTTGCCGGCCTTCGATGCCTCGACGGCGGCCTCGAAGACCGCCTTGAATTTTTCCCTGCGGGACGTGTTCGGGGTATCGGCGCTCATGGCGGTTCCGTTGGATCGCTCGGCGGGTGGCCATTGATGGGCCAGAGGCCGAGCCATGGCAAGGCGCGAGAACTGGCCGTTGCCTCAGGCAGCGATCATCTTCTGCTCGATGATGGTGACCAGGCGCGCCAGTGACTGCGATTGGCGCCAGGCTGCGCTCCGCTCGCGCGCGGCCTTGATGTGGTCCGACCGCCGCTCGCGCATCTGCATCAACGCCTTGACGAAGACCTCGGGTCTGTTCCTGCGCACGGCGATGCCGGCGCCGGTTCGTCTCGGCCGTGGGTCGTACCGACGTCGCCGACGGCTGGCGCGAACATCGCCAGAGCGGCGGCGTGGTGGTCGATGTCCAGTCGGGCGAAATGGCCTGTACCGGCCTTTCGATGCCCCACTCGCCGCGTGTTCACAACGGTACGCTCTATGTCCTGAATTCCGGGCAGGGGGAGTTCGGCAAGGTCGATCTCGCGACAGGCAAGTTCGAGCCCATCGCCTTCATCCCGGGCTACCTGCGCGGCATGTCGTTCATCAACAACTTTGCCGTGGTGGCAACCTCCAAGCCGCGCGACGGCACGTTCTCAGGCCTGGCGCTCGACGACCGCCTGAAGAAGGCCGGTGTCGAGGCGCGCTGCGGCATCTCGGTGATCGACCTCAACACGGGCGATGCCGTCCACTGGCTGCGCTTCGATTCGATCATTGAGGAGATGTACGACGTGGCGGTCCTGCCGGGCTCTACGCGACCCGCCGCCCTGGGTTTCCGCACCGACGAGATTCGTCGTGTGCTGTCGATGCCTCCCGGTGCCAGCGGACGCTGAGACCGGCGAGGCTCGCGCCAAGGCGGCATCCCCGCTTGACCGGGCCCAGGCCGCAATCCTGGCGCGGCTGAAGTCCGGCGATACCGATGGTGCTCTGGCCGATCTGGATCGATTGATCCAACGCCTGCCGTTCGAGGCGGGGCCGCTGTATCTGCGCGGTGTCGCGCTGGCGCAGAAGGGCGACAACGAGGCCGCATATTCTTCTCTGCTGGCGTCTTTGCGCCAGCGACCCGACCACGTTGATTCTGCTGTTCGCGCGGGGCGGTCCCTTGTTGCCCTGGGTCGCAATCAGGGCGCGGTGGACATGTTCGCCAAGGCCGTCGCGATCGGCCCTGAATCCTATCGCGCCCACCGCGGGATGGGCTTTGCCTATCAGGCGCTCGGCAAACACGGTTCGGCCCTGCGGGCGTTTCGCACCGCCCTGGCCATCAAACCCTCCGATGTCGCGACACTGATCGGTGCCACGGCAACCCTGGTTTCGGCACGCAAGTCAGAGCGTGCGGTGGCGGTCGGCCGTCGCGCGGTTGAAGCAGGCCCCGAGCGGGTTGAAGGCTGGCTTGTTTTCGGTGATGCCCTGCAGCTCAACGGTAATTTCGAGGAAGCCGAACAGGCCTTCCTGAAGGCCGTGGAGCTGAAGCCCGACAACCCCGAGGCGCAGAATGCGCTGGGTCGCCAGTACGGCAACATGGGCCGCTACGAGGAGGCCATGGTTTGCTTCCGCCGGGCGCTTGAGATCAAGCCCGACATGATCGAGGCCAAGTGGAATCTCTCGCTCAATGCGCTGCGCATGGGCGATTATGCACTGGGCTGGGAAACCTATGAGGTGCGCTGGGAACGCAAGGAGGCAGCGGGCCATCCGGTGTTCAAGGAGCCGCTCTGGCTGGGTGACGAGCCGTTGGAAGGCAAGACCCTGCTGCTCCACGGGGAGCAGGGCATCGGCGATTCCATCCAGTTCCTGCGCTACGTTCCCCATGTCTGTGCCCTGGGCGGCCGTATCCTGCTGGGACTGCAGCAGAGGGCGGAATCCCTGCACCCCTGTTTCCCCTCCGATGCGGAGGTCGTCTACAACAAGACACGCATTCCCAGGTTTGACCTGCATGCCCCGCTGGGCAGTCTGCCCCATGCGCTGCGCCACACCCTGGGTCAGACGATTCCGGCCGATGTGCCCTATCTCTTCCCGCAAGAGGAGCGCCTGAAACTCTGGCGCCACCGCGTCGAGGAAGCCTTCGGTCCCAAGGGGGACAGGCCGCGCATAGGGCTTGCCTGGTCTGGTGATCCGACCCATCCCAACGATCACAATCGGTCGATCCGCTTCACAGAGATGCTCGCCATGTTCGACGGCATCGACGCCGACCTGGTGGTGCTGCAGCGTCCCGTGCGCGAGATCGATCAGGCCGACCTGGATGCCTCGCGCGTCGTCAATCTGGCCGAACACTCCGAAGACATGCACGACGCCCTGGCGCTGACATCGCTGATGGATCTGGTGGTGTCGGTCGACACTTCCCTTGCCCACACGGCCGGCGCGCTGGGCAAGGAGGTCTGGGTCCTGATGCCGTTCTCGCCCGACTGGCGCTGGCTGATCGATCGCGAGGACAGCCCCTGGTATCCCACCATGCGGCTGTTCCGGCAGCCGGCCATTCGCGCCTGGCAGCCGGTTTATGAGCGCATAGCGGCGACCTTGCGCGAACGCTTCGCCTGAGCACAAGCGCCCTCAGCCTGCCTTCCTGTCCATCCTCTCCAGTTCCGCCTGGGCCACGATGCGCTCCGGCTGGTCAGGCCCGCCGGTCTGCAGTGCCCGCCGCAGCCAGCGGGCCCCGCCTTCGCGATCGCCATCGGCGATCAGGCGCTGGCTGCGGAAAAAGGCCATGCGGCAAGCCGTTGTCGCATCCTGGGCCTCAAGTTCAGGCGACTGCTGCGCCGTCAGGGCCTGCCAGCAGGGATCGTCCGTGGCGGCACCGAACTGCGTCGACAGCCTGGCTGCCGTCCGCCGATCGCCCATGCGGAGCAGGGCGCAACAGGCCCAGGCCATGCCGTAAGGGGGATTGTGTGTCAGATAGGCGTGGCGATAGAAATTGACCGCAGCGCTCAGATAGTCGCCACGGGCGAAGCGCTCATAACCCTCCAGGGGCTTCAGCTCCTTGCGCAGAAAGCCGATGCGCGCATCGTGCATGTTGTCGTTTTCGCTGATCTCGTAATAGGCGGTCGGCTTTCCGGTCCCGCCGTATTTCTCGTGTTCGAGCAGGGCGGCAAAGACCACGCGATCGGCGCCCCGTCCGCTGGGATGGCCCCGTTGTGCCCGACTCCAGCGCAGGATCGCAGCCTCGCACCGGGTCTTGTCGATCATCAGCGTGTTGGTGTCGCAAAAACCGCCTTCGTTCTTGGCATAGCTGCCAAGGTTCGGGCCTACCGATTCGAAGGTATCGATGCCCAGGGGCAGCGGCGCGGCGGGCCCGACGTAGTAGCGCAACCCATAGGCCCAGTCGCGGGTCTGGATCGTCTCGTGCAGGCTGGAAAGGTGGTGGGGCGCCCACCAGCAATCGTCATCGAGATAGGCGACGTAGCGGGCATGGGCCAGCAAGCTCAGTGCGGCGCGCAGGCTGCCGCCCAGGGCATCGTGCAGGCCGCCCCGGTTGCGTGCGGTGGAGTAGCCGGGATCGATCACGGTGATCGCCATGTTGGGCGGCAGATGGGCGCTTTCGGCTGCGATATCGGCACTGCCCTCGTGGGCATCGACGCCGATCAGGATCTGAACCGTGCCGTCGATATCCTGGGCGAAGACCGAGCGCAGGGCGCGGGCAAGGCTGGGACGCAGCACTGTGGGAATGACGACGGCGACATCGAACTGCTTGCCCCGCGTCAGCCCGCTGCCCCAGGACGTGATCGCGAACTGTTCCAAACGGCCCGTGCTCCCTCGATTTCGGGCGTCACCATAGGTGCGCGTTTGATCTGCTGCAATCGCCGCCGGGCGATGGTTCAGGCGGGATTGGGCTTGCCCTTGCCCCGCCTGGGCCGGGCAAGGGCCGCGCTCCAGAGCTTGACCAGGGTGCCCAGGTGCCGGCTGAAGTCCCAGGCCTGCGCCTGGGCGAACCCGGCTTCGCGGCGCTCGGCGGGGAAAGGCCGGGCGATGATTGCGGCGGCCTCCTCGATCGTGCGGAACATGTAGCCTGCCGGTCCGACCCATTCGCGCAGATCCGGGCGGATATCCTGCATGACCACGCCCACGCCGCTTGCCTGCGCCTCGGCCACGGCCATGGGCCAGCCCACCGTGTTGATCGTGGGGGACGCCGTGTACACCAGCCATTCGTGCTTCTTGTATTCTCCCGGCATGGCGCGCGGCGCGACCGGCGGTACAAGACGCACGGGATTGCCGCGTGACATGTTGTGGGCCTTCAGGTCAGACACATCGTAACCCATGGCGTAGAGGTTGAAGCGCCGCGCGGGCATGGCCGCTGCGAGGTCGATATAGGCCTCCATGTTCTTCTTGGGCAGCGCCGCACCCGTGTTCATGATCGCATTGCCGTTGGGGCCGCGATCCAGGAAGCGGTCGATGCGCAGCACCGGCGGCGCCGCATGCAGCTTCTTCGGATTGGTACCGGCCGCCAGCATCCGCTCCATGGTGAAGGGGAAGGTCAGCGCCCCCGCGCAGGCCGGTCCGTTGATCGCCGCAACGGAAAGACGCAGGCTTCCGGGCAGGGGTTTCAACACGTCGAAGGAATGCAGGCGCACGGTGAATGCGCCGCCGATCCGGGCCGCCAGATTGTGGGCGGTAACGGCGTTGTGCAGGTAGTGGGCGTGGACGATGTCCGGACGGAACTCGGCGGCCAGTGCCGCCAGCGTCTCATGGTCTTCCTTGGCGATGACCGTGAAGGGAAAGTGATCCTCGTAGCTGGCGCTGGCATGGGTGCGCGCCACGATGCGGATGTCGCAGCTCTGCCACAGCGCCTCCAGCTCGTTGGCGATGTAGGTTTCGGAGACCTGCGGGTACTCCTGGAGCAGGTACAGTACGCGGGGCTTGCGCGCGGCCATGCGTGTTCCCCTCTGACGTTGCGGCTGGCCGCAGATAGCGCCCGGCTATGAACTGAATAGGAAGATCAGAGTATCATCGCCTTCTGGTTCGTGAATACTGAGGGCGACCAACGCGCCACGGCGCCTCGAAGCGGAACTGCCCGAACCCATGTCGACGACCTCGCACCTGCTTGATCGGATCGAGGCCCTTGCGCAACGGCCACTGGAGGCCGCGCTTGCCATGCCTCCGGGCATGTACCATGACCCCGGTATCGCCGCGCTGGAGCAGGACCGCATCTTCCGTCGCGACTGGCAGTGCGCCGGGCGCGCCGAGTCCATCCCCGACAAGGGCGACTGGTTCTCCTGGCAGATCGCCGACCAGCCGGTGCTGGTGGTCCGCGACAGCAAGGGTGCGGTCCGCGCCCACGCCAATGTCTGCCGCCACCGCATGACCCGCCTGATGGAAGGCCAGGGCAACTGCCGCCGCATCGTCTGCCCCTATCACGCCTGGACCTACGACATCGACGGCAAGCTGGTCGCGGCCAGGCACATGGAGCGCAGCCAGGCCTTCGATGCCGGCGGCATCGCCCTTGCCCCGGTGCGCTGCGAGGTCTGGCACGGCTGGATCTACCTGACGCTCGATCCCCAGGCCCGCCCGGTCGCCGAACTGCTCGCGCCGCTGGGCGCGATCGTTGCCGACTATCACATGGAGGATTATGTCGAGGTCCTGCGCCAGGACCACCTGTGGGACACCAACTGGAAGCTGCTGACCGAGAACTTCATGGAGGGCTACCACCTGCCGGTCACCCACCGGAAAACCGTCGGCGCCTACTTTCCGGCCGAGGAGACCGAGTTCGGCAAGGAGGATCACGAGGCCTTCACCTACCAGCTCTTCCAGAAGACCACCGACGCCCCCATCGGCACGGCACATGCCGACAACACCCGCCTGACGGGGCGCTGGCGCACCACCTCGGTGATGCCCACCGTCTTCCCCGGTCACATGTACGTGTTGGCGCCCGATCACCTCTGGTATCTCTCGCTGCAGCCGCGCGGCATCGGCCAGGTGGCGATCCGCTACGGTGTGGCGTTTGCGCCCGAACGGCTGGCCGCAGCCAACGATCGCGAGCGCCTGATCAAGGATGCGACCGACTTCCTCTGGGACGTGAACCTGGAGGACCGCGACGTGGTGGAGGCCCTGTTCGCCGGTACGGCCTCGCCGCTGGCAGAACCCGGCCCGCTTTCCTGGCTGGAAAAGGAAAACCACGATTTCGCCGGCTGGCTCGCCCGCCGCCTGACCGCCTGAGTCGCGTTCAATCCTGCTTCGTTTTGCTCTAGGCTCCGCGCCACATCGTTCAGCGGAGATTCCCCATGGCCAAGATCGCCATCGTCACCGGCGCGGGCACCGGCATCGGCAAGGCTGTCGCGCTTGCCTTCCTTGGCGCGGGTTACAGCGTCACCCTGGCCGGCCGCCGCGCCGGGCCCCTTGAGGAAACCATCGCCGAATCCGGCGCGCCGGCCGAGCGCTGCCTGGCCGTGCCCACCGACGTCGCCGATGCCGATCAGGTCCACGCCCTGTTCGAGGCGACGCGGAAGCGCTTCGGGCGCCTGGATGTGCTGTTCAACAACGCCGGCATCGGCGCCAGGGCGGTGCCCATGGACGAACTTTCGATCGAGGACTGGAAGCGCGTCGTCGACACCAACCTCAACGGCGTCTTCTTCTGCACGCGTGAGGCCTTTCGCCTGATGCGCCACCAGGACCCCATGGGCGGGCGCATCGTCAACAACGGCTCGATCTCGGCCCATGTGCCGCGCCCGTTCTCTGCACCCTATACGGCGACCAAACACGCCATCACGGGCCTCACCCGCTCGACCTCGCTCGATGGCCGGCCCTACAACATCGCCTGCGGCCAGATCGACATCGGCAATGCCGAAACGCCCATGACCGTGAAAATGAAGGAGGGTCTGCTCCAGGCCCATGGCGCCACGGTGCCCGAGCCGGTCTTCGACGTGAACCACGTCGCCCAGGCCGTGCTGCAGATGTCGGAACTGCCTCTGGAAACCAATGTTCAGTTCATGACCATCATGGCGACCAACATGCCCTTCATCGGACGCGGCTAGGGGAGGGACGCCATGCTGATCGACGGAGCCTGGGAACAGGGCACCTCGACCTTCGCGGTCACCAGCCCCATCGACGGCAGCCACGTCGGCGACGTGCCCGACGGGGGCGCCGAGGAAGCCAGCCGCGCCATCGCCGCGGCCCATGCCGCCTTTGCCGGATGGGCCGGGGCCACCGCCTACGAGCGCGCTGCCGTGCTCCAGAAGGCGCACGCCATCATGCTGGAGCGGCGCGAGGAGCTCGCCCGCACCATGACGTCCGAGATGGGCAAACCCATCCGCGCGGCCCGGATCGAGGTCGGCTACGGCGCCGATTTCCTCGCCTGGTACGCCGAGGAGGCCAAGCGCGTCCAGGGCCACACGGTGCAATCGGCACGGCGCGACCAGCGTTTCCTCGCCATGCGCCAACCGGTCGGCGTCGTCGCCGCGATCACGCCCTGGAACTATCCGATCTCCATGATCGCGCGGAAGTTCGCCCCCGCGCTTGCCGCCGGCTGCACCGTGGTGCTGAAGCCCGCCGAGGCCACACCGCTCTGCGCCATCGCCATGATGAAGGTCTTCGAGGATGCCGGCGTGCCCAAGGGTGTCGTCAATCTCGTCACCTGCAGCGATCCGGCTCCCGTGGGCGAGGTCTTCGTCTCCGACCCCCGCGTGAGGAAGCTCACCTTCACCGGCTCCACCGCGGTCGGCAAAATGCTGGCGGGCAAGGCGGCGGCCAACATGAAGCGGGTTTCCTGCGAGCTCGGCGGCCACGCCCCCTTCCTGGTCTTCGGCGATGCCGATCCCGTGCATGCCGCCAAGGGCTGCCAGCTCGTGAAGTTTCTCAACACCGGCCAGGCCTGCATCAGCCCCAACCGCATCTTCGTGCAACGCGACAACCTGGAGCCCTTCGTTTCGACACTTGCCGAGCGTGTCTCGGGCATGACCGCGGGCAGCGGCTTCGACGAGAAGGTCGCCATCGGCCCGCTGGTCAACGAGGTGGCGCTGGAGAAGATGGTCCGCCAGGTCGAGGACGCCCGCGCCAAGGGGGCCGAGGTCGTCTGCGGCGGCCACCGCCTCAAC
Source organism: uncultured Rhodospirillaceae bacterium (assembly GCA_937880925.1). Classification (GTDB taxonomy): domain Bacteria; phylum Pseudomonadota; class Alphaproteobacteria; order SP197; family SP197; genus CALGGB01. The sequence continues at coordinate 22,247 of CALGGB010000011.1, read as the reverse complement.
GAAAACGGCCTCGACCGCGGCTTCTTCTTTGCCCCCACGGTGCTCACCGGCGTCACGCCGGACATGGCGATCTACCGCGAGGAAACCTTCGGCCCCATCGCCCCGGTCATCGCGTTTGACGACGAGAAGCAGGCGATCGACATGGCCAACGACACTCACTACGGCCTTGCCGCCTATATCTACACCCGCGACATCGCGCGCGCCTTCCGCACCTTCGAGGCGCTGGACTTCGGCATCATCGGCATCAACGACATCAACCCGACCTCGGCCGCCGCACCCTTCGGCGGCATGAAGGACAGCGGCCTGGGCCGTGAGGGCGGCGCCGAAGGCATCGACGAGTATCTGGAGACCAAGCTCGGCGGTTTCTCGATCTGAACGCCCGGTGTCACGAAGCCGTCATGGCTTTTGTGGCAGGAGGAGGCGTTCTCCAACCGGGGCCGTGATGTGACGCAACGTTTCGATCTCGCCGTCGTCGGCGCCGGTATCCTGGGTCTGGCCCATGCCCTGGCGGCCGTGCGCCGGGGGCTGTCGGTGGTCGTGATCGACCGCGATGCCCAGGCCAACGGGGCTTCGGTGAGGAACTTCGGTTTTGTCACTGTCACCGGGCAACGGGCAGGGGATCACTGGCGCCGTGCACGCCGCTCCCGTGATGTCTGGGCCGAGGTGGCGCCGCTGGCGGGCATCCCGATTGTCCAGCACGGCTCGCTTGTCACTGCGCGGCATCCTGAAAGCCTGACGCTGATCGATGCCTTTCTTGCCACCGACATGGGTGAGGGCTGCCGCCACCTTTCCCCCGCCCAGGCACACGACCTGTGTCCCGGACTGACCGATGGGCTGCTGGGCGCCCTTTGGAGCCCGCACGAACTGCGCGTGGAATCGCGCACCGCCATTCCGCAGCTCGCCGCCTGGCTGGAGCAGGCCCATGGCGTAGCCTTCCGGCGCGGCGCGATGGTGCACGCGGTCGCGTTGCCGCGCATCGCGACCAGTACCGGGCCGCTGGAGGCCGAAGCCTGTATCGTCTGTCCCGGCGAGGACTTCCTCGGCCTCTACCCCGAGCGCATCGCGGCTTACGGCCTCACCAAATGCCTGCTGCAGATGTTGCGCGTGCGTCCTGCGGAGAGCTTCCAGCTTGCCCTGCCGGTCATGAGCGACCTGACGCTGGCCCGCTACGACGGCTACGCCATGCTGCCGGAGGCGGGATCCCTGAAGGCGCGGATCGCCGCCGAGCGCCCGGCTTACCCCGAAGCAGGAATCCATCTCATCGCCGTCGCCTCGGCCGATGGTTCGCTGGTGGTCGGCGACAGCCATGTCTATGCCGATACTCCGGAACCTTTCGCCAGTGCGGCGGTCGACTCTCTGATCCTCGATGAGCTTGCAGCGACCCTGGCGATTGGCGATGCGGAGGTGATCGAGCGCTGGACCGGGATCTATGCCTCCGGCGGGGAGCGCCTGATGCTTAGGGACGCGCCGGAGCCGGCCGTCCGGCTGGTGATGGTCACCTCCGGCACCGGCGCCTCGACCTCCTTTGCCATCGCCGAAGAGACGATGGCCGACCTTTACGACTGAGCGGAAGGATACCCGATGGCACTCAAGGCGGTGATCTTCGACTGGGCCGGCACCATGGTCGATTTCGGCTCGCGCGCGCCGGTCGAGGCCTTTCGCACGCTCTTTGCCGAGTTCGGCACCGAGATCACCGAGGCCGAGGCGCGCGAACCCATGGGCCTCAACAAGATCGACCACATCCGCGCCCTGCTTGCCATGCCGCGCGTGGCCGATGCCTGGGTACTAGGCAACGGCGCGGTCGACGAGGCGGCCGTCGAACGCCTCTTTGCCCGCTTCCGCGAACTCGACCGCGCGGTGGTCGCACGTTTCACCGATCTCATCCCCGGCGCCGCCGAGGTCGCCGCCGCCCTGCGGACGCGCGGCATGAAGATCGGCTCCTCCACCGGCTACAACCGCGATGTCATGGAGGCCGTGCTGGAGGCCGCCGCCGACCAGGGCTACCGGCCCGACAACCTGGTCTGTGCCGACGACCTGCCGGTCGGCCGCCCCAGCCCGATGATGATGTACAAATGCTTCCTCGACCTGCAGGTCTGGCCTGTCTCTGCCGTGGTCAAGGTGGACGACACCGTGCCCGGCATCCAGGAGGGCCGTGCTGCGGGAAGCTGGACCGTCGGTCTGGCGCTGTCGGGCAATGCCGCGGGCATCGCACTGGAGGACCTCGCCACCCCGGATGCGCCCCATGTCGAGGAGGCGCGCAAGCGGGCGCAGGAGACGCTCTCGGTGGCCGAGCCCGACTACATCATCGACACGGTGGCCGATCTCCTGCCGGTGATCGAGGAGATCGAGCGGCGTATGGCCCGAGGGTTCAGGCCGCCGGCAGGCGGCGCCTCCGCGTGAGGAACATCGGCCGCCAGAAGGCCTGCAGGGCGACCGCCGAGAGCACCACGGCGCCGCCGATCAGCGTCAGGTCGCTGGCGACTTCGTTGATGAAAAGCCAGACCCAGAGCGGCGAGAGCACGGATTCGGCCAGCGACAGCAGGGTCAGTTCCGCCGCGGGCAGGTGCCGGGCGCAGAAGGTATAGAGGCCGTTGCACAGGCCGCTGATGAAGACACCTTGCAGCACGCAGTAGGCCAGGTCGTGCAGCGAGATGGCGAAGTCGTCGATCAGCGGTATCACCATCACTGCCGCGGCAAGGCCCGATAGTGCTACCGCCGGAATCAGATCGACGCCCTTGCCGAAGCGCAGGGCCACGACATAGGTGCCTGAAATCACCACGGCGGTCAGCGCCATCAGGTTGCCGAACCAGCTTCCGACCGCAAAACCCTCCCACACCATGATCGCCACGCCCGAAAGCGCGATCAAGACCGCCACCACGGTCAGCCGCGACATCGCCTCGCGCAGCAGCAGCCAGGCCAGGCCTCCGGCGATGAACGGTGTGGCGGCATTGAGGAAGGCGATGTTGGCGATGGTCGTCGCCTTCAGCGCGAACAGATAGAAGATCGAGGAGCCGCCCAGGGTCAGCGCCGCAAAGGCGCCGACCGGACCCAGTGCCCGGAAGGCAGCGAAACTGCGTCCGCGATAACGCCAGAAGACGAAGCCGAACAGGGCAACCGATAGCGAGATGCCGCGGTAGAAGATGATCTGGGCCGCATCGGCATCCTGGATCTGGCGGAAGATCAGACCGGACATGCTCCATGCGACCGCCAGCGCCAGCGCCAGCAGAACCCAGAAGAGACGCGTCTGTCCGACGACCCCACTCAGCACCACGACCATCACTCCCAACGGCCACGGCGCCCGTGGATCGCGTCAGCGATGCGGGCGTTCCGTTCGCGGGAAGTGTGCGCCTTGTCCGCCTTTCCGGCAATCGCGGCGTGAGAGCGGTCAGGCCTTCAATGCGGTGCCCAGGTGGTGCGCCGCGGCGGCAAGACCGCCCGCGCCATGGGGCATGTCGAGCGCGATCAGGGCGCTCTCGACGACGCCCAGGGTGCCCAGCATCATCGGCGCGTTGACGTGGCCCATGTGGGCGATGCGAAAACCCTTGCCGGCGATGTCGCCGATCGCGATGCCCAGGGCGACGCCGCATTCCTCCTCGCACCAGGTCAGCAGCCGCCCGGCGTCGTGGCCCTCGACGCGCACGGTGGTCACCGAATTGGCGCGTTCGGCAGGCTCGGTGATGTTGAAGGAGATGACCTGTCCTTGGCTCCAGCGCTCGACGGCGGCGCGCGTCATGGCCGCCAGGGTGGCATGGCGGGCAAAGACATGCTCCAGCCCCTCGGCAAGGATCATGTCCAGCGCCTTGCGCAGGCCGAACAGCATCTGCACCGGTGGCGTGCCGCAGTATTTCATGTAATGGGCCTCGCCCTCGCGCGCGGTCCAGTCCCAGTAGCGCGTCCGCAGGCCCGCCTTTGCATGGGCGTCCATGGCCTTGCCCTGGGCGGCGACAAAGGAAAGGCCCGGCGGTGTCATCAGGCCCTTCTGGGCGCCGGTCACCGCCACGTCGATGCCCCAGGCGTCCATCTCGAAGGGCATGGTGCCCAGCGAGGCCACGGCATCGACCATGAACAGGGCGTCGTGACCTGCCGCGTCGATCGCCTTGCGCAGCGCCGGAATGTCGTTGACGACGCTGGAGGCGGTGTCGATCTGGACCACCAGCACCGCCTTGATCTCGCCCTTCGTATCGGCGCGCAGACGGGCCTCCAGGGCCGCCGGATCGAAGGCCCGGCGCGGCCGACCGTCCAGCACCTCCACCTCGATGCCCATCATGGTCGCCATCTCTCCCCAGCCCAGGGCGAAGCGGCCGCTTTCGAGGACCAGAACCTTGTCGCCGCCTGAGAGCACATTGGAGAGGGCGGCCTCCCAGGCGCCATGACCGTTGGCGATGTAGATGTAGGTGCGCCCCCGGGTGGCAAAGATCGTGCGCAGGTCCTCAAGGCAGGAATCCGTGACCCCGACCAGTTCGCCGCCGTAGATGTCGATCGAGGGCCGGTGCATGGCCGCCAGCACCTCGTCGGGCACCGTCGTCGGGCCGGGCATGGCAAGCGACTGGCGACCATTGCTGACACTCATGGAAAACCTCCCGGCAGGCGGATTGGAGATGCGCGACAGGCCCATGGCCTACCCCCGCCGAAGTGCTTGGGCAAGGGCGATCTGGGTGCCGCCCCGGCAGGTTCCATATTCCCCGGAAATGCGTAGGATTATGGCCGGGGGAAGGGTACGACGGTCCGGCGGCACGCTGGGCCCTTCGTATCGCTTGGGGAGAACGGCACTGAACATCGGACTTCGTCCCATCCTCACCGCAGGATTCATGGCGGTGGCAGCGATCCCCGTGCTGTTGCTTTGCCTGTGGGTCGAAGTCACCGCCTATGACCGCGAGATTGACGAGGTCAGCGAGCGGCACCTGCTGATTGCCCGCAACATGACCCTGGCGCTGGAGCGCTACGCCACCGATACCGCCGCGGTGCTCACCATGTTCGGTGCCATGGTCGAGCAGGATGTCGATTTCGGCGGCATGACCGACTTGGGCGGCAAGCTGGGTTTCGCCTATTTCTGCACCCTGCACCGTGCCGGTCCGCCCACCGATCATATCGTCATGGACACCTCGCGCACCGTCAGCCTGTCTGCCGATCAGTACGCCCTGATGTGGGAGCTTGCGTCCGAGCCAGGCGTGCATTTCAGCGGCGTCATGCCCGACGTCGACGGCATACCCGTCATCTTCATGGTCAGGGCTGTCGACGACCGGCGGATCGTCATCGGCGCTCTTTCGACCGAATACATTCGCCAGCTCCAGGGCAGCATCACCTTTGGCGAGCGCGGGCATTCGGCAATCGTCGATCAGTTTGGCCATGTCATCGCTCACCCCAATGCGACCTGGGTGGAGACCTCCAAGGATATCTCCGTGGTCGCTCCCGTGCAGCGCATGATGGCCGGCGAAACCGATGTCATGGAGTTCTTCTCGCCTGCGATGCAGGCCGACATGGTGACCGGCTTCACCTATGTTCCCAGCACGGGCTGGGGCGTCATGGTGCCCCAGCCGCTGTCCGAGCTGCGCAAGGCCGCGAGCCAGGTGCAGATGCTGGCCCTGGTCCTGGCGCTTGTAGGTCTGCTGGTCGCTGGAATCCTGAGCTGGCTTCTGGCCGGTTTGCTGATGCGTCCCGTTGGCAATGTCATCGCCGCGGCCCTGAAACTGGCCGACGGCGATCTCTCCGCCCGGGCACCCGAACCCAGCCGCGCGGCACCTGCCGAGATGCGTACCCTGGCGGCTTGTTTCAACCAGATGGCGGTCGAGATCGAGGAGGACCACCGGACCCTTGCAGGGGCACTGGACGAAGCGCAAATCGCCGACCGGGCCAAAAGCGAATTTCTCGCCAACGTCAGCCACGAGCTTCGGACGCCCCTCAACGCCATCATCGGTTTTTCGGAGCTGATCGAGAGCCAGCCTTTCGGTTCCATGGGTGACAGCCGCTACGGCAGCTACGTTGAGAACATCAAGAGCTCTGGCGAACACCTGCGCGACGTCATCAACGACATCCTTGATCTCTCCGCCGCGCAGGCCGCCAATGCACCGATCGAGATGGAAGACATGCGGCCGGCCGGGGTTATCGAGACCGCCCTGCGTATTGTCGAATCCCAGGCCCAGAGCGCCGGCATCATGCTGGATGCCGAAATCATGCCCGACCTGGGGCGGATGCGCTGCAACAGCCGGCGCCTCAAGCAGATCCTGCTCAACCTGCTTTCCAATGCCATCAAGTTCACCGAGACGGGCGGACATGTGCGCGTTGACGTGCGGCGCGACGATGCAGCCGGCACGCTGGTGATCACGGTCGCCGACGACGGTATCGGCATGGAAAAGGGCGATATCCCCGTCGCCCTGACGCCTTTTGGCCAGCTCGACGCGGCCCTGACGCGGCGTTTCGAGGGTACCGGTCTGGGACTGCCGCTGGCCAAGTCCTTCACCGAGCGCATGGGCGGCAGCCTGGGTATCGTCAGTGCGCCGGGGACGGGCACCACGATCACGGTCACCCTGCCGCTGGCGGGCATCTGAAAGCCGCAGCGCCGCGTGACAAACGGCCCTTTCCGGCCTACATGCCAAGGGCGGAATCGCCCAGGGGAAGACCGGAGATGTCAGAGCGTTACGATGCTGTTGTGATCGGTGCCGGCATTATCGGCGCCAGCGTCGCCAGGGAACTGGCGGCCAAGGGTTTCAAGACCCTTTCGCTCGATCGGCTGCCGGCCGCCAGTTACGGCTCCACGGCCAATTCCTGCGCCATCATCCGGCCCTATTACTCCACGGTCCACGGCTCGGGCGTGGCCTACGAAAGCCACTTCTACTGGAAGGACTGGGAGAACTTCTGCGGTGTCACCGACGAGCGCGGCATGGCCAGGTACAACAACTGCGGCTGCATCGTCGTCAAGAACCCGCACAACGGCTTCCTCACCAACATCCTCAAGGTGATGGACCAGATCGGCTGCCCCTATGAGGAGCTCTCGCCCGCCGAACTGAAGCAGCGCATTCCTCCCGTCTCGACCGCTTCCTACGATCATCCCCGCACCACCGACGATCCCAAGTTCGGCGAGCCCCAGGACCACGAGATCGCCGGCGCGGTCTTCTTCCCGCGCGGCGGCTACATCTCCGATCCCCAGCTTGCCGGTCACAACGTCCAGCGCGCGGCCGAGAAGCGCGGCGCGACCTTCCGCTTCAACACCCGCGTCACCGCGATCAACCGCTCGGGCGACCGCGTCACCGGCGTCACCCTGGACGACGGCTCGGTGGTCGAGGCGCCCATCGTGGTCAACGTCGCCGGCCCGCACTCCTCCAAGGTCAACGAGATGGCGGGCCTTGCCGGTACCATGCGCATCACCACGCGCGCCCTGCGCCACGAGGTCGCCCATGTTCCGGCACCCGAAGGCTTCGATATCGAAAAGCAGGGCACCGTCTTCTCCGACAGCGAGATCGGTGCCTACGCCCGCCCGGAGACCGGCAACCACATGCTGATCGGCAGCGAGGACCCGGCCTGCGACGAGAAGGAATGGGTCGACCCGGACGACTATCTCACCGAGTTCACCGGCATGTGGACGACGCTCGTCATGCGCCAGGCCCAGCGTTTCCCGGGTGTGAAGATCCCCAACCGCACCCGCGGCGCGGTCGATCTCTACGACGTCACGGAGGATTGGGGGCCGATCTACGACAAGTCGGACCTCAAGGGGTTCTATCTCGCCATCGGCACCAGCGGGAACCAGTTCAAGAACGCCCCCATCGCCGGCGAGATCATGGCCGACATCATCGAGGCCTGCGAGAACGGCCGTGACCAGGATGCCGATCCCGTGCAGTTCCGCCTGAAGAACATCGGCCTGGACATCAACACCGGCTTCTTCTCGCGCAACCGTGAGATCAACAAGGACAGCAGCTTCTCGGTGCTGGGGTAGTCGAAGCCGACCCTTTACCCGGATCGCGGGCGGAGTGAGTCGGGTCCGATGTGATGAGTGAGAACGAGGAAAAGGTCAGGACCATGAAATCGCATGTGCGTGTCGCCGTGATCGGCGGCGGTGTCGTTGGATGCAGCGTGCTCTACCACCTGACCAAGGGCGGCTGGTCCGATATTGCGCTGATCGAGCGTTCGGAACTGACCTCGGGGTCCACCTGGCATGCCGCGGGCGGGTTCCACACGCTCAACGCCGATCCCAACATGGCCGCCCTGCAGGGCTACACGATCCGCCTCTACCGCGAGCTGGAGAAGATTACCGGCCAGTCCTGCGGCCTCCACCATGTCGGAGGCCTGACCATTGCGACCACGCCCGACCGCCTCGACTTCCTCAAGGCCGAACGCGCCAAGCACCGCCACATGGGCCTGCAGACCGAGATCGTCGGCCCCGACGAAATCAGAAAGCTGTCGCCCATCACCAATACCGACGGCGTCCTGGGCGCGCTTTACGATCCCCTGGACGGTCATCTCGATCCCTCCGGCACGACGCACGCCTATGCCAAGGCCGCGCGCATGGCCGGCGCCGAGATCTACCTGCGCAACCCCGTGAAGGAACTCGCTCACCGCCCCGACGGCCACTGGGACGTGGTGACCGAGCAGGGCACCATCACCGCCGAATACGTCGTCAACTGCGGCGGCCTCTGGGCGCGCGAGATCGGCGCCATGGCGGGCGTCTATCTGCCCTGCCATCCGCTGGAGCACCAGTACCTCGTCACCGACGACATTCCCGAGGTTTACGAGCGGGGCGAGGAATTGCCCCATGTCATGGACCCGGCCGGCGAAAGCTACCTGCGCCAGGAGGGCAGGGGCCTGGTCATCGGCATGTACGAGCAGGCCTGCGAGCACTGGGCGGTCGACGGCACGCCCTGGGACTTCGGCCACGAGCTGCTGCCCGACAAGATCGAGCGCGTCTCCGACAAGCTCGACGTCGCCTTCAAGCGTTACCCCGTGCTGGCGCGCGCCGGCATCAAGCGCATCATCAACGGCCCGTTCACCTTCGCGCCGGACGGCAACCCGCTGATGGGTCCGGTACCCGGCCTCAAGGGTTTCTGGTCGTGCTGCGCGGTCATGGCGGGTTTCAGCCAGGGCGGCGGCGTCGGCCTGGCGCTCGCCGAGTGGATGATCGAGGGCGAACCCAGCCGCGACATCTTCGCCATGGATGTCGCCCGCTACGGCGACTGGACGACGCCCGCCTACACCCGCGCCAAGACGCGCGAGAACTACCAGCGCCGCTTCGCCATCTCCTATCCCAACGAGGAGCTGCCCGCCGCGCGCCCCTTCCACACCACGCCCGCCTACGCCATCTGGGACGAGCAGCGCGCCGTCTTCGGCTCGGGCTTCGGCCTGGAGCACGTCAACTACTTCGCGCCGCAGGGCGAGCCGCGCGAGGAGGTTCCCTCCTTCCGCCGTTCCAACGCCTTCGATGCGGTGGGTGCGGAATGCCGCAACGTGCGCGAGAACGTCGGCATCAACGAGATCCACAACTTCTCGAAGTTCCTGGTCGAAGGGCCCGATGCCGAAATCTGGCTCTCGCGCATCATGGCGGGCCGCATCCCGGCCGAGGGCCGGATGGCGCTGGCGCCGATGCTCAACAACCAGGGTCGCCTGATCGGCGACTTCACGATCACCAAGCTGGGGCCGGAAACCTTCCGCCTCAACGCCAGCTATGCCGCCCAGAGCTACCACCACCGCTGGTTCATGGAGCACCTGCCCGAAAAGGGCGTGACGGTACGCAACATCTCGCTCGACCAGATCGGTTTCCAGATCGCCGGTCCGAAGGCGCGCGACCTGCTGGCGCGCACGACACGCGCGGACGTCTCCAACGAGGCGTTGCCCTTCCTGGCCGCCCGGCGCATCAACGTCGGCCTGACCGACGCCTTGGTCTGCCGCGTCACCTACACCGGGGATCTGGGCTACGAGATCTACGTCGCGCCGCGCGAGCAGCGTGCGCTCTACCTCGCACTGGCCGAGGCCGGCGCCGACCTGGGCCTCAAGCCCTTCGGCATGCGCGCCATGATGAGCCTGCGCCTGGAAAAGCCCTTCGGCTCCTGGATGCGCGAATACCGCCCGGACTACACGCCGGCCGAGACCGGCCTCGACCGCTTCGTCGCCTTCAAGCGCAACGGTTTTATCGGCCGCGACGCCGCGCTCAAGGCGCGCGACGAGGGGCCGAAGCGGCGCCTGGCGACCTTCGTGGTCGATGCCAACGAGGCCGACTGCGTCGCCGACGAGCCGATCTGGCACAAGGGCGAGGTGATCGGTTTCGTCACCTCGGGCGGCTACGCCCACTGGGCCGGCAAGTCGGTCGCTCTGGGTTTCCTGCCCACCGGCATGGGCGAGGAAGGTGCCGGCTTCGAGATCGAGATTCTCGGCGAGATGAGGAAGGCCACGGTCATCACCCGGTCGCTCTTCGATCCCGACGGCGAGCGCATGCGGACCTGATGCCGTGACCGCTTCCGGCCTCTCGTGCGATCCGATTACGCCTCACCTGGGGGCTGTGGTTTCAGGTGTCCGGTTTGGTTCGGATATGGATGAGGGAAAGCGTGCGGCCCTGCGCGATGCGCTCGATCGTTATGGTGTGCTGGTGGTCCACGATCAGGACCTGAATGCCGCGGGGCTGCGCGACGTTACCGCCGGATTCGGCCCGATCTTCCTGCATCAGGCGGCTCCCGGCATCGTCCATCCCGATGGCGTGCCCGAAGTGATGATCCTGGAACGCGCACCCGAGGGCCGGGGCCTGTTCGGTGACGAAGCCTGGCATGCCGATGTCACCTTCCGGCGTCCCGGTGGTCATGTTACCGCGCTCCACGCCAAGGTGATTCCCCCGGTCGGTGGCGATACCGGCTTTGCCAGCACGATCGCAGCCTTTCGCGCGCTCTCGCCCGGCATGCAGGCGCTGCTGCGGCGCATGTCGGGCGTGCACAGCTACGATGGACCCGGCCGCCCCGATACGCCGGGTCAGACGGCGATCCATCCCATGGTGCGCCGCCATCCCGGTGGGGAGGAGGGGCTCTATTTCAACAGCATGTTCGTCACCCGTTTCGACGGCATGAGCGAGGCCGAGAGCCGGCCGCTGATCGACTTTCTCGACCGTCACGTCAGCCAGCCCGAGTTCACCATGCGCCACCGCTGGCGTGTCGGCGACGTCGTGTTCTGGGACAACCGTTTCACGCTGCACTACCCCATCGACGACTTCACCGGCCACCTGCGCCTGATGTTGCGCTGCGCCACGCTGGAAGCCTGAGAGGGCCTTCAGGCAGTCCTGCCCGTCGCTTCGGCCAGAAGCCAGTCGCGGAACAGGGCGACGGTCGGGCGCGGTAGCGCCTCTGGCCGGTGGATCAGGTGGTAGCCGTGGCCGCCCAGGCGCAGGCCGAAGGGCGCGACCAGGCGGCCGGCCGCGATGTCGTCGGCGACCAGGTCATCGGCCAGCGCAAAGCCCTGGCCGTCGATGGCGGCCTGCATGCGTACGTTGGGATCGACGATCACAGGACCGCGCAGCAGGCCGGGGTCGCCCACGCCCGCCAGCTTGAGCCATGCGAGCCATGCGGTCTGGGTCTCGTCGTCGTGCAGGAAGGTGTGGTTGCGCAGGTCCCGCGGCGCGCTGACCGGCACCGCACCGGCGGCCAACGCCGGGCTGCAGACCGGGGTCAGCCCGGCCTCGAACAGCAGCTCGACGCGACCGTCGCGCCAGCCGCCCTGGCCCCAGCGCACCGCGATGTCGGCCTCCGGCATGCCCTGGTGGGCCACGCCGGGCAGATGGACGAGGCGAATGCCGACGTCGGGGTGGCGCGCCATGAAGCCGGTCAGGCGCGGCAGCAGCCAGCGCGAGGCAAAGTAGGTGCTCACGGCAATGGCGATCTGGTTGGCCTGCTCGGCGCGCAGGCCGGCCACCGTGCCGGCAATGTCGGTGAAGCTGCGCTGCAGCACCGGCAGCAGGCGGCGCCCCGCATCGGTCAGGGCGATGGTGCGCCCCTCGCGCCGGAACAGGTCAAAACCCAGGTCGTCCTCGAGCTTCTTGATCTGGTAGCTAACCGCCCCCTGGGTCAGGCCGAGTTCGTCGGCCGCCCGCGTGAAGCCCAGGCAGCGCGCGGCGACCTCGAACACCCGCAGCCCGTTGAGCGACGGCAGCGCGCGGCGCATACATCAAATTCCCTGATCCATGAGCAGAAGTTTACTGCGTTGAACCTGCAGGATTCCAGCGATTATCGTGAGCCTTCCATTTGCTGTGCCATGGATGGCCGATCTGGTCCATGGCCGGCCCGCCCGGAGTGCCGCGATGAACGAACACAGTCCCCTGGGTGCTCCCCTCCGTCTGGAGGCCGGCCGCTTCGACAGCACGGCCGAGAACTCCTTCACCCTTCCGGCCGAGTGGTACTACGAACCCGGGGTCTACAGGGCCGAGCACCAGGCGATCTTCTATCGCACCTGGTGGTACCAGGGACATGTCAGCGACCTGCCCAAGCCCGGCGACTACATCACCGGCGATGTCGTCGACCAGCGCATCGTCATCATCCGCGGCCGCGACGGCGAACTGCGCGCCTTCCACAACGTCTGCAGCCACCGCGCCCATCCGCTGCTGGAGGGCTCGGGCAACGCCAAGCTGATCACCTGCCCCTATCACCAATGGTGCTACGGCAGCGACGGCAGGTTCCGCCAGGCCCGCGGCCGCGACAGCCTGCAGAACTGGATCTCCGACAACGCCGATCTCAAGCCGGTGCGGCTGGAGGTCTATGGCGGTTTCCTTTTCGTCAACCTGGACATGGACGCCCGCCCGCTCATCGAGCTGGCGCCGAAATACGTGCACGACATGGAGGAGGCCTGCCCGCGCCTTGGCGACCTCGTGCGCGCCGAACGCTGGGAGATCGACATCCAGGCCAACTGGAAGACCGTTATCGACAACAACCACGAATGCTACCACTGCGATGCTAACCACAAGACGCTGATGGAGCTCGTCGATTACGACAACAAGGCGACCTGGTCCGACGACGGCATCACCTTCAGCCACAAGGTCGAGAAGAAGCAGCTCGACAACGGCGCCTATGCGCTCAAGGCCGAGGAGGTCGAGCAGGACGCCCTGTTCGGCTACATCTGGCCGACGCTGATCCCGCTCATGTATCCGGGATCGGCGAGTCTTGCGATGTTCCGCGTCATGCCGACGGGGCCGGAGACGACCCGGGAACGCTGGGACTTCTACTTCACCTCGCGTGAGCCCAGCGAACTGGAGCGCCGCTTCATCGACTACATCAAGAACGTGCTGGTGAAGGAGGATGTCGGCCTCTGCGAGGGTGTGCAGAAGGGCCTCCATTCCCTGGGCTACCGCCAGGGCCGCTTCGTCGTCGACCGCGCCCACCCGGAGTTCAGCGAGCACCACGTCCACTTCTTCCAGACCATGGTGCGCAACGCCCTGCTGGGCGGCTGAAGTGTCAGCCGGACTTCCGGCAGACGTGGACCACGTAGAGGCTTTCGGGTTCATTGCGCATCGCCTGGAAGGGGCCGGTCGTGCCGATCCGCCGCCACGCTCCGGCCTGCTCCAGCCGTTCCAGTGCATCCGGAAAGCCGGCTTCCTCCATGCCCTTGGCGCGCACGCTGAGGATCAGATGGCCGCCGGGACGGGCAACGCGGACCAGTTCGTCGAAGCCGGCTGCCGGTGCATGGGTGCGCCCAAAGGTGCCCGCCGAGACGACGGCGGCGAAAGCGCCGTCGCGGAAATCCAGCGGCTCGCCCAGGGCCATGCGGTGCAGCGCGGTGTAGGCCCCGGTCCCTGCTGCCAGATCCAGCATGCCCTGCGACAGGTCGATGCCTGTGATGTCGCTGTAGCCCAGAAGCTGCAGCCAGATACCCAGCAGACCGCTGCCCGCCCCAGCATCCAGCAGCGGGCCGTCACCGATTGCGACATGGCGCGCGGTCAGTGCCGTGACGATGCCGGGCAGGCGGTAGCCACGCTGTTCCATGTCGCCGTCGTAGTCGCCGGCCCAGCCGTCGTAGCCTTCTGCGAGGTCCTCGTTGTTGCGTGCGCCATAGACGCGGGCGAGGATGGATTCCTTGGATGTGGTCATGATGGTGAGTGTGCCCCGGATGCCTGCACCGTGGCCACCGCGGCGAAAAGGCTTGCTTTTGTTACGGTTAACGACCACATAGGCGGCATCTGAGTTCCGCTTTGCCAGACGCTGCAACTGCGACCCCTAGAGATCGCATGCATTCTTCGTTGGAGGCTGAATACGGATGGACAGGCCAACATGGCCTGTGAACATGCCGAGCGGCCTGCTGGCCTGACGGATCGTCGGCATAGAACCAATCCTGCGATCGGGCCCGTCCGGGTTGTGCGCCATCAATGGCGACACCGGGCGCGCGAACGATCGTGGAGAACACATGTCGAAAGAAGACCTGATTGAAACCGAAGGCGTCGTGACCGAGGTCCTGCCGGACGCGCATTTCCGCGTTGTCCTGGACAATGGTCATGAGGTGATGGCGTACACCTCCGGCCGCATGAGGAAGGCGCGCATTCGCGTGCTGACCGGCGACCGCGTGACGCTCGAGATGACGCCTTACGACCTGACCAAAGCGCGCATCAACTTCCGGCACAAGGACGAAAACGCCGTTCCCCGCATGGGTACCGGCCGTCAGTCGCCCCGCAACCGGCGCCGCTAGGCACCACCTCCCGCTGACAATGGACGGACCCTCCGGTCCGTCTTCCAATTCCCTCGCACCGCACGCGGCACCACGCCGGCGCGCCGTGCACACGTATGGATTCCCAATGACCCAGTTTACCGACCTCGGCCTTATCGAGCCCCTCCTGAAGGCGCTCACCACCGAAGGTTACACCCAGCCCACGCCGATCCAGGCCGCGGCCATTCCCTTCCTCCTGGAAGGCCACGACCTCCTGGGCATCGCCCAGACCGGCACCGGCAAGACGGCGGCCTTCGCGCTGCCCATCCTGCAGTGGCTGTCGGAGGCCGAGGGTCGGCCTGAGCCCAAGACGGCTTCGGTCCTGATCCTCACGCCCACCCGCGAACTGGCCGTTCAGATCGCCGAGTCCTTCGCGACCTACGGGCGCAATCTGAAGACCACGCGCTGCCTGATCTATGGCGGCGTCGGCCAGAACCCACAGGTCAACGCGATGCGCCGCGGCGTCGACATCATCATCGCCACACCCGGCCGCCTGCTCGATCTGATGGACCAGGGCCACGTGAAGCTCCACGGCGTCGAGACCTTCGTGCTCGACGAGGCCGACCGGATGCTCGACATGGGCTTCATCAACGACGTGCGCAAGATCGTCGCCAAGCTGCCCAAGGATCGCCAGACCATCTTCTTCTCGGCCACCATGGCCGGTGAAGTCTCCAAGCTGGCCGGTGACATCCTGAAGAACCACAAGCGCGTCGAGGTTTCTCCTCCCGCGACCACCGTCGAGCGCATTGCCCAGAAGGTCATGTTCGTGAATGCCGGCGACAAGCTCGCTCTGCTGCGCGAACTGCTCAAGGGCGACGCCATCCAGCGCGCGATCATCTTCACGCGCACCAAGCACGGCGCCAACCGTATCGCCGAGCAGCTCGTGAAGGCCGGCGAGACTTCCGACGCCATCCACGGCAACAAGTCGCAGAACGCCCGTCAGAAGGCGCTTTCCAGCTTCCGCGCCGGCAAGGTGCGCACACTGGTCGCCACCGACATCGCCGCCCGTGGCATCGACATCGACGGCATCAGCCACATCATCAATTACGATCTGCCCAACGAACCCGAGAGTTATGTCCACCGCATCGGCCGCACCGCGCGCGCCGGGGCCGACGGGATCGCCTACTCGTTCTGCGCGGCAGACGAGGTGGCGTTCCTCCAGGACATCGAGAAGATCACCCGCCAGAAGATCGAGATCGACGGCGAGCATCCCTTCCATGCCGAGGCGGTGGCCACGATCCACGCCAGCGGCAAGGCGCCCCGTGTCAACCGTCAGAACCAGGGTCAGCGTCAGAACCAGAACCGTGGCGGCGCGCGTCCCGGCGGCCCCAAGCAGGGCCGTCCGGCGGCCAAGCGCGGCAACGGCGGCGGCCATCGCCGTCCCGAGGGTCGCTCCTCGCGCCACGCCTCCTGATCGAACATCAGCCTGACGCCATCATGGCGCCGGGCTGGCCTGAAGCTGCAAACGGCCCATGGCATCGCGCCATGGGCCGTTTGTGTTTGGTATTTCAGGCTGCGGTCAGCCGCTCTGCATACCAGGCTGCAAAACTTGCCGCGCCGGGCTCCAGCTCGGACCACCGGCCCTGACGGGCATAGGGTGAGGTCATGCCCTTTTGCTGGCGCTCCAGCATGGCGATGTCCTCGTCCAGCGCCTCGTCCATGCGCACGTAGTAGCGCGCCGCCTTCTCCTCGAACCCGGGACTTGCCACCGTCTCGGGCGGGAACGCGACCCACATGGTGACGCTGCAGCGCTCCGCGCTGACCGGCTGGGCGTCATAGGCCCAAAGGGCGTCGACACCGGCCGCGAAGGTGATGGTGGGATAGACCCAGGTGTAGCGCACACCCTGGCGGTTGCGCCCCGAAAGTCCCGGCATGGTGGGCAGGGCCGCCTCCTGTTCGCTTTCCTTCAGGCCGCCGGTGCCCTGCGTGACGCCGAACTGGCTGAAGGTCGCCCCGGTTGCGGCATCGGGGGCATCGGGCTCCTGGTAGATGTTGCCGAAGGTCGCGCCGTGAACGTAGCGCAGGTGGTACCACTCGTTGAACACCTCCAGGAAAAGCTTCCAGTTGCAGGCGACCTCGAAGGTGCGGTGGTGCGCTGTCACCAGCGTATCGAGCGGCCAGGGAGCATGGTGCTCGCCGAAGTTGCCAAGCCAGGCGTCGATATCGGCCACGGCCTCATCCATGCAGACAAAGGCAAAGCCGCCGCGCTCGGCCGTGCGGAAACCGGTCAGGCCGAAACTGCCGGTGTCGAAATCACAGGCATGGCCCATGCGGGATGCGCCGCGGAGTTCCCCGTCCAGGCCATAGGTCCAGCCGTGGAACGGACAGGTGAAGCGCGCGACGTTGCCTTCGCCCTCCACCAGTTGCAGCCCGCGATGGCGGCAGGTGTTGGCATGGGCCTTCAGGCTGCCGTCCCTGGCCCGCACCACGATCGCCGGCACCCCCGCCAGGATCATGGCTGTGTAGTCGCCCGGCTTGCTCCAGCGGTCGGCCCGGCCGATGCCGATCCAGCTTGCCCGCAGCATGGCGCAGTCGGCCTCGTGGACCGCCGGGTCCGTGTAGCAGGCAGGCGGCAAGGTCGCCGATTGCGCCATGACCGGCGTGACCCGCGACAGGGCTTTGCAAAGTTCGGGAGAAAGGCTCATGGAGGGGACGCCGGTTGTGTTGAAACCGCCGCAGTCTGGCCCGGCGGGGCGGTATGCCGCAATTGCTCCCTTGCACGCTGGCCCGGCTTCCGCTTGAGTCCGCCCGAACCGGGAGGCAGGGCCAGTGAAGATCACCGACATCAAGACCTTTGTGGTGGGCAATCCGCCGCCGCATTTCGGCGGCAACTATTTTGTCTTCCTCAAACTCACCACCGACAACGGCATCGTCGGCTATGGCGAGGTCTATACCGCCACCTTCTCGCCGCACATCGTGGCTGCCATGACCGAGGATGTTGCCGTGCGCCATGTCATCGGCAAGGACCCGTTCCGCATCGAGACCATGTGGCGCAACGTCTATGGCAGCGGCTTCAGCCAGCGCCCGGAACTCTCGCTCATCGCCGTGCTCTCGGGCCTGGAGATGGCCTGCTGGGACATCATCGGCAAGGCGGTCGACAAGCCGGTTTATGAACTTCTCGGCGGCAAGGTGCATGAACGGCTGCGTTCCTACACCTATATCTATCCCGAGGACGGCGACACGACGAACGTCTATGAGGATCCCGATCTATCTGCCGAGCGCGCCGCCAAGTACGTCTCCCAGGGTTTCACCGCCGTGAAGTTCGATCCGGCCGGCCCGTTCTCGGCCTTCGATCCGCGTCAGCCCTCGCTGGAGCGCCTGGAGCTTTCCGAGACCTTCGTGAAGAAACTGCGCGAGGCGGTCGGCACCAAGGCCGATCTGCTCTTTGGCACCCACGGCCAGTTCACCCCTGCGGGCGCCATTCGCCTGGCCAGGAAGCTGGAACCCTACGATCCCCTGTGGTTCGAGGAGCCTACACCACCCGAGATGCCCGAGGAGATGGCCAAGGTGGCGCGCGGCACCTCGATACCCATCGCCACGGGCGAACGCCTGGCGACCAAGTACGAGTTCGCCCGGGTTCTGGCGAGCGGCGCGGCGAGCATCCTGCAGATGGCGCTCGGCCGCGTCGGCGGCCTGCTGGAGGCCAAGAAGATTGCCGGCATGGCCGAGGCGCACTACGCCCAGATTGCACCGCACCTCTATTGCGGCCCCATCGAGGGTGCAGCCAATGCCGCACTTGCGGCATGCACCCCCAACTTCCTGATCCTGGAGAGCATCCAGCAGTGGGGCGGTTTCCACAGCGAAATCCTCAAGAAGCCCATGCGGTGGGAAGACGGCTTTGTCATTCCCTCGCCCGAGCCGGGCCTTGGCGTTGAACTCAACGAGGAGGTCGCCGAAGCCAATCCCTATACCGGCACCGCGCTGCATCTGGAAATGAGCGACCACCCCGCGGATTTCGACTGAACCCTCCATTGTCATGGTCCGGTCAGGCCGGAGGTGACAGAGAGAGACAGAATTCCCAATCAAGGAGCCCACCATCATGCGCTACGGATTCATCGGCCTCGGCAATCTCGGCGCCTTCCTCGCCGGCAGCCTCGTGCGCGAGGGCTTCGATGTTGTCGTCAACGACCTCCACCCCGAAGCTGCGGCCGATCTGATGGCCAAGGGTGCCGACTGGGCAGAGACACCCGCCGCTGTCGCAGCCGCCTGTGATGCGGTCATCACCTGCCTGCCGTCCCCGGCGGCGGTCGATGCGGTGGTCGCTGGCAAGAACGGTGTTCTGGAGGGCGCGAAGAAGGGTCTCGTCTGGATCGATATGTCGACCAGCGACCGCCACGACGTCGAGCGGCTGGTCAAGCTGGCCCAGACCAAGGGCGTTTCCATGCTGGAAGCCCCGGTGACCGGCGGCGTCCACCGCGCTGCTGCGGGCGAGATCACCGTGCTGGTCGGTGGCGACAAGGCGCTGTTCGATGCCCACCTGCCGGCCTTCCAGGCCATGGGCGGCCAGATCCTGCACATGGGTCCGCTGGGCAGCGCATCGGTGATCAAGGTCATCACCAATATGCTGGCCTTCATCAATCTGGTGGCCTGCGGCGAGGCCCTGATGCTGGCCAAGCGCGGTGGCCTCGACCTCGCCCAGTCCTGGGAGGCGATCAAGGCCTCCTCGGGCAACAGCTTCGTCCATGAGACCGAGGGCCAGCTCATCCTCAACGGCAGCTACGATGTCGCCTTCACCATGGACCTTGCCTGCAAGAACCTGGGCTTTGCCCACGACATGGGCAAGGAGTTCGGCGTGCCCCTGGAGATCGCCAGCCATGTCGAGCAGATATTCTGGCGTGGCCGCCAGGAATACGGTGGCAACGCTCAGTCGACCCAGATCGTGAAACTGCTCGAGGATGCCCTGAAGACCGACCTGCGCGCGCCCGGTTTCCCGGCACGGCTCGACCCGGCCTGACGCCATGGTGCCGCCGCCGCCGGAGATTCTGGCGCGTGATGCCGCCGATCCGCTGGCGGCGGTGCGCGAGCGCTTCCATCTTCCCGATGGCCTCATCTATCTCGACGGCAACTCACTGGGGCCGGCGCCGGTTGCCGTGTTCTCCGAACTCCAGCGCGCGATCGCCGATGAATGGGCGGTTGATCTGATCGCAAGCTGGAACACGGCAGGCTGGTTTGCCTTGCCCCGCACCCTGGGCGCGCGGCTGGCGCCGCTGATCGGTGCCGGCGACGATGAGGTGCTGGTCTGCGACACCGTTTCGATCAACCTCTACAAGTGCCTGCATGCCGCGCTGGCCTTGCAGCCGGACCGTCATGTCCTGGTCGCCGAACAGGCCGGCTTCCCGACCGATCTCTATATCGCCTCGGGCGTGGCGGCGGCGCGGCCCGGTCTGGTGACGCGGCTCCAGGGGCGCGACGGCGAGACCCTGGAGGAACTGATCGACGGCGATACCGCTGTCGTGCTGGTCAATCAGGTCGATTACCGCACCGGGGCCCTGCGCGACATGGCGGCACTCACCGAGTGTGCCCATGCCGCGGGCGCAGTGATCCTCTGGGATCTCTGTCACAGCGCCGGCATCATGCCGATCGCGTTGTCCGACTGCTCCGCCGATTTTGCCGTGGGCTGCACCTACAAGTATCTCAACGGCGGGCCCGGGGCGCCGGGCTTCCTCTATGCCGCCCGCGCCCATCATGGCGACCTGGTCCAGCCGCTGACCGGCTGGTGGAGCCATGCCGAACCCTTTGCCTTTGCCAGCGGCTACACACCGGCAGCCGGCATCGCCGCCATGCTGACCGGCACCCAGCCGATCCTTTCCATGCGCGCGCTGGTCGCGGCGCTTGATGCCTTTGAGGGCGTCGATCTGGCGGTGGTGCGGCAAAAGAGCATGGCGCTTACCGATCTGTTCGTTGCCTTGGTCGAGGAACGCTGTGCGGGACACGGACTGAAGCTGGCGGCCCCCCGTGATGCCGAACAACGCGGCAGCCAGGTCTCCTTCCGCCATGCAAAGGGTTACGCCATCGTGCGCGCCATGATCGACCGCGGCGTGGTCGGCGATTTCCGCGCACCCGATATCCTGCGCTTTGGTTTCGCACCGCTTTACATCGGCTTCGCGGACGTGTGGAACGCGGTCGAGGTCATGCGCAAGGTGATGGAAACAGGGGCCTGGGAAACGCCCGCCTATGCCAACCGCCCGGCTGTCACCTGAGCAGGCGAGGACTGCGCCGCAGGCCCCAGGCGGCATTGAGGCCGAGTGAGGCCAGCACGATGGCGCCACCCGGCAGGGCCGTGGGGCCGGGATGTTCGGCCAGCACCAGCCACAGCAGCAGCGGGGCGAGCACCGCCTCCAGCAGGATCAGCAGGCTGACCTCGGCGGCGGGAATGTAGCGCGCGCCGACGAACTGCAGGGCAAAGGCGAGCGGAATCATCGCCAGGCCCATCACGGCCAGCAGCACGACATCTTCCTCCAGCACCATGGCCGGCGCAGAGAAGGGCAGGGCGACCAGCGCGGTGACGATGCCGCCGAAGATCAGCGCCGGCACCATGTCGATGCCTGAATGCTTGCGGATGAGCGTAAAGGTGAGGCCTGCCAGCGCGGCGGTTGCCAGGGCCGAAAGGTCGCCGTCCCAGCGCCCGCCGCCGAGATCGCCCGCGACCAGCACCAGCAGGCCGACAAGGGTACCGATCATGGCGATCAGGGTGCGCCGCGCCAGCTTCTCGCGCATCAGCAGCCAGGAGAACAGCGCCCCGAACATGCTGCCCGTGGAGACGATGAGCAGGGTGTTGGCCGCCGTGGTGTGCGTGATCGCCCAGACGAAGGTGACGGTGCCCAGGCCGAACAGCGCGCCGATCAGCAGGCCCATGGCGCCGATACCCAGCATCATGGCCAGGAACCGGCCGCGGTAGATCAGGGCAAGGCCGATGGCCAGGCCAACGGCCGAGAGCAGGCCGCGCCAGAATGCCAGCGTCCAGGAATCGACTTCGATCAGGCGGATCAGCAGTGCATCGGGCACGATGACCAGCACGCCCAGCGACGTCAGCAGCAGCCCCTTGGCGTGATCGGACACAGGCCATCCCCCGATGGTGAAAGGCTGTTATCGGGGCTCTGTACAACGGATGCAATCGGCAAGGACGGGCCCGTGAAAAAGGCCGGCGGAGTCGCCCCCGCCGGCCCAGGCTCACGCGTCTTGGCTCTCCGTCAGGCGCCCGCGCGGACGTCCTGGTAGAGCGTCTCGTACTTGGCTTCGTAGTCCGGCTCCATGGCCGGGAAGAAGATCGTGTTGGCGATCAGCGCCTCGGGATCGGCAAAGCCCAGTTCCGCCAGTCGCTCCGGGCTGAGCAGGTCATAGGCCGCCAGATTGGCGCTGCCGTAGCCGTAGTTGTCGATCAGCCAGGCGCCGGACTCCGGCGAGATCCAGGCGTCGATGTAGCTGTAGACGGCGTCGAGATCGGTTGCATCCTTGTGGATGATGAAACCCGAGCCCCAGGCGAAGACGCCCTCCTTGGGCACCATGTAACCCACCGGAATGCCCTGCTGCTGAAGCTGCACATAGGACTGGTTCCAGGAATAGGCCGCAGCGATCTCGCCCGAGGCGATCGCCTGCTC
>CALGGB010000010.1 GCA_937880925.1 uncultured Rhodospirillaceae bacterium | reverse complement strand
TCGAGACCCTGCGCATGGCGCTGATCGGCACCGGCTTCACCCTGGGCCCGGGTCTCGGTGTGCTGTTCCAGCAGATCGGCGGCCTGTGGCTGCCCTTCGCGGTCATGGCGCTGTGCGCCACGGGGGTGTGCACCTATGCCCTGGCGACCAACCTCGTCAGCAATCGCATGGGCCTCGGCATCGCCCGCGCCAACCCCCTGCGCTACGTGCCACGCTATTTCCGTCAGCCGCGCCTGCGTCTGGCCTGGGCCCTGGCGGCGGCGCGCTCGGTGTGGTGGAACGTCTTCTTCGTCTACGGGCCTATCTACTGCGTGGAGAGCGGCTTCAGCCACGGCACCGCGGGGCTGGTCGTCTCGCTCGGCACCCTGCCCGTGATCCTGTCACCGCTCTGGGGCCGCCTGTTCGCGCGCTTCGGGCTGCGCGGCATGCTGACCGCCGGGTTTCTCGCCACTGGCACGGTGACGCTCGCCATGGCCTTCGCCACCGGCTGGCCTCAGCTCGCGGTCTGCCTGATGCTGCTTGGTACCGTCACGGCGGCCTGGATCGACGCCGCGGGCAACGCACTCTTCCTGCGCGCCGCGCGCCCCCTGGAGCGCGCCCAGATGGCCTCGGTCTTCGCCACCTTCAAGGACGCCGGGCGCATCATCCCGCTCAGCGTCTTCTCCGTCGTCCTGCTCGTTCTGCCGCTGCCCGCCGTCTTCGTCATCACCGGGGCGGCGACCGCAGGCGTCGCCGCCTGGACGCGTCACATCCCGCGCCGCTACTGATCATCGGCTCAGGCGCCGGGCGCCCGCTCCGCGGGCTTGGCTTCCGCGGCATAAGCCGCGGCGCGCAGTCGCGCGCTGCCGATGGACAGTGAGCTGCGCTCAATGCCCATCGGAGCGCCACACCACCGGGAAGAGATCGCAGTCCATGACATCGCCGTGTTTGAGCCCGGGGTCGCTCGTCGGGATCGCCACCTCGCCCGCGCGCAGGCAGTAGCGCGCATCGTCGCCTGTCCAGCGCGTCGCGAGCGCCCGACGCCGGTTGGCGCTGCGGTTCGCGGGCGCGCCGTGCACGATCATCGCCTGAAAGACCAGGCAGTCACCGGGCTCCATGGCGAAGCTGACGATGCGGTGCCGCTCCCGTTGCGCCTCGATGTCGGGCAGCAGCGGCAGACCGGTATCGGCATAGGGCCGCCCGTCCGCGAAGTGATAGGGGCTGAACGCCGGCCAGGCATGCGAGCCCGCGACGTATTCCACACAGGTCTCCTGCGCCACGGGATCGAGCGGCAGCCAGATCGAGCAGACCTGCCGCCCGGCGACCGCCCAATAGGGCTGGTCCTGGTGCCAGGGCGTACGCTCGGCCGTGCCCGGCTCCTTCACCAGAAGCTGGTCGTAGAAGAAGTTCACCTTCGAGGACCCCATGATCCGCCCGGCGATCTCGGCCGCGGGCGATTCCAACACGAAGCGCCGGAACGGCTCATGGCGTTGCCACAGGTCCAGATCGCCGAAGAAGCGCCCTCCCCCCTTGGCGTATTCCTCGGCATGCGGCCCCGGCTCGGCAAGCGCCACCTCGACCGCCTCGCGCAGCAGGTCGATCCAGGACACAGGCATGACGCCGCGCAGGCAGACGATGCCGTCGTCGCGGTAGCGTGCGATATCGGCATCGCCAATCTTCATCCCGCGTCAGCCCTTGGCATAGCCCAGCGGCTTCAGCGCCGTGCCGATCTCCTCCAGGATCGCGGGATCATCGATCGTGGGCGGCATGGCGAAGGTCTCGCCGTCGGCGAGCTGGCGCATGGTGCGGCGCAGGATCTTGCCAGAGCGGGTCTTGGGCAGGCGGTGGACCACCGTGGCCTGGCGGAAGCTCGCCACGGCGCCGATCTCGTCGCGCACCATCTGGACGACCTCTTTCACGATCTCCTCGTTGGGCCGGTTGACGCCGGCCTTCAGCACCATGAAGCCGACCGGCACCTGGCCCTTCAGATCGTCGTGGACGCCGATCACGGCGCACTCGGCGACGTCCTGGTGCTTGGACAGGATTTCCTCCATGCCGCCGGTCGAGAGGCGGTGGCCGGCGACGTTGATCAGGTCGTCGGTGCGCCCCATGATGTAGATGTAGCCGTCCTCGTCGAAGTAGCCCGCATCGCCCGTCTTGTAGTAGCCGGGGTGGTCGGCCATGTAGCTGTCGATGAAACCCTGGCGGTTGTTCCACAGCGTCGCGAGACCCGAGGGCGGCAGCGGCAGCTTGACGCAGACATCGCCGATCGTGCCGTCGGGCAGCTTCTTGCCGTCCTCGCCCAGGATCTCGATGGCGTAGCCCGGCACGGGCTTGGTCGGCGAGCCGTGCTTGATGGGAAAACGGCCGAGACCCAGGCAGTTGCCCGCCATGGCCCAGCCGGTCTCGGTCTGCCACCAGTGATCGACCACGGGCCGGTCGAGCATGCGCTCGGCCCACTGCACGGTGTCGGGATCGGCGCGCTCGCCGGCGAGGAACAGCGTCACGAACTTCGAGAGATCGTACTTGCCGATCCATTCACCCTTCGGGTCCTCCTTCTTGATCGCGCGGAAGGCCGTGGGCGCGGTGAACAGCGCCTTGACGCCGTGATCGGCGATGACGCGCCAGAAGACGCCGGCATCGGGGGTGCCCACGGGTTTGCCCTCGAACATCACCGTCGTGTTGCCGTGCAGCAGCGGCGCATAGACCATGTAGCTATGGCCCACGACCCAGCCGATGTCGCTGGCCGCCCACCAGACGTCCCCGGGGTCGAGGTCGTAGACTCCCTTCATCGACCAGTGCATGGCCACCATGTGGCCGCCGTTGTCGCGCACCACGCCCTTGGGCTTTCCAGTCGTTCCGGAGGTGTAGAGGATGTAGAGCGGATCGGTCGCGGCGACCGGCACCCAGTCGACCGCTTTGGCCGCGGCCATCTCCTCGTTCCAGTCGTGGTCGCGCCCAGCTTTCAGTTCGGCCGTCTGCTGCTCGCGCTGCAGCACGATCACGCCTTCGGGTTCGTGGCCTGCCAGGCGGAAGCTCTCCTCCAGGATCGGCATGTAGGCGATGATACGGCCGGGCTCGATGCCGCAGCTTGTCGCGACCACCAGGCGCGGTGTCGCGTCGTCCAGGCGCTTGGCGACCTCGGCCGCGGCAAAACCGCCGAAGACCACGGAATGGATCGCGCCGATGCGGGCGCAGGCCAGCATGGCGACAATCGCCTCGGGCACCGCCGACATGTAGATCAGCACCCGGTCGCCCTTGACGACATTGTGCTTCCTCAGGACGCCGGCAAAGGTCGCGACCTGCTTCTTCAGCTCGGCAAAGGTGATGATGCGGCTGGCGCCCGTGATCGGGCTCTCCCAGACGATGGCGGGCTGGGCGCCCCTGCCCGCCTCGACATGGCGGTCGACGGCGTTCCAGCAGGTGTTGGTCTCCGCGCCGACGAACCAGTGCGTGGCAGGCGAAGCCGAGGTGTCGAACACCCTGTCCCAGCGCTTCGTCCAGGCCATGGCCTCGGCCAGTTCGCCCCAGTAACCCGCCGGATCCTCGATCGAACGCCGGTAGGCCTCGTCATACGCACGCTTCATGCCCTACTTCTCCCGTAACCGGCGCCGCGGGGACGCCCCTTGCATGGTGAGCGGCATGCTACACCAGAGGGCGTCCGGTCAAGCCATCCCGATGCACGATTGCGGTTCGGCGCCCGCTGCGGCAAAGATCGAGCTCCAGGGAGAACATCGCCATGTCCATCTACGACGAACATCTTGAGCGCAATGCCGCCAACCATGTGCCGCTGACGCCGCTTTCCTTCATCCGGCGCGCGGCCATGGTGTTCCCGGATCGCACGGCCTATGTCCACGGCGCCCTCTCGCGTACCTGGGCTGAGTATTTTGCCCGCTGCCGACGGCTCTGCTCTGCGCTGGAGCGGCGCGGCTACGGCAAGGGCGACACGGTCTCCATCATGTGCGCCAACATCCCGCCGTTCCTGGAAGCGCATTACGGCGTGCCGGCCAGCGGCGCGGTGCTCAACTCCCTCAACATCCGGCTCGATGCCGCGGCCATCGCCTTCATCCTGGACCACAGCGAGACGAAGGTGCTGCTCACCGACACGGCCTTCTCGGACGTGATCAAGGCGGCCCTCGCCCAGGCCAGCGTCAAGCCTCTGGTGATCGACATCGACGACCCCATGAACACTGCGGGCGGCGAGCGCCTCGGCGAGCTGGAGTACGAGGAGCTGCTCAACGAGGGTGACCCCGAGTGCGCATGGCGCCTTCCCGCCGATGAGTGGGACGCGATCAGCCTCAACTACACCTCGGGCACCACGGGCAACCCCAAGGGCGTCGTCTATCACCATCGCGGCGCGGCGCTGACGGCGACCGGCAACGTGCTCGCCTGGTCGATGCCGCGCCATCCGGTCTACCTCTGGACCCTGCCGATGTTCCACTGCAACGGCTGGTGCTTCCCCTGGACCCTGCCCCTGGTGGCGGGCACCCATGTCTGCCTGCGCCAGGTCGCGGCCAAGCCGATCTTCGATGCTATCGCCGAGCATGGCGTCACCCACCTGTGCGGCGCGCCGGTCGTGATGAACATGCTGACCAACGCCGGTCCGGACGAGCGCCGCAGCTTCGACCGTACGATCAACATGATGACCGCCGCCTCGGCCCCGCCCGCGGCGGTGCTGGCGCGCATCGAGGCCATGGGTTTCAAGATCACCCACGTCTATGGCCTGACCGAAACCTATGGCCCCTCCGTGGTCTGCGACTGGAAGGAGGAGTGGGACGCTCTGCCGCCCGACGAGCAGGCGACCGTGAAGGCCCGCCAGGGCGTGCCCTATCACCTGCTCGACTCCCTCACCGTGGGCGACATGACGACCTGCGAACCCATGGCCGCCGATGCCGCCTCGATGGGCGAGGTGCTGTTCCGCGGCAATGTCGTGATGAAGGGCTATCTGAAGAACCCCAAGGCGACCGACGAGGCCTTCGCCGGAGGCTGGTTCCACTCGGGCGATCTGGGCGTCATGCACCCCGACCACTACATCGAGCTCAAGGACCGGGCCAAGGACATCATCATCTCGGGCGGCGAGAACATCTCGACGCTTGAGGTCGAGAGCGTGCTCTACCGCCATCCGAAGATCATGGAGGCCGCGGTGGTGGGCCGGCCCGACGAGAAATGGGGCGAGACGCCCTGCGCCTTCGTAACCCTGAAGAACGGCGAGGACGCCACTGCCGCCGAGATCATCGCCTTCTGCCGCGAGAACCTCGCCCATTTCAAGGCGCCGCGCACCATCGTCTTCGGCCCCCTGCCCAAGACCAGCACGGGCAAGGTGCAGAAGTACGTCCTGCGCGATCAGGCGGGCAAAATCGAAGACTAGGGCCTTGATGAGCCTCCCCGCGCGCCGCGCCACAGGCCGGGCACCGATTCGACGATGCCCGCGCCGATGATCGCGACAGCGCCCAGGATCTCGACGCCGTCCAGGGTTTCGCCGGCGATGATCGCCGCGGAAATGATGGCGACGGCGACCTCCAGGAGCAGGATCACCGCGACACGGCCGGGATCCATGCGGCTGGCGCCAAAGAGCGTCAGCCAGACCACGGGGATGATCCAGACCACGGCGAAGACGCCGAGCCAGGCGAGTGCGGCGGGCCAGTCGACGGTACTTGCCGGCGCATCGGCGCCGACCAGCATGTAGGCCGGCGCGGTCGCCGCCACGATCAGGAAGGCGCGTCCCAGGTCCCGCCGCCCGGCGCTGAGATTGACGAAAAGCAGGGCCAGCGCCCAGAAGACACCGCCGCCCAGGCCCAGCCACTCGGCCCGGTCGCGCGGCAGCGGTATGCCGTCGAGGTCGCCCAGCAGCAGGGCCGCACCGGCCAGGCCCATGGCGATGGCCAACCAGCGCAGCCAGGTGATCGGCTCCTTCAGGACCAGGCGCGCCAGTACCGTTCCCCAGACCGGCGCCAGGTAAAAGAGCAGCGTGACCCGCGCGACGCTGCCGTGGATCAGGCCCTCCGACCACAGGGCGAAGGCCGCCGCGAAGGTGCCCGCACAGGCAAGCGAGACCCAGCCGCAGGCGATCAGGCTGCGCCAGCGCAGCATCACCCAGGGCGCCAGCAGCAGGGTGGCGAGCGCAAAACCCGCCGAAACCGCCAGCGAGCCGCCCATGCCCAGGCCATGGATCGCGCGCAGCGGCAGCCACCAGGTGCCCCAGAGGAAGGCCGAGCCGATCAGCGCGAGGCGCACCCTGCCCGCGGCGCTTTCTGCGTTACTGGTCAATCCGGTTCCCCTTCTCCATGGCGCGGGAGCATACCCTGAGCCGCGCGGCTGGCGAGCCGTTTGCATGGGGACGTCGGATGGTTGCGAGCGCGGAAGGCCTTGACCTTGGCCCCATGTCCGCGCAGGAAACGCTCGCAACGCCGCCAGCCCCGCGCCGGGGAGGCCGGCGGCCGCCCAGGGATGGACATGCCATGACCGAAACCTCCGATCTCTCCCACGCCATCGAACGGCTTGGCGGCGCCAGCATCATGGTGCTGGGCGACCTGATGCTCGACCGTTTCGTCTATGGCGAGGTCGAGCGCATCTCGCCCGAGGCGCCCGTGCCGGTGCTGCGCGTGGGATCGGAGGAATCGATGCTGGGCGGCGCGGGCAATGTCGTGCGCAATCTGGTGGCGCTGGGGGCGCACTGCTGTTTCATCGCCGTGGTCGGCGACGATGCGGTGGGTCATGACCTCATCGCCATGGTCGGCGAGGAAGCCAACATCGAGCCTTATCTGCTGGTCGAGCGGGGCCGCCGCTCCACCACCAAGGTGCGGTATGTCGCCGGCAGCCAGCAGCTCCTGCGCGCCGACCGCGAGACCGACCGGGCGATCGAGGCCGCGACCTGCGCCCGCATCATCGACATCGTCGAGACAGGACTGGAGGGCATCGACGCCCTGGTGCTGTCGGACTACGCCAAGGGCGTGCTGACGCCCGAGACCATCGCGGCCGCCATCGGCGCGGCGCGCGATGCCGGCATCCCCGTCATCGTCGACCCCAAGAGCAGCGATTTCAGCCGCTACAGCGGCGCCACGGTGCTCACACCGAACCGGCGGGAACTGGCCATCGCCACGCGCATGATCGCCGAGACCGACGACGAGGTGGTCGAGTCCGGCGCCCGTGCGCTGGAGGATTCGGGCGCCGAGATGATCCTGGTGACGCGCAGCGCCGACGGCATGTCCCTGATCTGCCGCGACGGCAGCGTCACCCATCTGGAGGCCCAGGCGCGCGAGGTCTTCGACGTTTCGGGTGCGGGCGATACCGTGGTCGCCAGTTTCGCCGCCGCACTGGGCCGCGGCATCGATGCGGCGGATGCCGCCCGCATCGCCAACCTGGCCGGCGGCATTGTCGTCGGCAAGATCGGCACCGCGGTCATCCACACCGAGGACCTGACCCACGCCCTGCGCACCAGCACCTTTATCGCCAATGAGGAAAAGGTGCTCCTGCGCACGGCCGCGGTCGACCAGGTGGCGCGCTGGAAGAAGCAGGGCCGGCGCATCGGCTTCACCAACGGCTGCTTCGACCTGCTGCATCCCGGTCACGTCTCCCTGCTGCGCCAGGCGCGTGCGCGCTGCGACCGGCTGGTGGTCGGCCTGAACAGCGATCGCTCGGTGCGCGAACTGAAGGGGCCCACACGTCCCGTGCAGGACGAAGGCGCCCGCGCGCAGGTGCTGGCTTCGCTGGCCGATGTCGATGCGGTGGTGATTTTTGATGAGGAAACGCCGCTGGAACTGATCGCGGCCCTGCGCCCGGATCTGCTGGTGAAGGGCGCCGACTATACGGTCGATACGGTCGTTGGCGCCGAGATCGTGAGCGCCTACGGCGGCGAGATTTATCTCGCTGAACTGGCGGCCGGACACAGCACAACGGCAACAATCTCGCGTCTCACCGTGTGAGCCCAGGAATACCGGGCAACGGTGTTGCATGCCGCAGGCTGCGCGCGGCTAGCGTTCGAAGCGCCCCAATGAAAAACGCCGCGCCCCTTTTGGGACGCGGCGGGGCCTCAGGCGATCTGGAGTTCGCCCTGGAGAGCGGCGATCTTCTCCTTGACCTGGAGCTTTGCGCGCTTGAGCTCGGTCAGGCGCGACTGATCGGGGATCGGACGATGGTATTCGTCCTTGATCTCGTGCTCGAGCTTGTCATGGCGGGCTTCAAGACGAACCAAATCAAAGTTTTGGGTCATTCACGCCTCCGGCATAAGGTGTCCCATGGCGAGCGCGGGACTCCCGGCAATCCGTCGGCGAAACGCCGGTAAATCCCGGCTCGTGGAATCAATATAGGGATTTGGAATTGTCATGGCGACCCCCGATCGACTGATCGTTGGAATCAGTGGCGCCTCCGGCATCATCTATGGTGTGCGTCTGCTTGAGGCGCTGCGCCCGTTGCCGGTCGAAACGCACCTGGTGATGACCAGGACGGCCGACATGACGCTGGCCTACGAGACCGACCGCAGGGCCGCGGATGTCCGCGCCCTGGCCGATGCGGTCTATCCCATCGGCGACCTCGGAGCCGCGCCGTCCAGCGGCTCGTTCCGCACGCTGGGCATGATCGTGGCGCCCTGCTCGATCCGCAGCATGTCGGAGATCGCGACCGGCGTGACCTCCAACCTGTTGACGCGGGCCGCCGACGTGACGCTCAAGGAGCGCCGCCGCCTGGTGCTGATGGTGCGCGAGACACCGCTCCACACCGGCCACCTGCGTACCATGCTGGCGCTTTCGGAAATGGGCGCGGTCATCGCACCGCCGGTTCCGGCCTTCTATACGCGGCCGGAATCCCTGGAAGCCATGGTCGATCAGACCGTCGGACGGGTGCTCGACCTGTTCCAGATTGATACCGACCTCGTCCAGCGATGGGACGGCCATCGTCCGAAACGGGATTCGCGTCCCGATTCGGACAGCTAGAACGACTGCATCGCCGCATCGATCTCCGCGGGCGCGGCGTTCTGGCATCCAGCCACAAGAACGGCACGCAGAGCATCGCGGTCGGCCTGCGTCAGGGGCGCGGGATTGAGGGATGTCATGGCCGCCAGATTGGCCGCCACCAGGGCGGGATCAGGCTCGCCGGGTTCACACCCGGCCGCGCCCGGTGTTCCGGCCTCCAGCACGGCCTGCTCGATGCGCTCGGATTCGATCTCCAGCTTCAGGACCTGGCCGCGCAGCGCCTTGCATTCCTCTTCGGGAACGTGGGCAACGCCGGGGCGCAGCGCATTGCGCACCGCGCGCAACGGTTCGATCGCCGTATCACGCCAGGCAGCCACGCTGTCGGCCAGTGTGGACGCCTGGGCGCCGGTTGTGGCCGGCAGACCCAACGCGGCCGTCCAGGCAGCATGAATCAGCAGATTGACGTCAGCGCCACGCGCATCCTGAAGATGGATGACTGCGGGCTGTACGCCGTCGCGACGGTAAAACTCGAGGGTATAGGTCCAGAATGCGCTCATGCGCCGTCCTCCCGTGTGCTGGGGTGGCGGCGCGGCGGCGGTTCAGGCGGAAGTGCCGCGCCTCTTGTGCACGTACATCGCCTTGTCCGCCTTGGCCAGAGCGCTGGTGGCATCGTCTTCGGCGGCGACATGGTGCACACCGAACGAAACGGCAATATGGATGTGCTCGCCGTCCACCATCAGGGGCCGGCCTTCCACCGCGATCGGCATCGCGCCGATTTCCTGGGCGATGCGTGTTGCCTTGGCAACAGCGCCCTCGCGGTCTGAATTGGGCATGATCAGGCCGAATTCGTCACCGCCCAGGCGTCCGATGAGGTCGGAGTTGCGCACCCGCTTGAGCAGGATCGAAGCGACATGGAGCAACGCGGCATCGCCGACCGCATGGCCATAGCGGTCGTTGATGTGTTTCATCTTGTTGAGGTCGAAATAGACGACGCAACTGTCGATCTTGTGGCGCGAGGAATAGGCGATCGTGCGGCCCAGTTCGCGCATGAATGCTCGCCGGTTTGCAACCGGGGCAAGAGCATCCTGGTCGGCCAGCCTCTCCAGGTATTCGATGCGGGAGCGGGTCTCCGAAAGTTCGACGCGCAGGCGCTCCAATTCATCAAGCAGACGAACGATCGCCTTGCGCACATTCGGCGTCATTTCCCGGGGCGGGATGCCGATTGCCTTCGACATATCCTCCGAAACGCTCAGATCGGGCATTCTGTCGGCTTCTGCCATCGCAACAGACTCACCAGA
>CALGGB010000009.1 GCA_937880925.1 uncultured Rhodospirillaceae bacterium | reverse complement strand
ATGTAAACATGCACTGCCGGGCAGTGGATGGAACGCACCTCACGTTCAGCCATCTCGGCCTTAAGCAGCTGCGACAACATGGGGATCGCTGCATCGAAAGCGGGCGATCCCTGCTCATGCAGGTCCTGCACGGCCTGAGCCATGCGTCGTGCTGAAAGCACGCCTTTGGCGTGATGCATCTTCAGGCTGCGCATCATGATGACGATGGCAGCACCGGCGGGATCATGACGCATGACGTGTTCCTTCCGTGGTGCGTAGCCCGTCATATCGTGCGACATTGGCCTCGGGCTCCTTATTCAAAGAAAGGGCCGCAGGCGGGGTCACATCAGGCTGGTCTATCGGTGCGCCATCCACCAGCCTGTGAAGTAGGTTCAATACATGGGTTTTTGTTGGCACGCTCGCCTCCAGCGCCATTTCCACCGCGCAAAGCACGGCCTGTTCGTCATGGTGGAGCACCAAGGACAGGACGTCGACCATCCATTGACCGGCAGTCGATACGAAGTATCGATGAGAGGGACGCGGTCACCACCTGGCCTACGCAACATCTGATCCTGCAGCTTCCGGAACCCTTCTGGCATCTCAACGAAGGGTGCCCCGTTGCGCAGCGCGCCGGGTTTGCGTTGAACCACCGCCAGATAATGGTGCCAGTCATAAATAACGCGCCCTGGCTGACGGTGTGAGCGTTCAATAATGCGCTCATGCGTGCAGACCACATGGCCTTCGGCGACGTCGCGCCGAAGGCGTGCTTCCAGCACGATGACCAGCCGTTCAGGATAGATGCGGAGACTGACAGGGCGGTTCGCAAAGCTGGCAGGCACTGAGTAGCGATTACGGTCGAATGCTATCAGACAAGTGGGGGATACCCGCTTGCTCTGCTCGACAAAGCCGTCAAACATTTTGGACAGTGGCATCAGCGCGGCCTTCTCGGCGTCCCAGACATCCGCAATGTTGCCAGGCAATCTGCCATGCGGTGTCTCGGCCCACAGAAGCTTGCAGCGCTCCTCCAGCCATTCATTCAGCGCATTGAGGTTCGGAAAGGCGGGCATGAGTTGCCAAAGCCGTCGTGCTGCAGGCACGCCTTTGGCGTGATGGCGGGCGTCGCGCACATTCTTCTCAACCTGACCTTTCTCCCACCCTGCCGCGGGATTGCAGAACTCAGGGTCAAAGACATAATGGCTGGTCATCGCAAGGAACCGTGCGTTTACATCGCGCTTCTTGCCGACACCAATCCGGTCAACGGCTGTCTTCATGTTGTCATAGACGCCACGCTCCGGAACACCCTCAAACACCCGAAAGCCATGCCAGTGGGCATCGAACAGCATCTCATGCGTTTGCAGCAGATAGGCCCGCACCAGAAATGCGCGGCTGTGGGACAGCTTGATATGGGCGACCTGAAGCTTGAGACGTTCGCCCCCGACATAGGCCCAGTCCTCGCTCCAATCGAATTGGAACGCCTCGCCCGGCTGAAAGACCAACGGCACGAAAACACCCCGGTCAGTCGTATGTTGAGCGCGCTGCCGTTCGCCCTTCCAGTTCCGCACGAAGGCCGCGACACGCTCATATGAACCATCAAAGCCGAGCTGAACCAGATCCGCATGCATCCACTGGCTGACAGTGCATTGCCAAAGGCAATGTCACGAGAGGCTGCTTGGCCGTTCGCCGTTCCTTCCGTGATTTACGCTGCTCAGACAGCAACCAGCCTGTCAGCTTCTCAGCATAAGGGTCCAACTTGCTCGGTCGGTCCAAAATCTGGAACTCGGGCTCAACTATCCCTGTCCGCAGATACTTCTTGATCGTGTTGCGAGACACCCCTGTCCGGCGCGCAATCTCGCGGATGGGCATCTTGTCTCGCAGAGCCCATTTCCGAATAATCCTCAGAAATCCCATGTCTAACACTCCAATAGCTCCCAGCTGATTCAAGCAGGGGCAAGGTTGCACATGGGTCAATTCTCAATGACAATTTCTACAGTTGCCGGGTCATGTATGGATACCCCCGTTCGCGCAAGATGGTTTTTCGACATAGTGACGTGTGATCGGATGCGGTCATGTATCAGGCCTGTTGTGCGGCAATCATATGACCGCTGGCCGGTATGGAGCTGCGCGGCCTTGATGCAAAATCAGTTCTGCGGGCTCTTGGCCCATTGACCCGGATGCGTTTTCAAAACCGTCGTCACCGATCTTTTGTCCTTACTGTCTATGACCTCCTCACACGCCGACTTCCACTACTGACTGCTCGATACAATCAAGCCGCTGTCAGACGTGGATCTCTGTAATCTACCTTCCGCGTTTCCATCGCCCACAGTGTTCGGGCCATCTTGTTGGCCAGTGCGATCGCCGCCACCTTGCGCGGCTTGCGTAGGAGAATGGAATGTAGCCAAGTCCCTGGGGTTGTTCCTTTGCGGGTTGCCCACCGAATGACCGACATTGCGCCAATTATGAGTAGTCGCCGGATATCCCGTTGCCCCATCTTCGACGTTCGGCCCAAGACCTGTTTGCCGCCAGTAGAATGTTGTCGTGGCACAAGCCCTAACCAAGCAGCGAAATCCCGACTGCGCCTAAAGACACAAAGAGATGGAGCAAAAGCCTCTATCGCCATTGCGGTAATGGGACCAACTCCCGGCATAGTCATCATCCGTGATGAAGCATCAGTTCGGGCGGCTTCTTGTTTCAACGTCGCCTCCAACTTCAAAATGCGAGATGATAGATCATCGATTTGCTCAAGATAGGTGTGAGCTGTTTCGACAACCAAAGGCTCCACTTCAGCTGCGGCCTCGTCAATCAACCGCCGGATATTTGCCAGATTGGACATGCCTTGCGGTGCGATCAGCCCGTGTTCTGCCAGATGCGCACGCAGAGCGTTGATCGTTTGCGTTCTTTGCCGGACGAAAAGATCTCTCGTCCTGAAAACCATAGCACGCGCCTGTTGTTGCGGCGACTTCGGTTCAACAAATCGCATAGTCGGCCGGCTGGCTGCTTCGGCTATGGCTTCTGCATCAGCGGCATCATTCTTTTGGCGCTTTACGAAAGGCTTAACGTACGCAGGTGGCACCAGCCGCACATTGTGTCCCAAAGCACCTATTTCACGGGCCCAGTAATGTGCTGTAGCACAGGCCTCCATCGCCACTACACAGGGCGGCAGGTCCGCGAAAAATGCCAACACCTGGCCCCGAGACAGCTTTTTGCGAATAGCAATGCCGCCATCAGCCGTGGCGCCGTGAACCTGGAAAACCCGCTTTGCCAAATCTAACCCAACGATGGTAACTTGTTCCATGGATGCTTCCTCCTATCAGTGATGTGACCCACATCACCTTGGCACATTGCGATGCCGTCGGGAGGGGGTATCCAACCCATCAGTTCTCGGTGACAATCAACACGCCATGCGTAATCTTATCGACCGAGATAGTGTGACACGTTTCAAGAAGCGCTATCGAG
>CALGGB010000008.1 GCA_937880925.1 uncultured Rhodospirillaceae bacterium | reverse complement strand
GGTGAAGGTCCCCAGGGCATCGCGGAGCTCTCGTTTGGTAAAATTGCGCTTGCGGCTCATGTCGGCTGCGTCTGGTCCTGTTCGTCGTCGATGGCGGCGCCGTTATCATAGCCCAAGCGCGGCGCAACGAAAGACGCTGCATGGCAGCCATACCTCCGGCGTGCGGAATTGGCCCGTGACGCGGGCGGCCAGCTTTCGTAGTAGAATGCGCAAACGAGCCGGCAAGAGCCCATTTGCATTTCGGTAACCTGTTTCATGGAACCCAAGCAGCCCCATGGTCGCTGTCGATCCTTCCCTGATGATGTGGCTGACCTTCGCGGTGATCGTCATCGCCGTGGTCAGCTACGCCACCGAATACTTCACGCTGGAGTTCACCTCCCTTGGCGTGATCGCGGTGCTGTTGGTGCTGTTCGAGTTCTTTCCGGTGGCCACCGCATCGGGCCCGATCAGCAGCTCGCGACTGCTGGCCGGGTTCGCCGATCCGGCGCTGATCACCGTGGTCTGCATGCTGGTGATCGGCCAGGGACTGGTCCACACCGGCGCGCTGCAACGCATTGCGCGCGACATCCTGTTCCTGGCGCGGGGCAGCGGCAGCATCGCCATTGCGCTGACCCTGCTGCTGGCCATGGCGCTGTCGGCGTTCACCAACAACACACCCATCGTCGTCGTCTTCATTCCTGTGCTGCAGGCTCTGGCAGAGCGTGACCGCCTCTCCTCCAGCAAGGTGATGATTCCGCTGTCCTACGCCGCGATCCTGGGTGGCATGACCACCCTGATCGGCTCCAGCACCAACCTGCTGGTCTCGGGCGCCATGCTCGACATGGGCGAGGCACCGCTTTCGATGTTCTCCTTCACCGTGCCCGCGCTGTTCGTGGCCCTGATCGGCCTGCTTTATGTCGTGCTGGTGGCGCCGCGCCTGCTGCCCGCCCGCACGACCATGGCAGGCGCCCTGGTCGGCTCGGCCGGGCGCCAGTATCTCGCCCAGATCACCGTGGGCCCGAACTCCAACCTGGTCGGCCACGCCGCCGCGGCCGGTATGTTCCCGGCGCTCAAGGACCTCTCGGTACAGATTCTGCAACGCGGTGAACACGCCGAGCTGGCGCCCTTCGAGGATATCGTCCTGCGCAGCGGCGACACCCTGGTCGTTGCCGGTACCCGCAAGGCGCTGACCGAGCTCCTGGCCCGCGATTCCGGCCTGATCGGCGACGTCGACCGCGAGGAGCCCGAAACCGAATCCCCGGCCGTGCCGCGCAAGCCCGGCGACGAACAGGTGCTGGTCGAGGTCATGATCGCTCCGGCCAGCCGCATGGTCGGCCAGAATCTGGAGCAGATCGGCCTGCGCCGCCGCTTCGGATGCATCGTTCTGGGCCTGCAACGCCGCTCGCGCATGATCCGCCAACGCGTGACCGAGATACGCCTGGAAGCCGGCGACGTGCTGCTGATGCGGGGGCGCCGCGAGGACATCGAAGGCCTGCGCGCCAATCCCGACGTCCTGCTGATGGAGTGGTCGACCGCGGAGCTCCCCGCCCTGCACCTGGCGCGCCGCGCCATCGTGATCTCGCTGCTGGTGATCGCAGCCATCTCCTTCGAGCTGCTGCCCGTCGTCATCGCAGCGGTCTGCGGCGCAGCAGCCATGCTCGCCTCAAGCTGCCTCAACATCCGTCAGGCCAGCCGCGCGGTCGACAGCAAGGTCGTCATGCTGGTCGCGGCGGCGCTGGCCATGGGTGTGGCCATGCAGGCAACCGGCGGCGCGGCCTGGCTTGCCCATCTGGTGATTGCCGCGACCGGCGGTGACGATCCCGCCATCGTGCTGTCAGCCTTTTTCCTGGTCGTGGCGCTGGTGACCAACGTGCTCTCGAACAACGCGGCGGCGGTGCTCTTTACCCCCATCGGAATCAACCTGGCCCACAGCATCGGCGTCGATCCCATGGCCTTTGCCGTCGCCGTGGTGATCGCGGCGAGTTGCTCCTTTGCGACGCCGATCGGCTATCAGACCAACCTGCTGGTCATGGCGCCCGGACACTACCGCTTCAGTGACTTTTTCAGGGCCGGTGTGCCGCTGGTGCTGATCGTCTGGCTGGCCTTCTCGTTCTTCGCACCCATCTATTTCGGGTTGTAGAGTTGAGACAGCCATGACCCGCCACAGCGAATACCAGGACGAACCCAACAGCCTGCACTCCGACGGAGCAGGGAACGCGCGGCCATTGTCGTTCTTCTTCGGGACGCGCCAGCAGCCCTGCCCCTATCTGGACGGGCGCATGGAGTCCAAGGTGGTGACCGACCTTTCGGGCAACCACGCACAAGCGATCCACGACGAGCTTTCGGCCGCCGGATTCAGGCGCAGCCACAATCTGATCTACAAACCCGCCTGCCTGGGGTGCGATGCCTGCGTGCCCGTGCGCATTCCGGTGGCGCGGTTCCAGGCTTCCCGCAGCCAGCGGCGCATCTGGCGCCAGAACAGCGACCTCACCATGATGGTCGCGCCGGCACGCGCCACCCTGGAACACTACGCCCTGTTCGATCGCTACCACACCCGCCACGCCAGCGGAGGCATGTC
>CALGGB010000007.1 GCA_937880925.1 uncultured Rhodospirillaceae bacterium | reverse complement strand
TTCCTGGCTGCGCTTGATCTCGGTGTCCCACTAGGCCCTTTTGACCAGCCGGACCGGGAGACGCCGCCGGGTGCGCCGCGCCAGATCGGCCAGCCAGGCGATCACATGCACCGCGCGCTTCTGGTAGGCCTGTACGGCAAGCCCCAGTCCGTCCCATCCGGCCAGCGACGGCGCGGAAGCCGCGGCTTCGAAGATATCGAGCGAGAGATCCAGGCGGTCGGCCTCTTCGGCGTCCACCGTCAGGGCGACCCCACGCTCGCGGGCACGCTCGGCCAGGGCGACCAGGCGCGGCGCCAGTTCGCTCATGGCGCGCTCGCGCTGCGCCAGTTCATAGCGGGGATGCAGCGCCGAGAGCTTCACCGAAATGCTGGCGCGGGCGAACAGGTCGTCGGGACCGCCGGCCGCCCCCAGCCGGTCGATGGCGTTGCCGTAGGAGGCCATGTAGCGGTCGGCGTCCGCCATGGTGCGGGCCGCCTCGCCCAGCATGTCGTAGGAATGGCGGTAGCCCTTGCGCTCGGCCTCGCCGCCGCGCTTGATCGCCTCGTCGATGGTGCGCCCCATGACGAACTGGCGTCCGATGATGCGCATGGCATGGGTCATCGCCTCCCGCACGATGGGCTCGCCGACGCGGTTGATGACCCGGCCGAAGAGTCCGGAGGCATCGCCCTTCCAGCGCTCCTCCAGGCGCACCACCTTGCCGGTCAGCATCAGCCCCCAGGTCGAGGCGTTGACGAAGAGGGATTCGCTGTCGCCCAGATGGCGCTGCCAGTCCGCCGCGGCGATCTTGTCCCGGATCAGGGCTTCGGCGGTGTCGTCGTCGGGAATGCGCAGCAGCGCCTCGGCCAGGCACATCAGGGCTACGCCCTCCTGGCTGGAAAGATCGTACTCGTGCATGAAGGCATCCAGCCCGCCGGTATCCCTCCTGCGTGCACGGACATGAGCGACCAGGTCGCGCGCCTGGCGCTCGATCCGCCGTTTGAGCGCCTCATCGAAACTCGCCCGTTCCAGCAGGGCATCCACGGTCTGCGCCTCGTCGGCACGATAGGCCGCTCGGATGGGCTGGCGCAGCGGCGCAGGGTTGCCAAAGGGGCTCTCGGCAACGAACGGCGGGAAGTCTGTAGCAGGCATCAAGGCCTTCCTTCGCTGTGGCAGTCGGCGGTCACTGTATGTGCCGCTTTACGGATCACCCTAACACCCTGATAATACAGGCTCCGTCGTCGCAGTCGGGGGGAAACGTGGCAGAGACTGGGACTGTGCCGCGCAGTCTGGCAAATATCGAACTTTTCAAGGAGCTTCCACGCGCCGAGGTGGAAGCCATTGAAAAGCTCGTGCGCTGGCGAACCTACAAGGCCGGCGAACAGATCCTCG
The DNA here is from genome assembly GCA_937880925.1 of uncultured Rhodospirillaceae bacterium. GTDB lineage: Bacteria > Pseudomonadota > Alphaproteobacteria > SP197 > SP197 > CALGGB01. Next base: position 30,110 of record CALGGB010000007.1, on the reverse strand, counting down.
ATCGCGCCAGCGACAACAAGGATGCGTTTCTCGTCGTCGAGGGTGCGGTCCGCATCGTCAACTATTCCCGCTCGGGCCGCGAGGTTGCCTATGCCGTGGTCAACGCCAACGGCTTTTTCGGCGAGCTTGCCGCCATCGATGGCGAACCGCGATCGGCCACCGTCGTTGCCGTCAACAAGGCCCTGGTGGCAACCGTGTCGCCCAACCTCTTCGTGGAACTGCTGGCGCGCCATCCCTCCATGCTGATGACCGTGACGCGGCGTCTGGCGCGGATCGTGCGAACCTGCGATGACCGCATCATGGATCTTTCGACGCTGGGTGCCGTACAGCGCGTCTATGTCGAACTGCTGCGCATGGCCAAGCCCGATGCCGCCGGTGCCGGCTTCTGGGTCATCTATCCCATGCCGCCGCACAAGGAGATCGCCGCACGCGCGAGCACGACACGGGAAACCGTCGCCAGGGTGCTAAGCCAGCTATCAAGTGACGGCATGGTCGAAAAGCGTGACAAGGTCCTCTACATTCAGGACAAGAAGAAACTTCAGGCCATGGCCGAAGCACTGGAGGCAGGTCACGGCGAGATCGCGCGCTGAGACGGAAGGCTGCTGTATTTCGCGTCCGCGCATCGCTGTGATAACGATCACTGGCCAGTTACGGATTGCGTCGTCAGATTAACGTTATCCCGTTCGGGACAACGGCCTGCCAACGTGATGCGAGGGGGCGCACCGAGGCGACTACAGGCGTTGTTTGCGTGTTGATGGGTAATCTTGGCGAGCGGCCCGGTCCGGCCGCCCTGACGAGCGGGGATATTTCGCCATGGCGTTCAAGGTCAAGTTCTGGGGAGTCCGGGGCAGCATTGCCTGTCCCTCCCCCCACCACATCGCTTTCGGCGGCAACACGAGCTGCGTCGAAGTGAGCTGCGGCGGCGCGCGCATCATCCTCGATTGCGGCACGGGTGTGCGCAACCTGGGCCACTGGCTGCTGCGCAAGAACACGCGCTACGCCACGATGATGCTCTCGCACACGCACTGGGACCATATCAACGGGTTCCCGTTCTTCACGCCGGCGTTCCATCCAGATTGCGAGTTCGCGATCATGGCGGGCCATCTCAACGGCACCCGCATCGAGGATGTCTTTGCCGACCAGATGCAGAACCCCTATTTCCCGGTACCGCTGGAAGCCATGCTTGCGCGCAAGACCTTCGAGGACTTCCGTGCCGGAGATACCTTCCAGCTACCCGACAATCCCCAGGTCACGATCCGCACCGCGCCGCTCAACCATCCCAACGGCGCCACCGGCTACCGCATCGAATACGAGGGCAAGTCGTTCTGCTACGTCACCGATACCGAGCATGTGCCCGGTCAGCCCGATCAGAACATTCTGGGACTGATCGAGGACGCCGATCTGGTGGCCTATGATTCGACCTACACCGACAAGGAGTTCCCGGCCAAGGTCGGCTGGGGCCACTCGACCTGGGAAGAAGGCGTGCGCCTGGCGCGCGCGGCCAACGTCAAGAGCCTGGCGATCTTCCACCACGACCCCGATCACGAGGACCGCTTCATGGAGCGGGTCGAGGCCGAAGCACGCGCGGTATGGAGCGGCGCCTTCGTTGCCCGCGAGAACATGCGCGTCAATCTGACGTGAGCGGCGGCAGCGGGCGCCTGGAGGCGCTCCGAAGCGCGCAGGCACTGGTCCACGACGTGATGGCGCCCACGCCCCTCCATCGATGGCCCCTGCTGGCCGAGCGCGTCGGCACGACCGTGGCGGTCAAGCACGAGAACCACACGCCGGTCGGCGCCTTCAAGATGCGCGGCGGCATCGTCTACATGACCCGGCTCAAGGAACGCGATCCCGCGGTTACCGGGGTCTGTGCGGCAACCCGGGGCAACCATGGACAATCCATCGCCTTTGCCGCCAGGCGCGCCGGTATCACCGCGACCATCGTCGTTCCACATGGCAATTCGGTGGAAAAGAACCGGGCCATGGTTGCGCTGGGCGCCCGCCTGGTGGAAGCCGGCCACGATTTCCAGGCCGCCTTCGAACACGCCCGCGGCCTTGCCGATACAGAAGGCCTGCACATGCTGCCTTCCTTCCACGACGACCTCGTCGAGGGTGTCGCAAGCTACGGCCTGGAGATGTTCGATGCCGCGCCCGACCTCGACACCGTCTACGTCCCCATCGGCCTGGGGTCGGGCATCTGCGGCGTCATGCGCGCACGCGATGCCCTGGGCCTGAAGACACGGGTGGTCGGCGTCGTGGCCGAGGGCGCTCCCTGCTACGCGCTGTCGTTTTCGCAGAAACGGCCGGTCTCGACCAACAGCGCGCATACGATCGCCGACGGCATGGCCTGCCGTGTTCCGGTCAACGAGGCCTTGCGGGAAATCATGGCCGGCGCCGACCGCATCGTCACGGTCAGCGACGGTGAGATCGCTGCCGCCATGCGCCATTACTTCAGCGACACCCATAACGTGGCCGAAGGCGCCGGCGCCGCTCCCCTCGCCGCCCTGCTGCAGGAAGGTCCCGCGAAGGCAGGCGGTCGCGTGGGGCTGATCCTTTCGGGCGGCAATATCGACCGCGGCGTCTATGCCGGCGTCCTGGCAGGCTGAGCAGCCCCTACCAGCCACCACTCTCGAGCCAGCGCTCCATCTGCTCGAACTTGTCGCAGCCAAAGAACATCTCGCCGTCGACCAGCATGGTGGGCGAACCGAAGACGCCCTGGCCCATCGCCGCGTCCATCTCGGCCTTCAGGCGGTCCTTGACCGCGCCTTCGCCCAGGGCTTCACGCAGGGCATCGCCGTCCAGTCCCAGGCCGGCGGCCACCTCGGCGACCTGTTCTGGCTTGTCCACGTCGCGCCCCTGGCCCCAGTAGGCGCCGTAGATGGCGTTTGCGAAGGCCACCGCCCGATCCGGCGCGCTTTCCTTGAGCCAATAGAAGGCACGGCTAGCAGCCACAGAATGAAAGGGAAAGTGCTCCGGCATCACCAGGGGCACGCCCCACTCGCGCGCCGTGCGCTGCATGTCGCGGGTGAAGTAGGCGCCCCGCATCGGCTGATCCAGCAGCGGCGTCTGGCCGGTCACGCGAAAGATGAAACCGAGCAGGATGGGATGCCAGTCGACCGTGCGGCCATGGCGCGCGGCGACATTCCCGATCCGCTGCGATGCCAGGTAGCCGTAGGGCGAACTGAAGTCGAAGTAGAAGCGGATCGGATCGGGCATGGCTCATCCAGGCGGGGTGGTTCAGAGCAGGAAGGCCGCGCCCAGCGCCAGAAAGACGAAGAAGCCGACGACATCTGTGACGGTGGTCAGAAAGACCCCGGCAGCCACGGCGGGATCGACCTTCAGGCGATCGAGCAGCAGCGGAATCAGCGCCCCCGACATGCCGGCGATCAGCAGATTGGCGACCATGGCCCCCGCGATGACCCCGCCCAGCATCGGGTTGGAGAACCAGAGCCAGGCGACAATGCCGATGAGCACGGCAAACATCACGCCATTGAGCAGGCCGACGGCGATCTCCTTGCCGATGACGCGCAGGGCGTTGGCTTCGGTGAGATCCTTGGTCGCCAGGGCGCGCACGGCCACGGTCATCGACTGCGTTCCGGCGTTGCCGCCCATGGAGGCAACGATGGGCATCAGCACCGCCAGCGCGACGACGGTCTGCAGTGTGTCGGCAAAGATGCCGATAACGAAAGAGGCCAGGATCGCGGTGCCCAGGTTCACCAGCAGCCAGACGAAGCGCTTGCGTGTGGTTTCCACGATGGAATCGTTGAGATCGGTCTCGGCGACGCCGCCCAGGCGCAGCACGTCCTCCTCGCTCTCCTCGTTGATGACGTCGACCATGTCGTCGAAGGTCACCGCGCCCAGCAGGCGGCCCTCGTCATCAACCACGGCAACCTCGGTCAGGCCGTATTGCTGGAAGAGGTAGGCGACCTCCTCCTGGTCCATGTCGGCCTGCACCGTCGTCGGCTCACCCTCGACGAGTGCGGCGAGTTTCACATCCCTTGGGTTCCGCAGGATGTCGTGCAGGCTGATCATGCCCACGGGCTTGTGCGAGGGATCCACCACGAACACGGCGTAGAACTCGCTGGGCAGGTCCTTGCTGCCGCGCAGGTAGTCGATGGTCTGACCGATGTTCCAGAACATCGGCAGGGCAACCACATCGCGGCGCATCAGGCGGCCGGCGCTCTCCTCGGGGAAGGTCAGCGCCTCCTCGACCATGCGCCGCTCGGCCGCAGGCACCGCGGCAAGGATCTCGCGCTGGTCCTCGTCGTCGAACTCGCCGATGACCTCGACCGCATCGTCGACATCGAGTTCACGCACCAGGCGGGCGAACTCCTCGTTGCCCAGAAGGTCGCGGACGTCCTCCAGGGTCGATTCGCCCAGATAAGCCAGGATGTCGGGGTCGATGTCGGGCTTGAGCGCATCGATCACCTGGGCCCGCTGGCCCGGCGTGATCTGCTCGAGAAGATCGGCGGTATCGGCCGCATGGAGCGGCACGACAAGGGCTTCCAGCCGGTTAACGTCCTCCTGGTCGAGTGCCTCGAGGATGGCGCGCAGCAGATCGGGTGTCAGGCCATACAGGTCCTGACCGTCGCGCGCGCTTTCGTCGATGGCAGCCGCCTCGCTCATGCCTGCAAGCGTCCATTCTGCTCCAGGCGCACCCCCACGGCGCGCCTGAACGGCAGTCTAGAGCATGTTGACCGCCAATCGTATGACTCCAACGTCTCCAGACGCGTTTGGTCCCTGATCCCGCCAGGATTGCCGGTTATCACTCAACAAAAAGGGCCTGCCGACAGTTCGGCAGGCCCTTTTTCAAAGAATGGTGCGGTCGAGAAGAATCGAACTTCCACGGGCTTTCGCCCACAGCGCCCTCAACGCTGCGCGTCTACCAGTTCCGCCACGACCGCCCAGGCTGGTAAGCGCGGTCCGTATAGCTAAGATTGCCGGGTGCCGCAAGGCGCGAAAGTCCCCCAGGAAGGAAGCAATGACGATCCCGGAGTGGCTGTCCAGCGAGCAGCCGGTGCCTTACCCAGAGGCGCTTGCGTTGATGGAAGCGCGCGTTACGGCAATTCGTGCCGGAACGGCAGGCGATCTCGTCTGGCTGCTGGAGCATCCCGCGCTCTTCACGGCCGGCACCAGCGCCGATCCCTCCGAACTGCTGGCAGGCAACAGTCTGCCCGTGCACCACACGGGACGCGGCGGGCGCTACACCTATCACGGCCCCGGCCAGCGCATTGCCTATGTGATGCTCGACCTCAACCGGCGCGGAGCAGACCTCCATGCCTACGTTGCGGGCCTGGAGAACTGGGCGATCGCAGCGCTGGCGCGGTTCGGCGTCCGTGGAGAACGACGCAAGGACAGGGTCGGCGTCTGGGTCTCCGGCCCCGACGGTCGCGAGGAGAAGATCGCAGCCATCGGCGTACGCGTGCGCCGCTGGGTCAGCTTCCACGGCATCAGCATCAACCTGGATCCCGATCTATCCCACTACGACGGCATCGTGCCCTGTGGCATCCGCGAGCACGGCGTGACCTCGCTGCGGGCCCTGGGTGTGAAGGCAACCATGGCCGATCTGGACAAGGCGCTCGGCGAGACCTTCGAGGCCTCCCTGCCGCCGCGACGCCGGGCGGCCTGAAGCTATACGGTCGGGCGTTGCTCAAAGCCCGGCGACGGCACCGTATCCTCGGGGACGGCCTCGACGCCGGTCACCCGTGCAAGAGGCGGGCCCGAACGGCAAAGCTCCAGCATGTTCGTAACATCATCGGCTCGGCCGGCAAAGACAGCCTCGACACTGCCGTCCTTGCGGTTGCGGACCCAGCCGTCGATACCCAGCTCACGGGCCTCCTCCTGGGTCCAGGCCCGGTACCAGACACCCTGCACCTTGCCCTGGACGCGCACACGTACGATGCGCTCATGCCTCATTGCGACCCTCCTGCCCGCCTGACGTGGCCCGTTCGCCCTCGGTCCGTTCTTCCGGGAAGCGGGCGATCACCCTGGTGCCATGGCCCAACTCGCTCTCCATGATGAGATCGCCGCCATGGAGCTGCATCACCGCCCGGGACAGTGGAAGGCCCAGACCCGTGCCCTCGTAGCGGCGGTTCAGAGCACTGTCGACCTGACCGAAGACCTCGAAGGCGCGCGACATATCCTCGGCTGACATGCCGATCCCGGTATCGCCGACCACGATGTCGACGCCGCCATCCTCGCGCAACTCACCGCGCACCTCGATGCGGCCATTCTCCGGCGTGAACTTCACCGCATTGGAAATCAGGTTCAGCAGCACCTGCCGCAGCTTGCGGGTGTCGGCGCGCAGCCGCGGCAGGCCGCGCGGCGCAACGGCGACCAGCGTGATGCCCGAGCGATCGGCCCGTTCGCGGAACAGCTTGGTCGACTGTTCGATGACGCTCCTGAGGTTGACGATGTCCTCGTTCAGCTGCAGGCGGCCCGCCTCCGCCTTGGCGAGGTCCAGAATGTCGTTGATCAGCTCCAGCAGATGGCGCCCGCTTTCGTTGATGTCGCGCACGTACTCGGTATAGCGCGGGTTCTCCAGAGGCCCGAACATGCCTTCCAGGATGACCTCCGAAAAGCCGATGATCGCATTGAGCGGCGTACGCAATTCGTGGCTGATGGTTGCCAGGAACTCGGTCTTGGCCCGGCTCGCGCGCTCGGCATCATCACGTGCCCGGCGCAGTTCTTCGGCCGTGCGCCGCTCGCCGGTGACATCATGGATGGCCCCGATACGCCGGTTGATGCGCTGTCCCTGCTCGTTGAGCATGAACTCGGATTGTTCGTGCAGGTGCCGTACCTCGCCATTGGGCCAAAGGACGCGGAACTCGATATCGACCGGGCTGAAAGTACGCGCTGTGGACAGGAGGTGCTCGGTTACACGCTCGCGGTCCTCGGGATGGATGAAGGCAAGCGTCGACTTCTGATCGGTCAGGAACTGGCTGGTCTCGATGCCGAAGATCTTTCCGATGGTTTCGGAGGCATCGATGATACGGTCGAGATCGGTGTCGTAGACGAAATGCCCATGGCTGGTCATGCGCTGGGCCAGCGACATCATGCTGCGGCTTTCGTCCAGATTGCGCAGTGCCTCGTGCTCTGCCGTGACGTCGTCGCGCACATGGATAACCCGGCGCCAGTCACGCGCAAACTCAGGCGGCACGAAGGTGACCGCGCGCTCGACAAAAATGGTGCCGTCCAGCCGCACCTGGCGTGTGTCGGGGAGTTCGATCCGGCGCTCGCCCTGCAGCAGCCCCGTGATCAGCCGCAAGATCGTTGGACGCCCGGTCGGCGACAGCGGCTGGCGCGACCAGGCGACCATTTCAGCTCTTCCGGGCGCATTGCGCTGGCGCCAGCCCATCTCGTTGATATCCACGAGGTCCATGGCGTCGTAGAGCTCATCAAGCAGCGCAGGCGTATCGCCTATCTTCGCCAACGCCTCGTCGCCAAGGCTCTCGAGGCGCTCGCGTACCCTTGACCAATCCTCCACCCAGATTGCCACGGGCGACTGATCGAACAGTTCCCGGTACCGCCGCTCGTTGCTCTCCATCGCCTCGCGGGTACGGCGAATCTCGGTGACATCTTCGACGGTGAGAATGACGCGTGCCCAGTCGCGTTGATACTCATCAGGGATGAGCACGGTGCCGCGGGTGTAGATGCGGCCGCCATAGCGCAGTGTTTCTGCGGTCTCGCCTCGGCCAACCGAAGAAGCGCCCTGGACCAGTTGCTCCAGCGTGCGGGCCAGCTCGTCAAGCATGTCTTCGGAAAGCTCTGCTATGAACTGCTTGCGTAACGCCTCCAGGCCGTCGGCACCGTAAATCCGCAGGCAGCCTTCGTTGGATTCCACGATCCGCATCTCACCGCACAGTTCGCGCATCACCTGGCGGTTGCCGATCAGGTGATCGGCCAGGCGTCCGCCGTGCGCAACGAACAGCCGCTCGGCCCGGCGCCGGATATGCGACCAGTCGTCGACCCGAATGCCGACCGGGGCCTGATCGAACAGCTCGCGATAGCGGCGCTCGCTGGCCTCGATGCGGGCGTGGGTTTCCTGCTGTTCGGTGATGTCCTCGATGATCGAGACAACGCGCTTCCAGTCGGCTTCCGCGCCCTGGGGAACCATGGTCGTGGTCCGCACCACGATCATGCGGTGGTCGAACGTTTCCTCGACAATGTCGCGCTGGACGTTCACCTGGCCGCTGCGAAAGGCTTGCGCAATATCGACCAGCGCATCGATCTCGTCGCGGGTCGAAACAACGGTTTCGTCGTTTGCCAGGGCGTGCTCGCGCGATTCGAAACCGTACAGGCGCACGGCGGCATCGTTCATGTCTATCGGCACGATGGCGTCGTTGAGCTCGGCCGCCAGGTCGCCGCGGGAACGAACATGGGCGATGGGATCCTCGATCCCCTGGGCGGCCAGATCGTCCAGGGCTCGCTTCACACCGGACCAGTCCGACTCCCAGATCGCGAAGGGCGATTGTTCGAACAGCTCGCGATAGCGACGCTCGCTCTCCTCGATGCGGACCTGCGCCTCGTGGCGCTCGCTGACGTCCTCGGCATGGAGGATGACGCGGTCCCAGTTCGCGCGATGGGCTTCGGGAACGTGGAAGGTGTTGCGCACATGCAGATGGCGGTCGTCGAAGGTGACCTCCATGATTTCGCGAACGAACAGGAAGCGGCCCTCGTCCAGAGCGGCCACGACCGAGATGAAGTTGTCGCGCTCCTCGTCGGTGCCGGGCACATCGAGCCTGCCGGCCAGCAGTTCGGTGCGATCGGGCACGGCGTAGAGATTGACGGCCGCCGCATTGACGTTGGTCACGATGATGCTGGCTTCCCAGGCATCGGCCAGGGCTGGCCGCGCCCTCAGGTAAGCCCCGACATCGTGGATGCCCTGGTCGTGGAGCTTGTCGACCTCCCGCTTCACCGGCGACCAGTCGCCTTCCCAGATCGCCAGCGGCGATTGCTCGAACAGCTCGCGGTGACGTTCCTCGCTGCTGCGGATGCGGGCCATGGCCTGGCGTTCGGCGCCGACATCCTGAACGATGATGACGACACGGCGCCAGTCATCCCGGTGCGCCTCCTGGAGCGAGGCGCTGAGCTTCACCTCGATGGTCGAGCCGTCGAAGGCAAATGCCGACGCCTCCATCGCGGAGGTCGCCTTGCCTTCCATGAAATCGAGGAACATGGCCACGGCCACCGCGCGCTCGTCCGGCGACAGGGGTACACTTGCGTTCTCGTACCACTGGGCCGTGTCCTCGACGCGGTAGAGCGCCTTGGCCGCGGCATTGAGCGCCACGAACTGCATCTGGTGGGTCAGCTCCTCGGCGGTATCGGGGTGCTCGCCGAGATAGGCCCGCAGGTCGACGACACCATCGGCCACCAGCATGTCGATCTGGCGTTTCACGGCAGACCAGTCGTTTTCCCAGATGGGCAGCGGTGAATTCTCGAACAGCTCGCGATAGCGCCGCTCGCTTTCGGCCAGTTGGCGCTCGGCGCGCACCTCCTCGGTGATCTCCTGCTTGACGATCAGCACACGTGACCAGTCGTGGGTGTGGCCCTGCATCAGCACGATGGTGCCGCGCATGTCCATCAGGCTGTCGTCACGGCGCAGGACATGGCGGGCTTCGAAGACGGTGTGGTGAAGGCCTTCCACGGCCAGTGCCTGGACCTGACGGGCAAAGGTGGGGCCATCGATCATCGACATCAGCGAGGCACCGCCGCTGTGCTTCAGGTCGTTGGCCGAATCGGCGCGGTAGAGTTCGATCGCCGCGCGGTTGACGTAGAGGATCTCCATCTGCGATTCGAGCTGTTGCACCTCGGACTTGTGGGCACCGATCCAGCCCTCGAGATCGTCGCCGGCCTCCTCCACGATTTCCATGACGCGGGGCCGCACGCTGCTCCAGTCCTCCAGCCAGACGGCCATGGGGAATTCCTCGAGCAGCGCGCGCAGCGACGCCTCGCCTTCCGACAGTTTGCGGTTGGCCTCGACCTCCTGGGTGATATCGGTCTCGACCATGAGGATCCGGCCCCAGCTGTCCTCATAGCCCTCGGTAATCATCAGGGCGGTGCGCACGCTGACGACGCGGCCGTTGAGGGCCTGCTGATCGATGCTGTCGAAGACCGTGGCGCGTTCGCCGTCGAGCAGCGGGCCAAGCACCGATTCCACCATCGCCCCGCTCTCGCGCGTCACCATGGTGTCGAACTCGGGCGTGTCGAAGTCGGTCATGGTGGTCGCACCGTAGAGATGCATCGCCGCGGCATTGCCGTGGATCACCCGCGATGCAATGACGGCCTTCTTTCGGGCATCGCGGTGCTCCTCCAGCCAGTCCGCAAGCCCATCGCGCCCAACCTCGCGCCGCGCCTCCTCCAGCATGGCGCGGATGGGCGACCAGTCCTCGAGCCAGACCGTGACCGGAAGTTGATCGATCAGATGGCGCAGCAGCCTTTCGCGGGAATCGGCTGCCTGCGCCTCCGATGGCGGGCGGGCGGCCTGGAGCAGACCCGCCCCGGCCACCAGGCCCAGTACCAGCGCGGCCCATCCCAAGGGTTCACCGGCCACGCCGGCCCATGCGCCGCCGGCGGCCAGGGCCAGGGGCGCAGTGCCGGCAAGCAGGAGCCCTGCTCTGCCCGCGCGGAAGGGTCCACGCTCAGGCAAGCGCGTTCCCTTCTGCCGGATGTATTGGCCAGCGCTGCCTCACGATGCCCCCTTTGCAACCACGGGAATGCCTGGGAATCAGCGTAAGGTCACAAGGGTGCGTTGCAAACAGCGCTGTTGCTGCAAAGCGACCGAGCCGGAACGAAGCGGGAAGGTGCACGCGCCGCGTGCCGGCTAGATCTCGAACTCCAGCAGCACCTGGTCGACCGACACCGAATCGCCCTTGGCAACAGCGGCGCGCGAGACCACCGCCGAACGCTCGGCGCGCAGCACGTTCTCCATCTTCATGGCATCGACGATGACCAGGGCCTGGCCGGGCTCCACCGCATCGCCCTCACCGACCAGCACGTCGACGATCATGCCGGGCATGGGCGAGAGCAGCATGCCGGTGCTGTCGGCGGCCTGTTTCGCGGGCATCCGCTCCAGCAGGGTCTCGGCGCGCTCGGTGAGCACCGAAAGCTCGACGGTGACGCCGCCATGGGCCAGCCGCCAGCGCGTCCCCAGGCGTTCCACCTGAACCACCGCATCGGCGCCGTCGACCGTGCCCCCCCAGATACGCTGGCCCGGCCGCCAGTCGGCGCGCACCGCCACGGGGCTGCCCTCGACATCGGCGTCGAGCCCGCCCGCCACCAGTCCCGCCTCGGCGCGGATCAGCATGTTGTCCATGCGCAGCACCCAGTTGCGCGCGATCGCCGCGGGGCCGTTGAGCGTGCCGGAAATGCCCCGATCGCGCGCGATGACCGAAAGATGGACATGGAGCGCCACGCCCATCAGCGTCCGCCGCACAGCGCCGTCGAGCGCGGCGCCGGTGAACCCCTCGGGCCAGGTCTCCTCGACAAAGGCGGTGGTCAGCCTGCCCTCGGCGAAGCGGGGTTCGCGCATGATGGCGTTGAGGAAGTCGATGTTGTTGCGCACGCCGCGGACATGGAAACGGTCGAGCGCCCGGCGCATGGCCGCGATGGCCCCGGGCCGGTCCTTGCCGTGGACCACCAGCTTGGCGATCATGGGGTCGTAGAACATCGAGACTTCGGAACCCTCGGCGACGCCGCTGTCGATGCGCACGGTCTTGCTCTCCGCCGGCACGTCGTAGCGCGAGAGTCGCCCGATCGAGGGCAGGAAACCCCGCTGGGGGTCCTCGGCATAGACGCGGGCCTCCATGGCCCAGCCGTCGAGCCTGATGTCGTCCTGGCCGAAGGCGAGCTTCTCGCCGCCCGCCACACGGATCATCTGCTCGACGATATCGAGCCCCGTGACGAACTCCGTCACCGGGTGTTCAACCTGTAAACGTGTATTCATTTCAAGGAAATAGAAGTTTTTCTTCTGATCTGAGACGAACTCCACGGTGCCCGCCGAGTGGTAGTCGACGGCGCGGGCCAGGGCGACGGCCTGCTCGCCCATGGCCTTGCGCGTCGCTGCGTCCAGCAGCGGGCTTGGCGCCTCCTCCACCACCTTCTGGTGGCGCCGCTGGATCGAGCATTCGCGCTCGCCCAGATAGAGAATGGTGCCGTGGCCGTCGGCCAGCACCTGGATCTCGATGTGGCGCGGGTTCTCGATGAACTTCTCCAGGAACACCCGGTCGTCGCCGAAGCTCGACTTGGCCTCGGCCTTGGCCGCCCGGAAACCCTCGCGGCACTCCGCGTCGGAATGCACCACGCGCATGCCCTTGCCGCCGCCGCCCGCGGCCGCCTTCACCATCACGGGATAACCGATGCCCTGGGCGATCTTCACCGCCTCGTCGGGATCGTCGATCTCGCCCATGAAACCCGGAATGATGCTGACCCCGGCCTTTTCGGCGAGTTTCTTGCTCTCGATCTTGTCGCCCATGGCGGCCACGGCCGCGACCGGCGGCCCGATGAAGACCGCACCCGCCTCCTCCACCGCCGCGACGAACTTGGAGTTTTCGGAAAGGAAACCGAAGCCCGGATGCACCGCTTCCGCACCCGTGTCGCGGATCGCCTGCGCGATCCTGTCGATGCGCAGATAACTCTCGCCCGGCGGCGAGGCGCCGATATGCACGGCCTCGTCGGCCATCTGCACATGCAGGCCGCCTGCATCGGCATCGGAATAGACCGCCACCGTGGCGATCCTCATGCGCTTGCAGGTCTTGATGATGCGGCAGGCAATCTCGCCGCGATTGGCTATGAGAATCTTCTTGAACATTCCCGCTTATCTCTTTGATTAGAGGGGGATATTATCGTGTTTCTTCCAGGGATTCTGGAGCTCCTTGCCGCGCAGCATGCGCAGCGCCCCGCAGACACGCCGGCGCGTGTTGTGGGGTCGGATCACCTCGTCGACGAAGCCGCGCTGGGCGGCAACGAAGGGGTTGGCGAAGCGGGTTCGGTATTCCTCGGTGCGGGCCTCGATCTTGGCGGGATCGTCGAGATCGCCGCGGAAGATGATCTCGACGGCCCCTTTCGGCCCCATCACGGCGATCTCGGCCGTCGGCCAGGCGTAGTTGACGTCGCCCCGGATGTGCTTGGAACTCATGACGTCATAGGCGCCGCCATAGGCCTTGCGCGTGATGACCGTGACCTTGGGCACCGTCGCCTCGGCGTAGGCAAACAGCAGCTTGGCGCCGTGCTTGATGATGCCGCCGTATTCCTGGGTCGTGCCCGGCAGGAAACCCGGCACATCGACGAAGGTGACGATGGGAATGTTGAAACAGTCACAGAAACGCACGAAACGCGCGGCTTTCTTGGAGGCGTCGATATCCAGGCACCCGGCCAGCACCATGGGCTGGTTGGCGACGATCCCGACGGGATGGCCCTCCATGCGGGCAAAACCGATCACGATGTTGCCGGCATAGGTCGCCTGCAGTTCGAAGAAATCGCCCTCGTCGACGACCTTTTCGATCAGTTCCTTGATGTCGTAGGGCTTGTTGGGATTGTCCGGGATCAGGTTGTCGAGCGAGGGTTCGACGCGTCCCGCGGGGTCCTGCGTGGCCAGAACCGGCGGTTTTTCGCGGTTCGAGGCCGGCAGGAAGTCGATGAAACGGCGCAGTTCGGCGATCGCCTCGACATCGTTCTCGAAGGCGAGATCGGCCACACCCGACTTGGATGTGTGGGTGATCGCGCCGCCAAGCTGCTCGTGGGTCACCACCTCATGGGTCACGGTCTTCACCACGTCGGGGCCGGTGACGAACATGTAGCTTGAGTCCTTCACCATGAAGATGAAGTCGGTCATGGCCGGGGAATAGACCGCCCCGCCCGCGCAGGGGCCCATGACCATGGAAATCTGGGGCACCACGCCCGAGGCCATGACGTTTTTCTGGAAGACCTCGGCATAACCCGCAAGCGAGGCGACACCCTCCTGGATGCGTGCACCGCCGGAATCGTTGATGCCGATCACCGGCGCGCCGACCTGCATGGCGCGCTCCATGATCTTGCAGATCTTTTCGGCGTGAGGCTCGGACAGCGAACCGCCGAACACCGTGAAATCCTGGCTGAAGACAAAGACCAGGCGGCCGTTGACCGTACCCCAGCCCGTCACCACGCCGTCGCCGGGAACCTTCTGGTCGGCCATGCCGAAGTCGTTGCAGCGGTGCTCGACGAACATGTCCCACTCCTCGAACGATCCCTCGTCGAGCAGCAGATCGATGCGTTCGCGCGCCGTAAGCTTGCCCTTGGCGTGCTGGGCCGCGATGCGTTTCTCGCCGCCGCCCAGGCTGGCCTGGGCACGCCGTTCCTCAAGCTCGCCGATGACGTCCTTCATGGGCGTCTTTTCCCCGTCCAGTGCTTGCCGAGGGGCCGTTCTAGTGCGGATCAGGCCGGGAGGGAAGCGCAAGACGCACTGTGAAACCGGCCCGAACCGCGCGTTTTGGCTGACCCATGGGGCAATTCCAGCAGTGCGGGGGCGCTCAGGGCTGGCGCGCCAGCATGAGCAGGCGTTCGGCTGCCGCGATCTCGCCCGAAAGGGTATCAAGACGCGCGCGGGCCTGCTCGTCCTCGCCCCAGACTTCCAGGCCGTAGAGCTCGTCGGCCTGGCCCGCCTCGAAGGCAGCCCGGGCGTCCAGTTCGCCCTCCACAACGGCCAGCGCCAGGAGCAACGAGGCCGTCGCGGCGGTGATGGTGTGGACCGCCACCAGTTCCAGCGCGTCCAGCGCCTCCAGGCGGCGTTGCAGCGCCGCCAGGGCCTGGGGCGGCTGTTCGATCTGGACCAGCTCCTGGGTCACCAGCAGGGCGGCGTCCAGCCGCAGGGCGGCCCAGTCGAGCACCGGCTGCCACAACCCGCTCTGGCGCTCGACCAGGGCTGTGGGGTGGGTCGCGCGGTAGCAAAGCAGATCGGCCGAGGCAAAGGCCATCAGATCGGCCTCCACCGCGCTTCTGTTGGCCGGAATCCGGTCGATCGCCGTGGCCACCATGCGCATCAGCGGCATCGAAGCCGGATCAATCTTCTCGCCCTGGACCTGCCACTCATCGGCGACGGCCTGCGCCAGCGCCGCGCTGGGCGTGACCAGCAGCGCGCGCGCCGGTGTCCGCACGGGCTTTCCGTCGAGGAGCACGCCGTGGCCGCCCTCGGCCGGTGCGCTGCCGGCCTCCTTGTAGAAACGCTTCATGGGATTCGTCCCAGGCCGTTGTCGATCAGGGCCGCCAGGGCGGCGACATCGCCCGCCACGGCCCCGGCACCCGCCGCCATCAGGTCCTCGGGCGGGTGGTAACCCCAGGCCACACCCAGGGCGGTGACGCCGGCATTGCGGGCCATCTCCATGTCAAAACTGGTATCGCCGATCACCACGGTCGCCTGCGGCGCCGCGCCGGTCTCGGCCATGGCCTGCAGGACCATGCCGGGATGGGGCTTGCCGGGAGCGTTATCGGGCGTCTGCAGGGTCACGAAATGGCGCTCCAGGCCGTGCATGGCGAGCGTATTGCGCAGGCCACGCATGGATTTTCCCGTCGCCACGCCCAGCAGCACACCATCGCCGGCAAGGCGGGCGACCAGATCGGCCATACCGTCGTAGAGAGGCTCGCGCGAGACTGCATCAGGCTCCTCCCGCATCGCCGCAAAAGCCGTCTTGTAGCCCTGGGCCAGCAGGCCGACGCTGGCGGCGTCCAGTTCGGGCACCAGGCGCGCGATGGCGGTATCGAGCTGCAGGCCGACGACCGTGCGCACAACCTCGCGCGGCGGCGCATCAAGCCCCTGCCCCGTGAACGCAGCCGCCATCGCCGCATGGATCACATGCTGGCTGTCGACCAGGGTGCCGTCACAGTCGAACAGCACCAGGTGAACACTGTTCACTCGGCCTCGCTGGGGTTGAAACCCAGGTATTTCCAGCTCTGGCGCAGATCCTTGGGCAGGGGCGCAACGGCCTCCAGCATGCCGCCGGCCGGATGCGGCAGGCGGATCGCCCGGGCATGCAGGTGCAAGCGTTTTGAAATCTCCGCGCCATCCAGAAAGGCTTCGCGGCCGCCGTACTTGCCGTCACCCAGGATGGGGTGGCCAAGCGCCAGGCAATGGGCGCGCAACTGATGGGTGCGCCCGGTCAGCGGCTGCAGCTCCAGCCAGGCGGCCTGATCGGCCGCTGCTTCCACCACCCGGTAAAGCGTGCGCGCCGGCAGGCCGTTTTCCTCATCGACCTGGACCCGTTCGCCGCCCGGCCCGCCCTGCTTGGCGAGCGCCAGACGGATCTCGCCCTCCCGCGGCATCGGGCAGCCCATGACCAGCGCCCAATAGGTCTTGTGCGCGTCCCTGCCCTTGAAGGCCGCCCCCAGCGCACGGGCCGCCTTGGCGGTGCGCGCCAGCAGCAGGACGCCGCTGGTGTCGCGGTCCAGCCGGTGGACCAGGCGCGGACGCTCGGAAAGCTCGAAACACAGGCCGTCGAGCATGGCGTCCAGGTGCTTTTCGGTCGCCGTGCCGCCCTGCACCGCCAGCCCGGCGGGCTTGTCGAGCACCAGGACATGATCGTCGCGATGGATGATGCGGGCAGCCAGGTCGTCCAGTTCGCTGGCGCTGGGCTGCCAGCCGATCCGGTTACGCGGCGCGGGCTTGTTCTCGGCCTCGCCCAGGGGCGGGAGACGAACGACCTGGCCCGGCTGGACCCGGTCGCTCACCTTGCAGCGCTTGCCGTCCAGCCTGATCTGGCCGGTGCGCAGCAGCTTGGAGAGCCTGCCGTGGCCGACATGGGGGTATTCGCGGTGAAACCAGCGGTCCAGCCGCATGTCACCGTCGTCCGCGCCGATTGTCACCTGCTTCACGCCGCTCATGTCATCACCAATCGGACCAGGCGCAGGCCGGCAAACAGGCCCAGCACCGAGAACGTCACAGAGGAAAGGATATAGATGCCCGCGCTGCCCAGATGGCCCCGCTCAAGCTGCAGCACTGCGTCCAGCGAGAAACTGGAGAACGTCGTGAACGCTCCCAGCACGCCGACCACGATCATGGCGCGGAGCTCCTGGGAAACATGCCATTTCAGGGCAAAGGCCTCGACCAGCGCACCCAGGATGAAGGAACCCAGGATGTTGACCGTGAGCGTGCCGTAGGGAAAGCCCGTGCCCAGCAGATGCCCGACCCAGCGCACCGTCATGTAGCGCGCCATGGCACCCAGCGCCCCGCCCATGGCGACAAAGAGCAGCAACTTCAGCATTTCAGCCCTCTCCCCCGCCGGACTGGCGCTTCTGGCGCAGCTTGCTCCAGTAGTCCAGCCGCTTGCCGATCTCGCGCTCGAAGCCGCGCTCGACCGGGCGGTAGAAGTGCTGCCGGCCCATGGCGTCGGGGAAGTAGTTCTGGCCCGAGAAGGCATCGGGTGCGTCGTGGTCGTAGTCGTAGCCCGCGCCATAGCCCATGTCCTTCATCATGCGCGTCGGCGCATTGAGGATCACCTTGGGCGGCATCAGGCTGCCGTGCTCCTTGGCCGCGCGGGTGGCGGCGCCAAAGGCCTTGTAGGCGGCGTTCGACTTGGGCGCGGTGGCGACATAGACCACCGCCTGGGCGATCGCCAGTTCACCCTCCGGGGTGCCGAGGAAGTCATAGGTATCCTTGGCCGCGATCGCCTGGACCAGGGCCTGGGGATCGGCCATGCCGATATCCTCGATCGCCATGCGCACGACGCGCCGGGCGATGAACAGCGGGTCCTCTCCGGCGACGAACATGCGCGCCAGCCAGTAGAGCGCGGCATCGGGGTCGCTGCCGCGCACGGACTTGTGGAGCGCGCTGATAAGGTTGTAGTGGCCCTCGTCGCCCTTGTCGTAAACCGGCACGCGGCGCTGCACGACGCCGGCCAGCCCGTCGCGGTCCAGCATCCTGTCGCCCGGCAGGGTCAGCAGCTCCTCGACCAGGTTGAGCAGGAAGCGACCATCGCCGTCAGCCATGTCGAGCAGGGCCTGCCGCGCGTCCTCGTCCAGCGGCAGCCTGGCGCCCTGCTCATCCTCGGCGCGGGCGACAAGCTGGCCCATCGCCTCCTCCGACAAACGCTGCAGGACCATCACCTGGCAGCGCGAGGTGAGCGCGGCGTTGACCTCGAAGCTGGGGTTCTCCGTGGTGGCGCCGACCAGCACCACGGTGCCGTCCTCGACAAAGGGCAGCAGGGCATCCTGCTGGGCCTTGTTGAAGCGGTGGATCTCGTCGACGAACAGCAGCGTGCCCATGCCGTCCTTGCGCCGCGCCTGGGCGCGCTCGAAGGCCTTGCGCAGTTCGGCGACACCCGCAAACACGGCCGAGACCGGCTCGAACGACAGCCCGGCCCGTTCGGCCAGCAGCCGCGCAATGGTCGTCTTGCCCGTGCCCGGCGGCCCCCACAGGATCATCGAAGCCATGCGGCCCTGCGCCACCATGCGCCCGATCGGGCCATCGGGCCCGATCAGATGGCCCTGCCCCACCACCTCCTCCAGCCGCTTGGGCCGCAGCCTGTCGGCCAGCGGCCGGGGCGCTTGGGATTCGAAGAGGGTGTTCATGGACGGGGTACCGTGGTGTCGGCGCGGGTGGAAGCGCTCCGGCATGGGTCCCGGCTCTGCGCTTCGCTCCGGCCGGGATGACAGCTTCTTTCTTCCGTCATCCCGGACAAGCGGCGAAGCCGCGCCGATCCGGGACCCATGCCGGAACATGAGCCAAAAGCGCGCCATTGACCGATGTGCATGCCTTCAAACACCATCATGGAGATGCCGTACCACGTCTACATCACCGCTAGCCAGACCCGAGGCACGCTCTACACCGGCGTCACCAACGACATCGCCCGCCGCATGATGGAACACCGCGAAGGCAAGGCGGAAGGGTTTACCGCGAAACATGGCGTGCGGCGGCTGGTCCATGTCGAGACCTACCCCACCATTGCCGAGGCCATCGCCCGCGAGAAACGCCTGAAACGCTGGCGGCGAGCCTGGAAGATCGCACTGATCGAGCAGGACAACCCCGACTGGCACGACCTGTTCCGCAGGCTGAACGGATAGCATCTCAAAATACCGTCATCCCGGACAAGCGCCGCAGGCGCACCGATCCGGGACCCATGCCGGAGCCTCACCACACCGCCGGCGCTTGTGGTGGCGTTCCGGCATGGGTCCCGGCTCTTCGCTTCGCTACGGCCGGGATCACGGCTATGAGGAGGCGTTGCCCCCCCAAAGCAAAGGGGCAGCCGTGAAGCTGCCCCTCGAAACGTCCGCTGCAAGCAGCCTTATGCCGCTTCGGCGGCCTCGTCGTCGTCCATCTGGACAGGACCGCTGTCCTGACCCTTGGCCTCGGGATCGCGGTCGACCAGCTCGATCACGGCCATCGGGGCGGCATCGCCATAGCGGAAGCCGGCCTTCATGACGCGGGTGTAACCGCCCTGACGCGTGGCGTAACGCTCCGCGATGGTCGAGAACAGCTTCTCGACCATGACGTTGTCGCGCAGCTCGGCGAAAGCCTGGCGGCGGGCGTGGAGATCGCCGCGCTTGCCCAGCGTGATCAGCTTCTCGACGTGGGGAGCAAGCTCCTTGGCCTTGGGCAGTGTGGTCTTGATCTGCTCGTGCTTGATCAGCGCAGCAGCCATGTTCTTCAGCAGCGCCTTGCGATGGGCACTGGTGCGGTTCAGCTTGCGGCCGGAAATGCGATGTCGCATGGCGTCCTCGTGGTCAGCGGGCCAGTCGGCCGCTCAGGTGAAAGGGTCTTCGAGACGACGGGCCAGGTCCTCGATGTTCTCGGGCGGCCAGTTCGGGATCTTCATGCCCAGATGCAGCCCCATGAGGGACAGCACGTCCTTGATCTCGTTGAGCGACTTGCGGCCGAAGTTCGGGGTCCGCAGCATCTCGGCCTCGGTCTTCTGGACCAGGTCGCCGATGTAGACGATGTTGTCGTTCTTGAGGCAATTGGCCGAACGCACCGACAGCTCGAGCTCGTCGACCTTGCGCAGCAGGTTCGGATTGAACTCCGGCTCGCCGGTCTCCTCCCGCTCGACGCGAACCTCGGGCTCCTCGAAGTTGACGAAGAGCTGGAGCTGGTCCTGCAGGATGCGGGCGGCAAGTGCGACGGCGTCCTCAGGGGTGACGGCGCCGTTGGTCTCCACGGTGACCGAGAGCTTGTCGTAGTCGGTGACCTGACCGACACGGCTGTTCTCGACCTTGTAGGCGACCTTCTTGACCGGCGAATAGATCGCATCGACCGGGATCAGGCCGATCGGGGCGTCCTCGGGCCGGTTCTGCGCGGCCGGGACGTAGCCTTTGCCCAGCTCGACCGTGAACTCCATGTTGAGCTCGGCCTCGCTGTCGAGCGTGCAGATCACGTGATCGGGATCCATGATCTCGATGTCGGAGCTCGCCTCGATCATCGAAGCCGTCACGGCACCCGGGCCCTTGGCCTTCAGCGTCATCCGCTTGGTGCCGGTCGAGTGCATCTTCAGCGAGAGCGCCTTCACGTTCAGCACGATATCGGTCACGTCCTCATGGACGCCCGTGATCGAGGAGAACTCGTGCAGCACGTTGTTGATGCGGATGGAGGTCACAGCCGCGCCCTGGAGGGACGACAGCAGGATGCGGCGCAGGGCATTGCCCAGCGTCATGCCGAAGCCGCGCTCGAGCGGCTCGGCGACGATGGTCGCCTCGCGCAGGGCATCGAGACCCGGCTCGATCTGCAGCTTGTTGGGTTTGATCAACGCTTGCCAGTTCTTGTTCATCGTGACGACGACCTCGTTGTTGTCGGCCTGCCCGGCCGGGCGGCCAGCGCCGGCTCACCGGCCCGGCGCATCCTTCAAAGTATCGGGCCCGCGCACATTCCTGTGCGCACGGCCCGCATCGTCCGGCGCCTCAGACGCGACGGCGCTTGCGCGGACGGCAGCCGTTGTGCGGGATCGGGGTAACGTCCTGGATCAGGTTGATCTGGAAGCCAACCGCCGACAGGGCGCGCAGCGCCGATTCGCGGCCCGAACCCGGACCCTTCACGAAAACCTCGAGCACCTGCATGCCGTGCTCCTGGGCCTTGCGGCCGGCGTCCTCGGCCGCCATCTGGGCAGCGTAAGGAGTCGACTTGCGCGAGCCCTTGAAGCCCATCGCACCGGCAGACGACCACGAGATGGCGTTGCCCTGGGCATCGCTGATCGTGATCATCGTGTTGTTGAACGAAGCATTCACGTGAGCCACGCCCGACGTGATGTTCTTGCGTTCGCGACGCTTGACGCGCTGCTGGGTGTCCCTGGCCATCTGATTTAAGCCTTCTTCTTGCCGGCGACCGGGCGCGCCTTGCCCTTGCGGGTGCGCGCGTTGTTATGGGTATTCTGTCCGCGCACGGGCAGGCCCTTGCGGTGACGGACGCCGCGGTAGCAGCCCAGGTCCATCAGACGCTTGATGTTCATGGCGACGTCGCGGCGCAGGTCGCCCTCGACGGTATAGCCCTGATCGATCAGTTCACGGATCTGCGAGACCTCGGCGTCGGTCAGTTCGTTGACCCGCCTCTCCTGCGGAATACGGGCCGCAGCGCAGATTTCCTGCGCCTTGGTTCGACCGATCCCATGGATGTAGGTCAGAGCAATTTCGACCCTCTTGGAGGTCGGGATGTTCACACCAGCAATGCGTGCCAAAGGATTGGCTCCTTAGCCAAAGGAAATGAGCCGGCAAAACCGCTCTGGTTTCCGGGATGGGCGGCGGATTATAGGGAGCGACAGAGAACTGTCAATCACTGTCGATACCCTGTCAACCGCCGTTGATGACAGAGCGAAGCTGACGCGTCACCTCATCGATCGGCGCCATGCCGTCGACTTCGGAAAGCACGCCCTTTTCGCGGTAGTAAGGCAGCAGCGGCGCCGTCTGGTCGTGATAGACCTTCAGACGCGACCGCACCGTCTCTTCGTTGTCGTCGGCCCGGCGCTTGAACTCGGTACCGCCGCACGAATCGCAGACCCCGTCCACCTTGGGACGCTGGAAACGATCATGGTACCCCGCGCCGCAGTTGGCGCAGGTGAATCGGCCCGTGATGCGTTCGACCAGGGCCTCGTCGTCGACCGCCATCTCGATGACGTGGTCGAGCTTCAGGCCGCGCTCGGCGAGCATGGCGTCCAGCGCCTCGGCCTGGGCCAACGAGCGGGGAAAACCGTCCAGGATGAAGCCGTTCGCGCAGTCGGCCTCGTCGATCCGCTCGGCGATCATGCCGACGATGATGTCGTCGCTGACCAGTTCGCCGCGGTCCATGACCTCCTTGGCCATCTTGCCGATGGACGAACCGGAGGCGACGGCGGCGCGCAGCATGTCACCGGTGGAGAGCTGGGGAATCCCGTGTTCGTCCATCAGACGGCGTGCCTGGGTTCCCTTCCCGGCTCCCGGCGGTCCAAGCAGGATCAGTTTCATCAGCGGCGGCCCTTGAGTTTGGCCTTCTTGATGAGACCTTCGTACTGGTGTGCGAGGAGATGGGACTGGATCTGCGCAACCGTATCCATGGTCACCGTGACGCAGATCAGCAGCGAGGTGCCGCCGAGGTAGAACGGCACGGCCGCCCAGGAGATCAGCGCCTCGGGGATCAGGCAGACAAGCGTCAGGTAGATCGCGCCGATGACGGTGATGCGCGTCAGGACATAGTCCAGGTAGTCGGCGGTGTTCTTGCCCGGACGGATGCCGGGAATGAAACCGCCGTGCTTCTTCAGGTTGTCGGCGGTGTCGACCGGATTGAACACGACCGCTGTGTAGAAAAAGCAGAAGAAGATGATCGCGGAGGCAAACAGCAGCATGTAGAGCGGCTGACCGTGACCGAGCCAGATCTGCACATCCTGCATCCAGGCCGGGCCACCCGCGGCGTTGAAGCTGGCAAGGGTCGCGGGCATCAGCAGGATCGAGCTGGCAAAGATCGGCGGAATGACACCGGCCGTGTTCAGCTTCAACGGCAGATGGCTCGACTCGCCGCCGAACATCTTGTTGCCGACCTGGCGTTTGGGATACTGCACGATCAGGCGACGCTGGGCGCGCTCCATGAAGACGATGATCGCGATGATGCCGATCGCGCCGAGCAGCAGCGCCATGATGAAGATCGGCGACATGGCGCCGGTGCGGCCCAGTTCCAGCGCCTGGCCGATGGCCGCGGGCAGGTTGGCGACGATGCCTGAGAAAATGATCAGCGAGATGCCGTTGCCCACGCCGCGCTGGGTGATCTGCTCGCCCAGCCAGAGCAGGAACATGGTTCCGCCCAGCAGGGTGATGACCGTCGTGAAGCGGAAGAACATGCCGGGATCGATCACGGCCGAGCCGGAGCTGCCCGTCATCGACTCCAGGCCCACGGCGATGCCGTAGCCCTGCACCAGGCACAGCAGCACCGTCAGGTACCGCGTGTACTGGTTCATCTTCTTGCGCCCGGACTCGCCTTCCTTCTTGAGCTGCTCAAGCTGGGGCGAGACCGTGGTCATCAGCTGAATGATGATCGAGGCCGAGATGTAGGGCATGACGTTCAGCGCAAAGATCGTCATGCGCTCCAGCGCGCCGCCCGAGAACATGTTGAACATGCCCAGGATGCCGCCAGCCTGCTGCTGGAAGATATCGTTCAGGATGCCGGCGTCGATACCCGGGATCGGGATATAGGTGCCAAGGCGATAAACCACGAGAGCGCCCAGGGTAAACCATAGGCGCTTCTTGAGTTCCGTGGCCTTGCCGAAGGCGCCCAGGTTGAGCTGGCTGGCGAACTGGTCCGAGGCGGCCATTCAGTGGGCTCCCACGCAGGTCAGCCGTCGTTCCCGGCGGCAGCCTCGTTCTTTTCCTTCTTGACCACCGTCTGGGTGATCGTCCCGCCGGCCTTTTCGACCGCAGCGACCGCCGACTTGGTGGCACCGGCGACGGTGATATCAAGCTTGGCCTTCAGTTCGCCACTGCCCAGCAGACGCAACCCGTCCTTGGTCCGGCGCAGGACACCCGCCGCGACCAGCACTTCGGCATTGATGGGTGCCTTGGCATCGACACGTCCGGCATCAATCGCAGCCTGGAGGCGCTCCAGGGTGATCTCGGAATAGTTGGCGCGGTTGGGGTTCTTGAAGCCGCGGATCGGCAGACGCCGATAAATCGGCATCTGACCGCCCTCGAAGTTCGCCATGGCGACACCCGAGCGCGAGGTCTGACCCTTGTGGCCGCGGCCCGAGGTCTTGCCCAGGCCGGAGCCGATGCCGCGACCGCGACGCTTCTTGGAATGCGTGGCGCCGTCGTTGTTGCGGATTTCGTTGAGCTTCATGATCTGTCTCGCACCATGGACGCGTAATGCGTCGCTTTAGAGTTCTTCCACGCGCACCAGATGGGCAACCGTGGTCAGCATGCCGCGGACTTCCGGGGTATCCTGGAGTTCCCGCGTACGATGCATCTTGTTGAGGCCGAGGCCCACCAGGGTCGCGCGCTGCTTGTCGGGGCGCCCGATCGGGCTACCCGTCTGCGTGACCTTGATGGTCTTGGCTGCTGCCTTGCTCTTGGCCATGACGATCAGCCCTCCGCAAATTCGGCGCCGGCGCGACCGAGCACGTCGGCAACCTTCTTGTTGCGCTTGGCGGCAACCGCACGGGGCGACATCGTGGCGGCCAGGGCATCAAAGGTCGCCTTGACCACATTGTGGGGATTGGCCGAACCGGTCGACTTGCAGACCACGTCCTGGGCGCCCAGCGCCTCGAACACGGCGCGCATCGGGCCGCCGGCGATGACACCCGTGCCCGGAGGCGCCGTGCGCAGCACGACGTGGCCGGCGCCGAAGTCGCCGCGCACGTCATGGTGCAGCGTGCGGCCCTCGCGCAGGGGCACACGGATCATGTTGCGCTTGGCCTGCTCGGTTGCCTTGCGAATGGCCTCAGGCACCTCGCGCGCCTTGCCGGCGCCATGGCCCACACGACCCTTCTGGTCGCCGACGACGACGAGCGCGGCAAAGCCGAAACGACGGCCGCCCTTCACCACCTTGGCCACGCGATTGATGCTGACGAGCTTCTCGAGGAACTCGCTGGGCTCCTCGTTGCGTCCGCCGCGACCACCGCGGTCGGGACCACGTCCCTGGCCCCGCTCTCGACCCTGTTGTGCCATCCTGTCGATCCTTCCCTTGTACCGCGGCCTAGAACTTCAGGCCAGCTTCGCGGGCCGCTTCGGCCAGCGCCTTGACGCGGCCGTGATAGCGATAGCCGCCGCGGTCGAACACGATCTTGTCGATGCCGGCAGCCGTGGCGCGCTCGGCGATCAGTTTCCCGACCTCCTTGGCAGCGGCGACATCGGCACCGGTCTTGAGGCTCTCGCGAACCGACTTCTCCATCGTGGAGGCCGCGACCAACGTCTGGCCCCCGGCGTCGTCGATCACCTGAGCGTAGATATGCTTGCTTGAGCGGAACACCGACAAGCGAGGCTTGCCGTCGTTGCGCTGACGAAGCTGAAGGCGGACGCGATTCTTCCGCCGGGCGAGGAGTTCTTTTGTCGAGCTCATGGCGTGCGTCCTACTTCTTCTTGCCTTCCTTGCGCAGCACAAACTCGCCCTTGTAGCGAATGCCCTTGCCCTTGTAGGGCTCCGGGCCGCGCCAGCGGCGGATGTTGGAGGCCACCTGGCCCACCTGCTGCTTGTCCGAACCCGACACGATGATCTCGGTCTGGGTCGGCGTTTCGATCGTGACACCCTCGGGCACCGGGAATTCGATGTCGTGGCTGTAGCCAAGCTGCAGCTTCAGGGTCTTGCCCTGCGCCTGCGCACGGTAGCCGACGCCCTGGATCTCCAGGGTCCGCTTGAAGCCCTCGGTCACACCCGTGATCATCGAAGCGATGTTGGCACGGGTCGTGCCCCAGAGCGCGCGGGCCTGCTTGGACTGCGAGTTCGGCGATACCACCACCTCGCCGCCGTCCACCTTGACGGAGACGTCAGAAAGGATGTGCTGCCTGAGTTGGCCCAGCTTGCCCTTCACCGCGACGTGATCACGGGCGACCGTGACTTCGACGCCGGACGGGATGGCAACGGGGTATTTGCCTACACGCGACATAATCGTTTCCTCGAACCTATGGGGCTCTTTTAGAACACCCTGCAGAGCACTTCGCCGCCGACATTGGCGACCCGTGCCTCGTGATCGGTCATGACACCCTGCGGCGTCGAGACGATGGTGATACCCAGGCCGCCGAAGACACGGGGCATCTCGCGCACACCGGAATAGACACGCCGGCCGGGCTTGGAGACGCGGCCGATCTCGCGGATCACGGGCTCGCCCTCGTAGTACTTCAGCTCGATCACGAGCTGAGGCTTGGCTTCCTCGCTTCCACGGCGGAAGTCGCGGATATAGCCCTCGCGCTTGAGCACCGCCAGCACGCTTTCCTTGAGCTTGGAAGCGGGGCATTCGACCTGCGCCTTGCGGCGCATGTGGCCGTTGCGGATGCGCGCAAGCATATCGCCGAGCGGATCGGTCATCGACATGGCTCGCTCTCCCCTACCAGCTCGACTTGACAACGCCGGGGATCAGGCCATCGGAGGCCAGGTCCCGCAGCGAAACACGCGACATATTGAACTTCCGGTGATAGCCGCGCGGCCGGCCGGTCACACCGCAACGATTGCGGATACGGACCTTGGCCGAATTGCGCGGCAGTGCCGCCAGACGCAGGCGCGCCTGAAAGCGCTCCTCCATCGGACGATCACGGTCGTTCGCGACTTCCAGGAGAGCTGCGCGCTTGGCGGCATACCGCTTCACCATGCGCTTGCGCTTCTCGTTCTTTTCGATGGCGCTCTTCTTGGCCATATCGCTGTCCCTTCGAACCGCGTCAGTTCTTGATGAACGGCATGTCGAAACCCTCAAGGAGCGCAAGCCCCTCTTCGTCCGACTTGGCCGTCGTGCAAATGACGATATCGAGTCCGCGAATGCTGCTGACCCGGTCGTAGTTGATCTCGGGGAACACAAGCTGCTCCTTGAGACCCATGGCGTAGTTACCGCGCCCGTCGAAGCTCTTCGGGCTGATGCCGCGGAAGTCGCGGACACGCGGCAGGGCGATGGTCACCAGGCGGTCGAGGAACTCGTACATCCGTTCGCCGCGCAGCGTGACCTTGCAGCCGATCGCCATGCCTTCGCGAAGCTTGAAGTTCGCGACCGATTTCTTGGCCTTGGTCACCACCGGCTTCTGACCGGAAATGAGCGTCAGCTCGGCGACGGCGCCGTCGACCTGCTTGGAGTCCTGGACCGCCTCGCCGATACCCATGTTCAGCACGATCTTCTCGAGCTTGGGGACGGCGAACTTGTTGGTGTAGCCCAGGCGCTCCATGAGCGCGGGACGCACGGTCTCGTCGTAGTGTTGGCTGAGCCTTGTCATCGTTGCGATCCCGTCAGGAGTCGATGATCTCGCCCGAACGGAGCGCCACGCGGACCTTGCGGCCGTCGTCGAGCGTCTTGAAGCCGACACGGGTCGACTTCGTACCGTCCTTGGGGTCGATCAAGGCGAGGTTCGAAATATGGATGGAAAGTTCCTTGTCGACGATACCACCCGGCTCGGAAGTGCTGGGCTTGGTATGCCGGCGCGCCATGTTGACGCCGTTCACGATCGCGCGCTCTTCCTTGGGCATGACCTTGAGGACATCACCCTGGCGTCCACGGTCGCGACCGCTCAGAACGACGACGCGGTCGCCCTTTCTGATCTTGCTGGCCATCTAGAGGACCTCCGGCGCGAGCGAAATGATCTTCATGAAGTTGCGCGAACGCAGCTCACGGGTGACCGGGCCGAAGATACGGGTGCCGATCGGCTCGTTCTGCTTGTTGATCAGCACGGCCGCGTTGCGGTCGAAGCGCAGGGCGCTGCCATCGGCCCGGCGGATCTCCTTGGCGGTGCGCACGATCACGGCGCGGGTCACTTCACCCTTCTTCACGCGTCCGTCGGGCTGCGCTTCCTTCACGGCAACGACGATGATGTCGCCGACCGAGGCGGTCTTGCGCTTGGAGCCGCCCAGTACCTTGATGCACTGGACACGACGGGCGCCCGAATTGTCGGCGACGTCGAGATTGGTTTCTTGCTGGATCATGTCCTAGTCCTTACCGAGCTCCGCGCTCAAGCCTCGTCCGCGACGATCATCCAGCGCTTGAGCTTGGACAGGGGACGGCATTCTTCAATGCGCACCTTGTCGCCCACAGCGATGGCGTTGCTTTCGTCGTGCGCGTGATAGCGCTTGGAACGGCGAATGGTCTTCTTGTAGATGGGGTGCATCATCAAGCGTTCGACATTGACCACGACGGTCTTGTCGCCCGACTTGCTTGTCACCACTCCCTGCATCACACGACGCGGCATGACCTAAACCCTCACGATCCGGCCTGGGCGCGCTGGCCCAGGATGGTCTTGATACGCGCGATGTCCCGACGGGCTTTCTTCATCTGCGCAGTGTTTTCAAGCTGTCCGGTCGCCTGCTGGAAGCGGGCGTTGAACTGCTGCTTTTTCAGAACGAGAATCTCGTCCTTCAATTCGTCTGTGCTCTTGGCACGCACGTCGGCGGCTTTCATGGTTTGGTCCTCCGTCAGTGCAGGCGCTGCACGAACTTAACGTCGATCGGCAGCTTGGCCGCGCCAAGGCGCACCGCCTCGCGGGCGACGTCCTCGGTCACACCGCCCAGCTCGAACATGATGCGGCCGGGCTTGACCCGCGCCATCCAGTACTCGGGCGATCCCTTGCCCTTGCCCATACGGACTTCCGCGGGCTTGGTCGAGACCGGGACATCGGGGAACACCGTGACCCAGACGCGGCCGGCACGCTTCATGTGACGCGTGATGGCACGGCGGGCCGCCTCGATCTGGCGTGCGGTGATACGGCCGGGAGCCTGGGCCTTGATCCCGAACTCGCCGAAATTGAGCGCCGTATAGCCCTTGGCGTCGCCATGGATGCGACCCTTGTGCGCCTTGCGGTACTTGGTTCTCTTTGGACTGAGCATCTGACTATCCCAACATCACGAGCGCGACTGGCCGCCCTGGAGTTCGATCTCGCGCTTTTCGTGCGCCATGGGGTCGTGCGCGAAGATCTCGCCCTTGAACACCCAGCACTTCACGCCCAGCGTGCCGTAAGCAGTCTTGGCCGTGACACGGCCGAAATCGATGTCGGCGCGCAGGGTATGCAGGGGCACGCGACCCTCGCGATACCACTCGACACGCGCGATCTCGGCGCCGCCCAGGCGGCCGCCGACGTTGATGCGGATGCCACCGGCGCCCAGGCGCATCGCCGACTGAACCGCACGCTTCATGGCGCGGCGGAAGGAGATGCGGCGCTCAAGCTGCTGGGCAACGTTCTCGGCGACCAGCGTGGCATCGACCTCGGGCTTGCGGATCTCGACGATGTTGACCGTCACTTCCGACTTCGACATCGACTGCAGCTTCTGCTTCAGCTTCTCGATGTCGGCGCCACGCTTGCCGATCACGACGCCAGGACGTGCGGTGTGGATCGTCACGCGGGCCTTGCTGGCCTGACGCTCGATCACCACACGGCTGACACCGGCCTGGATCAGCGCGGTCTTGATGTACGAGCGGATCTTGAGATCCTCGTGCAGCAGGCGCGAATAATCCTCGCCCTCAGCATACCAGCGGAAGTCCCAGGTGCGGTTGATGCCGAGCCGGAGCCCGATCGGGTTGACCTTGTGTCCCATCAGTTCTCGCTTTCCGCAGCTTCCCGGACAATGATTTCCAGGTTGCTGAAATCTTTCCGATAGGGATGCATCCGGCCACGGCCCACCGGGCGGTAGCGACGCATCTTCAGGCTCTGGCCGACCGAGGCGTGGGCCACGATCAGGCGATCGACGTCGAGCCCGTGGTTGTTCTCCGCGTTGGCGACCGCCGACTGCAGGACCTTGCGGACATCGTTGGCAATGCGGCGCGGCGAATAGGCAAGCTCTGCCAGGGCGCGCGCCACGGTCTTGCCGCGGATCGACTGGGCAACCAGGTTCAGCTTGCGCGCGGAGGTACGGATCGAACCGCCCTTGGCGCGAACCTCGTTGTCGGGGAGCACACGCTCCAGGCTCTTCTTGCCCATGCTCAGCCCCTCTTGGACTTCTTGTCGGCGGCATGACCATGGAAGGTCCGGCTCGGCGAGAACTCGCCGAACTTGTGACCGACCATGTTCTCGGTGACCATCACGGGCAG
>CALGGB010000006.1 GCA_937880925.1 uncultured Rhodospirillaceae bacterium | reverse complement strand
GCATCACGGACTCGCCGCGCTGGGTGGGGAACATGGAGGCAATGGCCGGCCTGCGGATGCCCGGAAGGGTGCGCAGGACCAGCTTGGACATCGCCATCAGCGCGCCGGTGTTGCCGGCTGAAACGATCCCGGCCGCGCGGCCGTCACGAACCTCGTCGATCGCCATGCGCATGCTCGAGCGGCCACCGCGACGCAGAGCCTGGGAAGGCTTTTCGCCGGGTTCGATCACGGTCTCGCTCTCGAGAATCTCGCAGACCTGGTCGAGCTTGGGGAAACGGCGCACAAGCTTTTCGAGCTTGGCCGGATCGCCGAACAACCGGAAGTTGACGTTGGGGTAGCGCAGACGTGCCTGATTGGCCCCGGCGACGACCACTTCTGGTGCGCGGTCCCCGCCCATGGCGTCCAGCGCAATCGTGTGGGTGGTCGTCATGGCAAATCGGATCCGCGCCCGGGGACCCGGTACGTCAGATGCTGCCCTCGGGCTCCGTGACCTCGCGGTCGCGATAGAAGCCGCAGGAGCTGCAGACGTGATGCGGCAGCTTGGTCTCGCCGCAGTTGGGGCATTCGGTCAACGAGGGGGCGCCCAGCGCATGATGCGACCGGCGATTGTTCCGCCTGGAGACGGAAACCTTCTTTTTTGGAACCGCCATGAGGGTAATCCTGAAATGATGGGAGAATGGCTTGTGTGGCGCGGGCTATATCAGGCTTTGAAAGCCTCGACAAGCAGCAGGGTTCACTGTTTGAGCCGTTTCAGGGCTGCAAACGGGTGGGGCTTGCCCTCACCAGCGTCCTCGGTCTCCTCGGGCGCCAGATAGCGTGGATCGACCTTGGCGCCGGGCTTGCGGGGATAGGGATCAAGCTCCAGGCCGAAGCGCTCGGCGATCAGCTCTCCCACATCCACGGTATCATCAATGAGGGGTTCGGGCGGATCATCGTCTTCGACATCAAGCAGGTCGTCGAATTCGCCGCTTTCGCGCACGTCCGGATCATAGAACTGGGCAATGGAGAAGGTCAGATGCGCCGGAACCGGTTCCAGACTGACGACGCAGGTCTGCACGGCATCGCTAACAACCTCGGCCTGGGCCAGAATTTGTGTTCCGCGGCGTGTCAGGCGCACCTTGGCCTCGATACGCTCCACCGCTTCCAGATTGAAGCGGCTGGCCAGAGCCGCGCACTCCTCTGGAGTCGCCGAGACGCTCTCAATGCGTTCCTCGCCATCATCGAGATGGCTGAGCTCGATGGGGCGAGAGAACTCGGAGCCCGCGGCCGGGCTTTTCTTCTTGGTCATATTCATTCCATCCGGGCGCTGGCCCGTTTCGGGCTATATGGATGCATCATCGGCCACAGGCAATGCGGCCGGTGCAAAGGTCAGGCGTCCCGCGACAAGATCGGCATCTGCCTGCGTGTCCAGATGGGCCTGCTGCTCACGCACATAACGTCCCGCACCGGCAACCGCGGCATCGGGGGGCGTGGACGTGCCGTACAGGTTGCGCCGGAGAGCATCGGCCAGCATGGCATCGTCGCCCCGCTCAAGCGCCTCACCGTACGACTGAGCCCTGCCATAGAACGCCTGGGCCATCTGCTTGATCCGCTTGCCCACCTTCAGGTCACCCACCCCGATCTCGCGCAGGGTTCGGTCAAAGTCGGCAAACATCATGTCGAACAGGCATTGCGCCGCGTCGGCGCCGTCCTTCCCGCTCCGTCGCAAACGCCGCATCACGAGGATGGCGTGGAGCACGACAAGGTCAAAACGGCCATCCAGGGTGTCGGGAACGGCAAGATCGGTGTAGAGGACCGGTTGCCGCGCCTGCGCCACAATGATCTCGTAGAGATCGTGTGTTGCATCATCGAAGCGCGAGCGGCTGAAAAAGCGTTTGAGCATGACGTTCCCGGCGCCCAGGCGGCGCGCACATTGACAGGAGGATGCCCTCGGCGGCATCGTCCGCCTCCACTTAGGAGTTCCCCGCCTTGCGGTCAATTTCCATGCCATCTGGATGCACCAGACGCCGGTTTGCCAAGGCCGCCGCCGTGTTGCTGGTGGCGTTTTCCACCTGGTCCTGCCAGGAACGTGTCTCGACCCACGGCTACATACCCGACCCCGAGGCGCTGTCGCGCATCGAACCTGGTGTTCACAATCGCCTGGAAGTCGCCCAGTTCCTGGGGTCGCCTTCGACAACCGCCATGTTCGGCGAGGAGACGTGGCTCTACATCACCGAGCGGCGCCGGGAGTTTGCCTTTTTCAAGCCCGAGATCGTCGAGCAGCAGGTCGTGGCCATCGCGTTCGACAACGCCGGTGTCGTCGATGCGGTCGATGAATACCTGCTGGCCGACGGATTGCTGGTTGATCCCGTGACGCGCACGACCCCGACCTACGGCAAGCAGGTCGGCCTGATGGAGCAGCTTCTGGGCAACATGGGGCGCTTCAACAACGAAGGCGGCAAGGGCGTTTCGCTGCCCGGCCAGTAGGCCTTCCCTCTTCCACATCAAGTTGACGCAGCAGCGGGCGTTTCAGGGCGCCCGCGTGCCGGCCACATCTCCGGGAACCCGGTCGTCAGGCGCAGGCCCTCCGAAACGACAACGCCCGGCAGACCTGAGGCCTGCCGGGCGTTGCCCGATCAGCGTTGGAGCCTGAAGTCGATCAGGCGCCCAGCGTGGCGAGCAGCAGCAGCGCCACGATGTTGATGATCTTGATCATCGGGTTGATCGCCGGACCAGCGGTGTCCTTGTAGGGATCGCCGACCGTGTCGCCGGTCACCGCGGCATGATGGGCCTCGGAGCCCTTGCCGCCGTGATGGCCGTCCTCGATGTACTTCTTGGCATTGTCCCAGGCACCGCCGCCCGAGGTCATCGAGAGGGCGACAAAGAGGCCCGTCACGATGGTGCCCAGAAGCATGGCGCCCAGCGACGAGAAGGCCTGGGTCTGGCCCGCGATGGCCCAGATGATCAGGTACAGCGCGATCGGTGCCAGGACCGGCAGCAGTGACGGCACCATCATCTCCTTGATCGCGGCCTTGGTCAGCAGATCGACCGCCCGGCTGTAGTCGGGCTTGCCGGTACCTTCCATGATGCCTGGAATCTCGCGGAACTGCCGGCGCACCTCGGTCACG
>CALGGB010000005.1 GCA_937880925.1 uncultured Rhodospirillaceae bacterium | reverse complement strand
TTCTCGCCCGACGGGCGCTACGCCATCGTCTACAACGGCGAGATCTACAACCACCAGGAGATGGCCGCCGAACTGGCACAGGCGGACTTCCACCCCCGCGGGCATTCCGACACCGAGATCCTGCTTGGCGCCATCGCCACCTTCGGCCTGACGGGTGCGCTGGAGCGCGCGTCCGGCATGTTCGCCATCGCCCTTTGGGACAAGGAGCGTCGCGAACTTTCCCTGGTGCGCGACCGCCTGGGCAAGAAACCGCTCTACTGGACCAGTGCGGGCGGGCGCCTGGCCTTTGCCTCCGAACTCACCGCCCTGATGACGCTGGAGGCAACCCCACGCCGGATCGATGAGGATGCGCTGGTGCTCTACCTGCGCCATGGCGCGGTACCGGCGCCGCGCACCATGCTTCAGGGCGTGCACAAGCTGGAGCCGGGAACGGTGCTGACCTTCACCGCCCATGACCGAGCCGAGGAGGAGTGCTACTGGGACTTGCGCGAGGTTGCCATCGACGGGGCAGAAAATCCTTTCGAGGGCGACGAGACACAAGCCGATGATGCTCTGGAGGCGCTTCTGGAACGCGCTGTTGCCGAACGCATGGTTGCCGATGTGCCGCTCGGCATCTTCGTTTCCGGCGGCATCGATTCCTCGCTGATCGCCGCGCTGATGGCGCGTACCAGCGACCGGCCGGTGAAAAGCTTCACCATCGCCTTCGACGAGGCCGGCTGGGACGAGGGCCCTCATGCCCGCGCCGTGGCCGGGCACCTGGGCCTCGACCACCGCGAACTGCGCGTCGATCCGGCTGATGTGCCGGAGATGGCCGAAACGGTGGCGGGCCATTTCGATGAGCCCTTCGCCGATGCCTCGATGATCCCGACCTTCCTCGTCAGCCGTTTGGCGCGCGAGGAGGTCACCGTGGCGATCGGCGGCGACGGCGGCGACGAACTCTTTGCCGGCTATTCCCGTTACCCCTGGGCGCTCGACACCTGGGCGCGCCTGCGCCCCTGGCCTCGGCCCCTGCGCCAGCTGGGAGCGGCGGCATTGCTGCGCGCGCCCGTGGGCGGTGAACTGGCACGCAAGCTGCATCACTACGGCGCCATGGTCGACGCCACGGGAAGCGACGATCTCTACCGCCGCACGATCAGCGCCTGCAAACAGCCAGGCCGCATCGCGCGCCGGGGCAGGGAGCCGCACGGCCTGGTCTGGGACGCCACCCTGGCGAGCGATCTTGAGAACCCACTGGCGCGGCTGCAGGTGATGGACGGGGCAAGTTTTCTGCCCGACGACATCCTGACCAAGGTCGACCGCGCCTCCATGGCCGTGTCGCTGGAAGTGCGCGCGCCGCTGCTCGATCACCGCGTCGCGGAATTTGCCTTCCGTCTGCCGCGCTCGATGCTGCTGACGGACGGTGTGGGCAAGCTGCCCCTGCGCCGCCTGTTGGCGCGCCATGTGCCGCGCGAGTTGACCCACCGGCCCAAGCAGGGGTTTTCGCCCCCGGTCGGTGACTGGCTGCGCGGTCCCCTGAAGGACTGGACGGCGCGCCTGCTTGATCCCGCCCGTCTGGACGCCACGGGCCTGCTATCGGGCGGTGCGGTGAAGACTCTGTGGGACCAGCACCAGTCGGGCGGCTGGCATCACGCCAACGCCCTGTGGGCGATTGCCATGTTCGAACACTGGCGGTCGAAACATCTTGGCTGAGAACCTAAAGCGACCGGCCGACCGGGAAGTTTTCCCGCGTCTTAACGTAGTAGGTCGCGCCCGCTTCCAAGACCGGGCGTCGGCATACGAAAGCCGCCCGGTTGCGCGACAGCGAAAAGGACTGCTGACGGTGGCAGGGAGAATGCTCAATATCGGCGAACCCCGCCATGGCGAGCCAAGCAGAGATCGCTGCGCGGGAGGGCAAGTGGGTGACGTTGGGGCTGACATGGCAGCGCACATGCACTCGGCGCGGGACATCATGCCAGATCTCTACTACCGCTCGGTCTCGGTCGAGGAAGCGACGTGCGGTCGCCGTCTCCAGCACCAGCAAGCCATCGGGCGCCAGCCAGTCGTAGAGGCGTACGATCATGCGGAGCTGTTCGGGGTTGTGATAGAGCACCCCGGTGCACCAGATGACGTCGAAGGGCAGCACGTCTTCCAGCACCTTGTCGTACATGATGTTGCCGTAGCGCAGCTCGACGGCGTCAAGCAGGCTCCGCTTGGAGAGGGCGGTTTCCAGAACCTCCCTGGCATGGGGCAGGTCGGCCAGGATCAGGCGGTCGGCGCCCAGGGTGACCAGTCGCTCCGTGTCGACGCCGTCGCGCGGCCCGACCTCCAACATTCGGCCGGGCTTTCGCCCGCCCAGACGGGCCTGGAGATGCTCGAAAAGATAGGTGCGATAGTCACGCGTATCGCCGCGCAAACGGCGCAGAACCCGCCCCGGCATGTTAAGACAGCGATAGATCAGCATGGCAATCGTGCTCCAGCCCCAAGTAACCTTTCACGCCCCTTAGCACCACGGCGGCCCAAGATACAGTTCCCTTGCCGAGAGCCGCAGCCATGAGGCGGGAGATTTCCGGCGACGGCCGCATGGCACCCCTGGACCGGGTGCGCTGGTTGGCGTCCAACGCCTGCCGCAACATCGCGGGAGCCTTTGCCGCCGTGCCGCTGGAACGGGGTCAACCCGATGCCGCCGCAAAGGCACAGGCGCAGGGCTGGCGGGGCTCGCCATCGCGGCTGGTTTCCGATGCGGTGCTGCGCCGGGAGCTCTCGGGCCTCTTTGCCGGGCGCCCCATCGCCATCCTCGACATCGGCTGCGGCAGTGGCGGCGCGCGGCGCCACTTCGTCGATGCCGGACTTCACGGCAGCTATCTCGGCATCGACATCGAGGACCGCTTCGACCGCAAGGCGGGCTTTGCGGGTATCGAGAGCCGCTTCGAGGAGGGCGATGCCCATGCGGTCGCTCTGCCGCCGGCCGATCTCGTCTTCTCCTTCTCCGCGCTCGAACACATTCCGCGCGACATCGGCCTGATTGCGCGCCTGCGCGGTGTGCTGCGGCCGGGCGGCGCGCAGGTCCATGTCGTGCCTGGCGGCTGGGCGATCCTGCCCTATCTGTGGCACGGCTGGCGGCACTATCCCCGCCGCGCCCTGGCCGAACGCTTTGACCTTGACCGCTGCCGCGTCATCGCCATCGGCGGCCCCGCGGCCCTGCTGCTCCACACCACGATGATCGCGGTACCGGAAATCCTGCTGCGCTTCAGCCTGCGCGACCGGGTGCCCGGCCTCTACGGTCGTCTCGTCGCGGCCAGCCTGAAAATCGACGCCGTGCTGCCCGGCATGGCGACCAATTATGTGGTGATCGAACGCGCGCCCGGAGCAACACCGTGAACCGCCTCGCGCGACAGGCGGCGGTTCAGCCCGGCGACCGGCAGGTGGGCGAGGTCGAGCAGGCGGCGGCGCGGCGAAGCCTGCCAGCGCAGGTCGCGCTGCAGCCCCTTGGGCCGGTCGCTGTGGAGATAACCGAAGCTGCCGAACAGGATGTGCTGGCCGCCGGGGCCATTACCGTCACCGCCCAGCGCCGCCAAACGCGCGAGCGCAGCTTCACCCTCATCGCACAGGGCGTCGTAGCCCACGCGCATCCAGGGCATCGCACCGGTGGCCAGCACCTGTTCCATCTCCCGGTTGCGGCGGGTCCAGCGCGCCAGATAGATCAGGCTCTGGGGCACCGCACGGCGCAGGCGCGCGCGCAGGGGATGGGCGGCGATCTGCTCTGCCCAGAGACGCTCCCCGTCCATCGTCGCCATGCGCCCGAGCGTGCTGTCGAGATAACTCCGCACGTCCTTGACCAGATGGACAGCAGCAACACGCGGTGCGGCAACGCTCTCCAGGGCGCGCAGGATCTCCAGCGACTTCGAGGCGTCGACCAGCAGGGTATCGCCCAGATGCTGGCCCAAGACGGCATCGAGCAGGCGGTAGCGTTCGACCATGGAGAGACCGGCGAGTTCGCCGCGCCGGGCCGCCACCGGGGCCCACACCGGGCAGTCGTGGGCATCGGCGCCGCAGGTGCAGGGCCGCGGCATCTCCCCCGGGCGGGCGAGCAGGGCCAGGGTGCGCTCGACCTCGCCCAGGGCGATGACGCCGGGCAGGGTGCCGAGGTTCCAGGCCAGCGGCGTCGAGCCGCTGCGCTCCAGGGAGAGGATGTAGAGATAACGCGCCACGGTTTCCATCCGGCCAGGGCCAGCAAGGCCCTTCTGTGCCGCCCGCACCGGGCCGCGTCAACACGGGCGGTGTCCGGGTGGACTTCGCCACCGCCTTCGGCGAGGGTGCGCGCCAATATCGCCGCAGACACACAGCCATGACACGCACCGCCCTCATCTTCGGCATCAGCGGCCAGGACGGCGCCTATCTCGCCCGTTTCCTGCTGGACAAGGGTTATGCCGTCCACGGCACCTCGCGCGATGCCGCCCAGCACGGCTTTGCCAATCTCGAGACCCTGGGTCTGCGCGACCGGGTGGTGCTGCACTCTGCGACCCCGACCGACTTCCACAGCGTCTTCCAGGTGATCCGCCGCGTCGGGGCCGACGAGATCTACAACCTTTCGGGCCAGAGCTCCGTGGGCCTCTCCTTCGACGAACCGGCCGAGACGCTGCAGAGCATCGTCATGGGCATGCTCAACATTCTGGAGAGCGCGCGCGTGGTGGGCGCGCCCATGAGGCTCTATCACGCCTGTTCGTCGGACTGCTTCGGCAATACGGGCGATACCCCAGCAACCGAGGAGACCGCCTTCCGTCCGCGCAGCCCCTATGGCGTGGCCAAGGCGGCGGCGTTCTGGGAGGTCGCCAACTACCGCGAGAGCTACGGCCTGTTCGCCTGCTCCGGGATCAACTTCAACCACGAATCGCCACTGCGCCATGCCCGCTTCGTCACACGCAAGATCGTCGCGGCGGCCTGCCGCATCGCCGACGGCTCAGGCGAGCGCCTGAAGCTCGGCAACATCGACGTCGCACGCGACTGGGGCTGGGCGCCCGAGTATGTCGAGGCGATGTGGCGCATGCTCCAGCACGACGCACCGGAGGATTTCATCGTCGCCACCGGCCAGACCCGCCGCCTGGAGGATTTCGTGGCGGCCGCCTTTGCCGCCGTGGATCTCGACTGGCGCGATCACGTCGACAGCGATCCCGCCCTGCTCCGCCCCACCGACCTGTCGGTCTCGGCGGGCGATCCCGGCAAGGCCGCGCGCCTGCTGAACTGGCGCGCGACGAAGATGATGGACGATGTCGTGGCCGCCATGGTCGCGGCCGAGCGCGGCGAGAGCCTGACATCTTGATCGCCGCGGCAAAGCAGGTCCTGCGCCCGGCGCGTTATGCCGGCACCGCCCTTGCCGCGCGCGCGAAGGTCGCGCTGGGTCTGGCGCGCCAGGACCCGGCGCCCGTGCAGTTCGTCATCGAGGAGCAGGACTGGGCGATCCGCCGTGTCGGCACCGGCGTGCGCGACGGCATCGAGCGGCGCCATCCCGGTCAGGTCTCGCTCTGCCTCAACGCCGCCGCCGCATCGCGGCGTGTCGTCCACCACGGCTCGCAATACGCCTGGATCGCCTGGGCGCCCTTCCTGTCGCGCTCCAACCGTTATGCCGTCTCCTTCTTTCACGGCAAGCCCGAGGACGGCCCCGACATCGCCCGCCACATCGACCAGTTCCTGGCCAGCGTCCCCCGGCTTGACCGCATCGTTGCCTCCAACAGCCTGCTGATGGAGCGGCTTTCGGGCTGGGGCGTGCCGGCCGGGAAGCTGGTGCAGATTCCCATCGGCACCGACACCACCCTGTTCCAGCCGCCGAGCGCGGAGCAGCGCCGGGCGGCGCGGCAGCGCTTCGGTGTGCCCGAGGGCCATGTCGCCATCGGCAGCTTCCAGAAGGACGGCGTGGGCTGGGGCGACGGCATGGAACCCAAGCCGATCAAGGGGCCGGACCTGTTCGTCGCCGCAGTCGAGAAGATCGCGCGCGAACATCCCGTCTTTGTCCTGCTGACCGGCCCGGCGCGCGGCTATGTGAAAAGCGAACTGGAGAAGCGCGGCATTCCCTTCGGCCATCATTATCTTGCCGACTATGCCGAGCTGACCGGGGCCTATCATGCGCTCGACCTCTATCTCGTCACCTCGCGCGAGGAGGGCGGGCCGATGGCGCTGATGGAAAGCATGGCGAGCCATGTGCCGGTCGTCTCGACGCCGGTGGGCATGGCGCCCGACCTGATCGAGGACGGCATCACCGGCTGGCTTGCCGCGATCGACGCCGACGCCATTGCCGAGACGGCGCTCGCCGCGCTCGCCCGGCCCGATCCGCACGCAGTGCTGACCGCCGCGCGCGCGAAGGTGGCGATCTGCGACTGGCAGGTCGTCGCCGACAGCCACTGGTCCAAGGTCTATGCGCCGCTGATGGAAGGACTCTGAAACGCCATGGCGGGCAAGCACGATCCCTTTCTGAAGCGCCTGGCGCGCGGCGCCTATCGCAAGGCGCTGGGCATGCAGGTCGGCCTGCGCGCGTGTGCCCGGCCGGGCGAGCCGCGCCTGTTCTACGGCGGCGCGCGGGCCGGTTCGGGCGGCGGTCCGCTGGTCAAGGTTGCGCGTCTGCAGGAGGCGTTTCCCGAGGATAGGCGCAGCTACAACCTGGTCTATCTGCTCTCCAACGCGCCCTATCTGCCGCCCTCGGCCCTGGCGACCCTGAAGGCGCGCGGCGTGCCAATCGTGCTGAACCAGAACGGCACCTTCTAT
Organism: uncultured Rhodospirillaceae bacterium; assembly: GCA_937880925.1. Lineage (GTDB taxonomy): Bacteria > Pseudomonadota > Alphaproteobacteria > SP197 > SP197 > CALGGB01. Next base: position 19,749 of record CALGGB010000005.1, on the reverse strand, counting down.
CCCGCATGGTTCGACGGCGACTGCCAGGCCAAGAACGCCGAGATGGCCGCGGCCTATCACGCCGCCGACCATGTCTTCTGGCAGAGCGCCTTCTGCAAACGGTTTGCCGACCAGCACCTGGGCGCGCGTCAGGGTGCCGGCGAGATCCTGTTCAACGCTGTCGACACCACACGCTTCTGCCCGGCGCCGCGCCCGGTCCGCCCGGTCACCTTCCTGGTTGCGGGCAAGATCGAGCATCATCTCTACAACCGCGTGGGCGATGCGGTGATGGCGCTGACCGCCCTGCGCAAGGGCGGCATCGAGGCGCGCCTCATCGTCGCCGGGAGCCTGGACGACGAGAGCGCACGGCGCGCCGAGGCCGACATCGCCCGCTTCGGCCTCGACACGGAGGTCGACCTGCTGGGCCCCTACAGCCAGGCCGAGGCACCCGCGATCTACCAGCGCGGCGATGTGTACCTGATGACCAAACCCAACGACCCCTGTCCCAACACGGTGCTGGAGGCCATGGCCTGCGGCCTGCCGGTGGTCTATTCGGCGACAGGCGGCGTGCCGGAACTGGCGGGTGATACAGGCTGGCCGCTGAAGGTCGAGGAATCAACGCAGAAGATGGTCTGGCCGCTCACCGGTCCCCTGACCGATGCCATGGCGGCGGCCTCGATTCGCTTTGCCGAACAGGGCGAGGCGGCACGCGAGCGCGCACGCGAACATTTCGATATCGCACCCTGGATCGCGCGCCACCGCGCGGTCTTCGAGGCACTGCTGGCCCAAGGACAGGAATGATGAAGAAACTCGCCCTGGCGGGCGCCCGCGCTGTCGCCCTGCTGATGAGCGTCTTTCCCTGGAAGCTGCGCCACGCCCAGCTCTTTGCCGCACTGGTCCTGGAATCGCGCATCGGCAAACCCGACGCCAGCCTGCGCCGCCTCTACCAGCTCCACGACGACCTGGAGCGCATCATCGCCGAGCGCGCCATGGCCTATGGCAAGGGCGTGCATCCCAAACACGGCCTGACGCGCTATCACGACTTCTTCGTCGAGCGCATCGGGGCCGACGAGCGCGTGCTCGATATCGGCTGTGGCTACGGCGCGGTCGCCCGCGCCATCGCCCGCGCACGGCCCGCCGCCACGGTGATCGGCATCGATATCGAGGCGCCGCTGATCGAGCAAGCCAGGGCCGCCGACAACCCCGCGAACCTCTCCTTCGTGCTGGGCGATGCTACCAAGACCCTGCCCGACGGGCCGTGGACCACCGTGGTGCTCTCCAACATCCTGGAGCACCTGGAAGACCGGGTCGGCTTCCTGAAGGCCCTGCTCGCCGCACAGAATCCGCGGACCGTGCTGATCCGTGTCCCCGCCTTCGAGCGGAGCTGGCATGTGCCCATGCGCAAGGAACTGGGCATCTTCTACTTCAACGACCGGACCCATTTCATCGAGCACACCGAGGCGGAGTTCCGCGACGAGATCACCGCCGCCGGCCTGGAGATCACGGAGTTCCGCACGGTCTGGGGCGAGATCTGGGCGGCCTGCCGCATGGCCGGCAACTGAACATGCCGATCAAGGTCTCCATCATCCTGCCCTGCTGGAACGCCCATGCCTTCCTGAGGGAGGCGGTCGAGAGCGCCCGCGCGCAGACCTGGCCCGACAAGGAGATCATCGTCATCGACGACGGCTCCACAGCGCCCGAGACGCTGGCGGCACTCGATGCCCTTCCCGAGGACGTGCGTGTCGTGCATCAGGAGAACCGGGGTCTGGCCGGCGCGCGCAACCGGGGTTTCGAGGAAGCGCAGGGGAGCTTCGTGCTGCCGCTCGACTGCGACGACTGGATCGAGCCGGCGTTTATCGCCAAGGCCATGGCCGCAACGGGGGGCGACGAGAACAGCTTCGCCTTTGCCTGGATCGCGGCCTTCGGCGAATACGAGGCGGTGCTGGAGAAGCAGTGGAACCTCGCCGACCAGCTTGTCGCCAACCAGCTTCCCTATTGCCTGCTGCTGCCCAGGGCGCTGTGGGCTGAGATCGGCGGCTACGACGAGACCATGCGCCTTGGCTACGAGGACTGGGACTTCAACATTCGCCTTGGCCTCTCCGGCGCCCGCGCCGTGGTCGTGCCCGAACCGCTGTTCCACTACCGGGTCGCGGCGACCGGCATGCTGATGTCGGTCGCCCACCAGCGCCACGGCATGCTGTGGCGCACGATCCAGCAGAAGCACCCCGAGGACTACAGCCTGACCGGATATCTCCGTCACATGCGCGACTGGTCGGGAAAGCCGGCGCGCTTTCCGGCATGGAAGCGCATCGCCTTCTGGGCCGCCCACCGGGTGCTGCCGGACGCCTGGTTCGCCGCATTGTTCCACCGCGTCATCCGCGGCAGTCATCTGCGCCGCGCGGCGGCTGCGGGATGATAGGATGGCCCCCATGAAGGAAACGACCTGACATGTGCGGCATCGTCGGACTGGTCGACCTCGACCGCATCGATCTCGGCAACGTCGCCTCGCGCATGAAACGCGCGATCGCGCGCATCCGCCCGCGCGGGCCCGACGACCAGGGCACCTGGTACGACGCCCATGCGGCGCTGGGCCACACACGCCTGTCGGTGGTCGACCTCAGCGCCGCGGGCCACCAGCCCATGAGCCACGGGGATCACACGGTCATCTACAACGGCGAGATCTACAACCACGCCGAACTGCGCCGCGAGCTGGAGGCGGCCGGCCACAGCTTCACCGGCAACTCCGATACCGAGGTCCTGCTGAAGGGCTGGCAGGCCTGGGGCGAGGACCTGCTTTCCCGCATCGACGGCATGTTCGCCTTCGCCATCTGGGACGGACCCAACAAGCGCCTGGTGCTGGCGCGCGATCGCTTCGGCAAAAAGCCGCTGGTCTATGCGCTCAAAGGCCGCCGCCTGGTCTTCGGCTCCGACCTCATCGCCATGGAAAAGCTGGAGGGCACCGACCACGCGGTCGATCCCGCCGCCCTGCGCCTCTATTTCGCCCTGCGCTTCCTGCCCGAGCCCTGGTCGATCGCCCAGGGGGTCGAGCGCCTGGCGCCCGGCGACATCGCGGTCTTCGATGCCGGCGGCATGACCGTGCGCTCCTGGGCCACACCCGAAACCCTGCCGGCCTACACAACCGAGGCCGAGGCCGGCCGCGCCCTGGTCGAACGCTTCGACCGCGCCGTCGCCCTGCGCCTGGTCGCCGACGTGCCGGTGGGCGCCTATCTCTCCGGCGGCGTCGATTCCGCCCTGGTCGTTGCCTCCATGATGCGCAGCGCCAGCGACGTGCGCACGTTCACGGTCGGCTTTGCCGATGTGCCCTCCTACTACGACGAGCGCGAGGCGGCCGCCGATATCGCCAGACGCCTGGGCACGCGCCACACCGAAATCGAGGTTTCCTCAACCGATGCGCTGGCCGCCATCGAGCCGCTGTTCGACGGTCTGGACGAACCCTTTGCCGACAGTTCGGCGCTGCCTTCCTTCCTGCTGGCGCGCGAGACGCGCCGCCATGTCACCGTGGCGCTCTCGGGCGACGGCGGCGACGAGGTCTTCGGCGGCTACCGCCTCTACCAGGGCGAGTTCTACGCCGACAGCTACAGGAAGGTGCCGGGCCTGCTGCGCCGCGCCCTGATCGAGCCGGCGGCCCGCCTGCTGCCCGACGACAAGGGGCGCGGCTGGACCGAGAAGGCGCGCCGCATGCGCCGCTTCGTCGATCACGCCGGCAAGCCGAACAACGAGCGCCGCGCAGGCCTTGCCCGCCTGCTTTCCGAAAAGGAGCTCGACGCCCTGCTCGTCCACCCTGCCGACAGCGCGCCAAGCGTCGAGCAGATTTTCGCCTCGGCGCGCCCGTCCGGCCCCGATCCCGTGACCGCCATGCTGATCGGCGACCAGAAGACCATCCTGCCCGCCGACATGCTGGCCAAGGTCGACCGCACTTCCATGGCCAACAGCCTGGAGGTCCGCTCGCCCTTCCTTGACCCGGCCGTGGTCGACTGCGCCAACGCCATGCCCGGCGCCTTCAAGCTCAAACGCGGCCAGGGCAAGGCGATCCTGGCGGAAGCCTTCGCCGGGCGCCTGCCCGAAGAGGTCTTCCACCGGCCCAAGAAGGGCTTCGAACTGCCCATCGACCGCTGGCTGACCGGCCCGCTGGACGACATGACGCGCCGCGCCATCGACGCCGGTCGCCTGAAGGACCGCGGCCTGATCCGCCCGGAACTGCCCCAGCGCTGGTACGACGACCTGAAGAACGGCCGCCGCGACACCTCCTGGCAGCTCTGGACCCTGGTCGCCTTCCAGGCCTGGTCCGAACGCCGCGACATGGGCTGGCCGTCCGCGTGAGCCGTCGATGAAAATCTGCCAACTCTGCGCCGTCGACTTCACCATGGCGCGGCTGCTGCTGCCCCTGCTGGTGGCGCTGAAGGAGCGCGGTCACGAGGTGGTGGCGATCTGTTCGCCCGGGCCGCTGCTGGAGCGGGTCGAGGCCGCGGGCATCCGCTGCCGGCCGGTGCCGATCGAGCGCAGCATGAACCCGCTGGCGGCATGGCGCGCGACACGCGCCCTGGCGCGGGTGATGCGGCAGGAACGCTTCGACATCGTCCATGTCCACACACCGGTCGCCAGTCTGGTCGGCCGGCTGGCGGCATGGCGTAGCCATGTACCGCTGATCGCCTACACCGCCCACGGCTTCTACTTCCACGAACACATGGCCTGGACCAAACGCAGCGCCTTTGTCGCCTTGGAGTGGCTGGCCGGGCGCGCCACGGACCTGCTGATGACCCAGTCGCAGGAGGACGCCGACTTCGCCCGCCGCACCGGCCTGGTGACGGGCGCGACCGCGGCCATAGGCAACGGCGTCGACCCCGCGCTCTTCCATCCCCGCGACGGCGCGCACCGCAAGGCCAAGCGCGCCGAACTCGGCACACCCCCCGATGCCCCGGTGATCCTGATGGTCGGGCGCATGGTCGCCGAGAAGGGCTACCCCGAGCTCTTCGCCGCGATGAAAAAGGTCGACGCCCACCTCTGGGTTGCGGGCGCACGGCTGGAAAGCGACCACGCCCGCCCTGTGGATGCGGCCCTTGCCGGCGATGCCGACCTGGCGGGGCGTGTCCACCTACTGGGCGAGCGCGACGACGTGCCCGAGCTGATGGCCGCTGCGGATCTCTTCACCCTGCCGTCCCACCGCGAGGGTATGCCGCGCTCGATCATCGAAGCCATGATGACGGGCCTGCCCGTTGTCGCCACCGACATCCGTGGCAGCCGCGAGGAGGTGGTGAACGGCACGACCGGCCTGCTCGTCCCGGTCGCCGATACCGACGCGCTGGCCGACGCGCTCGACCGCCTGGTCGCCGACCCCGCCGCCCGCAGCGCCATGGGCGAGGCCGGCCGCACCCGCGCCCTCGACCTCTACGACGAAAACAAGGTCATCGCCCGCCAGCTCGAGCTGCTGGGGGCGTAAAGACCCGTCATAACGGTACTTCGCCCTCCACGACCGCGCGGCGCATGACGCGGCGCTGACCGGCGTAGTCGTTGTGAGCGTAGTGCAGACAGCAGCGGTTATCCCAGACTACCAGCGTACCAGGCCGCCAGCGCACGCGGCAGGTGAACTCCGGGATGCCGCCGTGGGCGGCAAGGGCATCGAGCAGCGGCTGGCTCTGGTGCGGGCTCCAGCCATCGAAGCGATCAGCGAACCCGGCATTGACATAAAGTGCCTTGCGGCCGGTTACCGGGTGGGTACGCGCCACCGGATGACTGCTCTCCAGGCCCTCATGTTCGGCCGGCACCAGGACAGGGGTGGTCGTGACATGGCTCGAGCCTGTGCTGCGCGAGTGATCGCCAAAGCCCTTGGACGTGGCGTGGATCAGACGCAGTCCCGCAAGCGCCCCGCGTACCGCTTCGGGCAGGGATTCCCAAGCCAGATATTGGTTGGCAAAGCTGGTGTCGCCGCCGGCATCGGGACCTTCGATGCATTGCAGCACGGTGAAGGCGGGCGGGCGCGGGAATGTACTGGAATCGGTGTGCCAGCCGCCGCCGAAGTTGTGGATGTCGGACGGGCCGCTGACCAGTTCGGTGAGTTCCGGGTAACCCGGCATCGGGCGGGCGTAGGGCCAGGTCTTCACCGGGCCGAGGCGGCGCGCGAAGGCGATCTGGCCGGCCGGCGCCAGCGCCTGACCGGGAAAGACCAGCACCAGGTGATCAGACAGAGCATCGGCGATCTCGGCCAGCGCCGAAGCCCCTAGCCCGGCTAGATCGACGCCGGTGACCTCCGCGCCAAGGGCACCCGAGAGCGGGGCCGCCTTGATATGGTGATAGTCCCTCGGCGCAAGTTGGGGTGCATGGAGGAGCGCCCGCTGCATGTCATAGGCGGTGGGGTGGCGCAGCACGGGCAGGGATGCGAGGGGCATCACACGGGCCGTTCGCCCTCGACCACGATGCGGCGCATGTGGCGGCGGTGGCCGGGATAGTCGCTGTGGGCATAGTGCATGCAGCAGCGGTTGTCCCAGATTGCCAGTGAGCCGGGTTTCCAGCGCAGGCGGCAGGTGAACTCGGGCGTTACCGCGTGGGCCCACAGCTTGCGCAGCAGGGGCAGGCTTTCCTCCTGGGTCTTGCCTTCGAAACGGGCGGTGAAGCTGTCGCAGGTGTAGAGCGCCTTGCGTCCCGTCACCGGATGGGTGCGCGCCAGGGGGTGCAGGGTCTCGTGGTTCAGTTCGGGATTCCAGGTGACCTTGGTCGTGGCGTTGGCCAGCACCTCGGCATCCTGCGAGCCGGTGCCGTAGCCCAGCTCGGCCGAGGCCACCGTGCGAACATCCTCCAGCTCGGCCCTGAGCTTTGGGTCGAGGCTTTCCCAGGCGAGATACTGGTTGGAAAAGCCGGTGTCGCCGCCCACCGGCGGGCATTCCACGCAGTAGAGCATGGTGTACTTGGGCGGCTTCTCGAAGTTGCAGGAATCGGAATGCCAGGTGCCGCCGAAGGCATACTTGTCGCCGGGCTCCTGGATCAGTTCGGTGATCTCGGGGTAGCCCTCCATCTCGCGCGCGAAGGGCCAGGGAAAGGCCCGCCCCAGCCGGTTGGCAAAGGCGATCTGCTGGGCCGGTTCCAGGGACTGGTCGCGGATCATCAGGGCAAGGTGGTCGACCAGCGCCTGTTCCAGTTCGGCGATCGCTGCGTCCGAAGCGGTGGCAAGGTCGATGCCCTCGACATCGGCACCCATCGCGCCGGTGATCGGGCTGACCGTGAAGTGTCTGTAGCTGCGCGGGGCAAACTGCGGTGCATGGCTGATCGCCGACTGGTACTGGAAGGTCGAGACGTAACCGGGCATGGCGGAAACTCCCCTTGTGCCTGCCCGCGGATGCTAGGTTCAATAGTTGCCGAGGGCGAGAGAAGTTTGACGCCTGTCCAGCTTGTCGGCCCGATCGCGGCGGCACTACGGGCACCCGGCGGTCGTGCCCGCAACGAGCGCGGAGCCCTTGCCGTCAGCGGGTTCATCGGGATCGGTCTGAGGTCTGGAAGGCGCCCTGATTCTCAGGTCTTGTCCCTTGGACCGCGCAGCAGGACGAGGCGCAGGACATCGGGCATGGCGATACGCTCGGGCGGGACGAAGGCGCAGAGACGCTCGAAGGCCTGCTGGCCGTCCTTGAGCACCGCCAGCACCCAGCGGTCGGCCTCGGGCGGGCTTGCCGGATCGACAGCGGCGACACCGCGCACCTCATGGCTCTCGGCCAGCGGATTCCATACGCCCACCACGGTGATGCCGGTCGAGAGCGAAGCCAGGATGCCGACCTCCAGCATCTCGTCGTCGCCAACCAGGATGATGCGTTCCACGCCCTGCTCGGCGAGATCGGCGTAGAGCCGCTCGAAGCTCGCCAGGCCGCGGCGCAGGGCGCCGAAGCTGTCGCGCAGATACTGCGCGGTCAGCCGGCTCTTTTCTGCAAAACCCTGGGGGGTGAGGTAGTACTTGTAGCGGCGCGGCGGCATCTGATGGATCTTGATCAGGCCGGTGCGCACGCAGCGCTTGATGTAGGCGTTGACCATGCCCAGCGCGACGCCGAGCTCGTCGGCGAGATCGCGCTGGCTGACCTCCTCGTTCGCCTCGATACGGTCGAGGATCTGGCGGATGGCCTGGTCTTCGGTGGCTTCGCGCCGGGTCGTCACGGCCGCAACACCCTCTCAACCGGGCCGCACCGCGCAGCCCGTGCCCCCGTTGTTCATGTTTCGAACACGGGTGTCAAGCCCGCAGAGGCTCACGCCTTCTCGACATCCCCGGCATCCACCTGGACGCGCAGGCTGCGGCCCATCAGGCTAAGCAGGATGGCGACCCGGTCCTTCTCGTCGATATCGAGAAAGATGCCCTCCAGATCGGCCAGCGGCCCTTCGGCAATACGCACCGTATCGCCGCTTTTCAGCGACAGCGCCGGAGAGACCGGGACCAGGCCCTCCTCGTCGACGCGCGCCTTCAGGTGCGCGATCACCGCATCGGCCAGTGGCGTGGGCGGATCCCCGCCGACCAGATGCTGTACCCCGGCGGTACCCAGCACGCTGCGCCAGCGTTCGGCCTCCAGATCGAGATGGACGAACAGGTAACGGGGAAACAGCGGTCGAAGAACGTGATCGGTGCGCCGGGCATGGCGGCGCAACTTCCGGTATTCCGGCAGCCAGGCCTCGAAGCCCTGATGGGCCAGATGCTCGCGCGCCCGCGCCTCGGCCATGGGCCGGGTGTGGGCAACGTACCACCTCTTCATCTGCCGCCCCCGGGACGGCGGTCGGCGCGCACGGCGACGTCGAGATCGCTGGCGACGATGTCGTGCATGTGCACGGCCCCGGCCAGGAAGCCGTTGTCATCGGTGACCAGCAGGAAGGTGAAACGGTTCTCCTCCATGAGGTGGAGGGCATCGAACATCATGGCGCCGGCGCGGATCGCCTTGGGGCTGCGCGTCATGATCGCACCCGCGGTGAGCCCGCCGAAGGCGGCGCGGTCGCGCGCGGCCTGGCGGATGTCGCCATCGGAGATCACGCCAACGGCAGAAGCGGGAACGTCGTCGCCACGCGGGGTTTCGCTGACCACGGCAAAACCCCGCCGGCCGAGCGAAATCGCCTCCAGCACATCCCAGATCGTGTCGTCGGGTTTCAGCCAGGGCAGGGCCGCGACCGGTGTCATGACCTCGGCCACCGTCTTCAGCTTCTTGCCCAGCAGGCCGCCGGGATGGAAGCGGCGGAACTCTTCGGGCGTGAAGCCGCGCAGGTTGAGGCTGGCGATCATCATGGCGTCGCAGAGCGACAGCGTCGTGGTCGAGGACGAGGTCGGCGCCAGGCGATGCAGGCCCGCCTCGGCATCGACCAGGGTCTCGATCACCCAGTCGCTGTGGCGCGCCAGCGCACAGTTGCGATGGGCGGTGATGGTGACGATCTTCGCGCCGAAGTCGCGCAGCGCCGGGGCGAGCACCATCAGCTCCTCGGTCGAGCCGGAATGGGAAAGCAGGATGGCGAGCGTGGCGTCGCGCGCCACGGCCAGATCGCCGTGCAGGGCCTCCTGGGGATGCATGAAGGCCGAACGGTGGCCGGTGGAGACGAAGCTTGCCACCACCTTGTTGCCGATGTGGCCGCTCTTGCCGACGCCGGTGACGACCGTGATGCTGTCGGGTGCGGCCAGCGCGGCCACGGCAGCGAGGAAATCCTCGCCCAGGCCATCGGCAGCGCGCGCCAGGCAGGCCGAACCCTCGGTGAGCACCTCGCGCCCGGCGGCAAGCGGATCCTTCGTCTTCATGTTCATCGTCGTTTCCATTGCAAACCGGCCGACATCAGCCCCGGCGTCAGGCTGGCGGCAATGAGCGCCGTCAGCACGATGTAACAGGCCTGCCACCAGTAGGACCAGAACGAGTAGCTGATCAGGTTGACGAACCAGAACGCCGCCGAGACGGCAAGCAGGGCCGCCCCCGGCGCGCCATCCCGCCGCGCCGCGCGGATCAGGCCCGCGGCCAGCAGTACGAGCGCGGAAGCCATGGCGGCAAAACCCAGCAGGCCGGTTTCGACCAGCACCTCCACGGCGAAGTTGTGCGGGTGGCTGGGGACGTATTCCACCGTGGAGCCGGGCACCACCGCGCCCGCGCCGGGCAGGTGGTTGATCGTGTCGATGCCGTGGCCCAGCCAGGGCGCGCCGGGGAGATACTGCATCGAGAAGGCCCAGATCGACTGGCGATGGGCATCGACCATCCAGGTCGGCAGGCCCAGCGCCGCATCGATCGTGTTGTTGCGCTGGTTGTCCATGAAGACCCCGGCAAACACGGCCGCGATGACAGGGACCACCAGCAGAAGCAGCCAGCCGCGACGCCGGGAAAGGGCGTACCAGAAGGCCAGCACGCCCAGCCCCAGGCCGGCGGCGATCAGGCCGGCGCGGCTTTCCAGCAGCACCAGCACGATGCAACCCAGGACCTGGAAGGCTGCCCCGGCCCAGCGCCAGGCCCCGCCCCGGCGGAAGCCGGCCCAGAGAACCGCGGGCATCGCCATGGCGATCGCCGTGCCATAGGACTTCATCACGGCCGCGGCGATGCCGGGAATGTCACGCTCCGCGCCGTGGCCCATCAGCCAGACATAGGGGTCCGAGGCCACCGTCAGCGCCAGGATGGCGAGCGGGGCCGCAACCAGTCCCGCGGCGATCAGCGCCTTCTGCGCCAGGGCCTGGAGATCGGGCCGCGGGCGCAGGATGGCGCAGAGCGCGATGCCGACGATCAGCAGCGCGGCCATGCGCAGCCAGACCGGGATCGAGCGTTCGATCATGTAGGAGCCGGCGACACTCATGAGCCAGAGCCCGAAGGTGAGCCAGATGGCGCCGGAGAGCGGCGTCTTCATCGCCGCGTTGATGTCGGCCACCAGGCGCCGCCACGGTGTCGTCGTCAGCAGACCCAGGATGGCGATGGCGGCAACCACGGCCAGCGCCGAACGGCCGAAAACCAGCAGCGGTACGGCAGCGCCCAGCGCCGGGGCGGCGACGACCTGCACCCCGTGGCGCCAGCCGCCTGCTGTTTCCACCGCTGTTCCGCTAGTGATCGCCATGTCCGGCCCGAAATTGGTTCAACCGGCTCCTGTGGTACACGAGCGGCCCGGCGTGGTTAACCCCCAATCGGCGGCAGCACGGCCCCCTGACGCACGCAGCGCGCCGCGATTCCCCCGCGCGCCATCTGGTCCTATAAGCCACGGATGCTGATCTGCACCCTGATCGCCGCGCCGCTCTGCGCCCTGGCCACCTGGGCGGTAACGCGCCTGGTGCTGGCCTGGCTCGTTGCCCGCGACGTCATGGACCGGCCCAACGACCGTTCGAGCCATGCCGTGGCCGTGCCGCGCGGCGGCGGCCTGGCGGTGATCGCCGTGGCGACCGTGGCCTGGCTCGTCCTCGCCGCCATCGCCGGTGATCTGGCAATACTCGGCCCGGTCGCCCTGCTGGGCGCCCTGCTGGCCGCGCTGTCCTTTGCCGACGACCTGCGCAATCTGGGCGCCGGCCTGCGCCTTTCCCTGCATGCCCTGGCGGTGGCGCTCGCCGTGATCCTGCTGCTGCCCGGCGATGCCCTGCTGTTTGCCAGTCTGCTGCCGCCCTGGCTCGACCATCTGCTGGTGGCGCTGTCCTGGATCTGGTTCGTCAACCTGACCAACTTCATGGACGGCATCGACGGCATCACCGGCGTCGAGACCATCGCGGTCGGCGCCGGGCTGGCCGCCACGGTGCTGCTGACGGGCGCTGATTTCACGGCGCCGCTGGGCGCGGTGCTGGCCGGATGCATGGCCGGATTCCTGGTGCTGAACTGGCATCCCGCGCGCATCTTCCTGGGCGATGTCGGCAGCGTGCCCCTGGGTTTCCTGATCGGCTTCCTGCTGGTCTGGCAGGCCTGTGTCGAGGGCCGCTGGTGGCTGGCACTGATCCTGCCGCTCTACTACTGGGGCGATGCCACCACGACACTGGTGATGCGCGCCCTGCGCGGCGAGAAGATCTGGCAGGCCCATCGCAGCCACGCCTATCAGGTGGCGGTGCAGGACGGGCGCTCCCACGCCGGGGTCGCCGGCCTCATCGCCCTGCTCAACGGCGCCCTTGTCCTGCTCTGCCTGGCGATCGCGCTCGACCTGCTGGCGGCCCCATGGGGCTCGGCGATTGCCCTGGTCAGCACGGCGCTTTGCCTGTGCTACCTTCGCGGCTGGCCCGCGGGCGGGCGGAGGTAGGCATGCCGCGGATCGCGCGCTCTCACGTTACGGCACTGCACGACACGGTGATGGCCGGACTGTCGTTCCTGCTGGCGCTCTACCTGCGTCTGGGCGAGCGCATGTTCACCCAGACCGGCGACTACCTGTGGGAAGGCACCTTCGCCTTTGCCGCGATCGCGGCCATCGTCTTCCTGCGCGCCGGCGTCTATCGCGGGGTCTGGCGTTATGCCTCGCTGCCCGATCTCTATGCCCTGGCGCGCGCGGCGACCCTGACGGTGCTGATCTTCCTGCCCGTCATCTTCCTGGTCTTCCGCGCCGAGGCCTATCCGCGCTCGGCGCTCGTCATCAACTGGTTCACCCTGATGGCGCTGACCGGCGGTCCGCGCCTGATTTACCGCGTCATCAAGGACGGCAGCCTGGCGCATGTCCTGGAGCGGGGCGCGGCCAACGCGACGGCGGTGCCGGTGGTGTTGCTGGGCGCCGACGATGAATCCGAGCAGTTCGCCCGCGCCATGGCGCGAAGCCGCGAGGCGCCCTACCGCGTTGTCGCCATGATCGATCCCACCGGGCGGCGCGCCGGCCAGCACATCCGCGGCGTCGATGTGTTCGACGGCTCGGCCGGGCTCGACCGCCCGCTGGAGCGCGCACGCAGCAAGGGCCCCCGGCCCCAGCGCCTGATCCTGACCAGCGAGAACAGCCGGCCCGAGCAGGTCGCCGATGCCCTCAAGGCCGCCGAGCGCCACGGCCTGACGCTGGCGCGTGTCGGGCGCCTGACCGATTTCGCCGAGGGTGGCGCCCAGGCGCCGGTGCGCCCGGTTGCCATCGAGGACCTGCTGGGCCGGCCCCAGACCGCCATCGACCGCGCTTCGATCGCCCAGCTCATTGCGGGCAGGCGCATCCTGGTGACCGGCGCGGGCGGCACCATCGGCGGCGAGCTCTGCCGCCAGATCGCAGCCCTTGGACCCGCGCACCTCACCCTGCTGGAACTCTCGGAAGTCGCGCTCTACGAGATCGAGATCGAGATGCGCCGCGATTTCCCCGGCATGTCCTGCCGCGCCATGCTGCGCGACGTGCGCGACCGGCGCCGCCTTGACCGCGCGCTGGCCCAGGAGCAGCCCGATATCGTGTTCCACGCCGCCGCGCTGAAGCACGTGCCGCTGGCCGAGGCCAACCCCAACGAGACGATCCTGACCAACGTCGCTGGCACCATGAACATCGCCGATGCCTGCGGCGCCGCGGGCGTGGGAACCATGGTGCTGATTTCCACCGACAAGGCGGTCAATCCCTCCTCGGTGATGGGCGCGACCAAGCGTGTCGCCGAACTCTACGTCCAGGCCCTGGGCCGGGCGGGCAGCGCCACCCGCTATGCCACGGTGCGCTTCGGCAACGTGCTGGGTTCGACCGGCTCGGTGGTGCCCCTGTTCCAGAAGCAGCTTGCCGCGGGCGGGCCGCTGACCGTGACCCACCCGGAGATGACGCGCTGGATGATGACCGTGCGCGAGGCGGTGGAGCTGGTCCTGCAGGCCTCGGCCCTGAAGGGCGCCTCGGGCGACCTCTTCGTGCTCGACATGGGCGATCCCGTGCGCATCGAGGACCTGGCGCGCCAGATGATCCGCCTGGCCGGCATGGTGCCCGACGAGGACATCGCCATCGTCTTCACCGGCATGCGTCCCGGCGAGAAGATGCACGAGGAACTGGTTTACGACGACGAGAGCCTGGCGCCCACGGCGCGCGAGGGTATCAACGTCGCCACCGGGCGTCCTGCGACCTTCGATGACCTGCGCCAGCGCCTGGCCACCCTCACCCTCCAGGCCGCAGATGGCGAAGTGGGCGAGTCGGTTGCCCAACTCGCCCGCATCGTGCCGGAGTTCGTCAGGGTTACGCCGCCGGCCTGAACGCCACGCGTCCGGGCCGGCATGCGTTCCAGAAGGCTCAGGAAGTCTTTTCGGCCTCGGCAGCGCGCTGGGTGGCGTGCTGGCGGTAGAGCGCGACGAAATCGACGGGCTCGAGCATCAGCGGCGGGAAACCGCCGTCGCGCACGCAATCGGCAACGATGCGGCGGGCAAACGGGAACAGGGTGCGCGGACCCTCGATCAGCAGGATCTGGGGGACGACGCCGGCATCGACCCCGGTCAGCGAAAAGACGCCGCGGTAGTCGACTTCGGTGACGAAGCTCGGCTCGTTGTTGTGGGTGGCGTTGGCGGTGATCTTCAACGCAACCTCGTAGAGGGTCTCGCCCAGCTTGCGCGAGTCGACGTTGAGATTGACCTGGACCGCCGGCTTGGCGTCGGCCTTGGCGAAGCTCTTGGCGCCCTGGGGATTCTCGAAGGAGAGATCCTGCAGGAACTGGCTGTGCAGCATCAGCTTGGGCTGCTCGGCCGCGCCGGCAGCCGGAGTCTCGACCTTTTCGTCGGCCATGGGGGTGGTACTCCGCTCGTGATACGTTCTTAAAGGGTCGTGTCGGCCGGTGAGCTAGCACGAAGGGCGTGGCCGGACAACCGCCGGTCGCCGCCCCGCCTCACCTTCCGGGCAGTCCATAGGCCGGTCGGCGCTCGGGATGATCGGCAAGCCAGGCCCGGACCAGGGCTATGACGGCCTCGTCGCGGCGCACCTCCACGGCGATCCCGTGGCGTTCCATCCAGGCGCGCGTGCCGCCTGGGCTGTAGGTCTGATCCTCCGAGACGAGCACCCGCCGGGCCCGCCAGCGCAGGATCGCCCCGGCGCACATCGGGCAGGGCATGGCGGTGGTGACCATGTCGGCGCCCGCGATCGCATCCTCGATGGTATGGACCGGCGTGGTCCCGGCGAGGCGCCGGGCGGCGTCGCGATAGGCCTCCATCTCGGCGTGGCTGGTGGGATCGCCCCCGGCCAGGAAGCGGTTGTGGCCGCGCCCCAGGACGATGCCATCGCGCAGCAGCACCGCGCCGACGGGATCGTTGCCCGCGGCCATGCCGGTGCGCGCCTCCTCAAGCGCCAGCGCCAGGGCGCCGGCATCGTCGAGCAGGGTCATCGCGGATTCACTGGCGGGGCGGATCCAGGCGGGGGTCGCGCGACGGCTCGGCGGGATCGCGCACCACCTCCCACTCGCCTTCAACGACGTTGCCGCCGGGTCCGCGCCGGACATGGACATCGGCCATGGTTGCGACACGGGTGGCAAGCCAGGCCCTCAGGGCGTGGCGGAAGGGCGGCAGCAGCAGCAGGAAACCGATCGCATCGGTGAAGAAGCCGGGGACGAGCAACAGGGCGCCGGCAAAGACCAGGCAGATGCCGTCGAAGGCCTCCACGGCCGGGACGCGGCCCATGTCCATCGCCTGGCGCGCCGATGCCATGGTCGCCAGGCCCTGGCGGCGCACCAGAAAGGCGCCGGCCGCGGCCGTGGCCACGCAGGCAAGCACGGTCCACAGCGCGCCGATGGCGTCGCCGACCTGAATGAACAGCACCACTTCGATGAGCGGCACCGCGAGAAAGAGTCCGAATAGAAGAAGAGGCATGGTTGATGCACTCGCACGGTGTCGCCATCTTAGATGGGGTCGCAGGGCATGGAGCGAAACCCCCGCGGCGCCGAACCGGGCTTGGCGGTGCGACTCGACCCCCATGCCCGTGGTCGTTAGGGTGGCGCCGCGACAATCGACGATCACAGCGCACATGCCGCCAACGGGCAGGGACGCGGCAACTGGCTAGGCACGACGGGGCACGACGTGGACGGTAATCTTCTCCTTATTCTGTTCTTCGCGGGACTGGCGGTGTTCGTCTTCTTCCGCCTGTTCAGCGTGCTCGGCCAGAAAACCGGCCACGAGCGGGAGCAGCCGCCGATGATGCCCGCCCCGGAGCGCAAGGATGGCGGCGACGACGACAAGGTGGTCAACCTGCCGCGCCGCGACGATGCGCCCGATGCCGTGCCCGCCTGGGGCAGCGACGGACCGGTCGGCGCGGGTCTCACCCAGATCAGCCTGGCCGATCGCAACTTCGATCCCGAAACCTTCCTGGCCGGCGCGCGGTCGGCCTTCGAGATGATCATCGAAGCCTTTCACAAGGGCGAACTGGAGAAGGTCCGCCCGTTTCTGGCGAGCGACGTCTATCGCAGTTTCGCCGCCGCGGTCGCCGAGCGCGAGAAGCCTGCCGAGGAGCGCACCTTCAGCGAGCTGATCGCGGTCAATGGCTGCGAGGCCGTCGAGGCCGGCATGGACGGGCGCACCGCGCGCATCGCCGTGCGTTTCGAAAGCGAGCAGACCGAAGTGGTCAAGGACACCGAGGGACGGATCGTTGCCGGCGACCTGACCCGCCCGATCGATGTCGTCGATATCTGGACCTTTGCCCGCGATACCCGCGCGCGCGATCCCAACTGGCAGCTCGTGGCCACCCGCAACCCCGAATAGTTTGCCGCCGGAAGCCATCCGGACTTCCACCGGAACGTGCTTTAGGTTAGTTCCATTCTCTTAACGGGAGTGTTTCGCAGCCATGCCCGCCCAGGTTCGCCGTGCGTTCCATCGTTGTGCCTTTGTCACTGTGCTGACCGTGCTTGCGGCCTGCGCAGGACGTGAAGAACCTGCGCCCGTTCCCCAGCCCGAGGAAACGGCCGAGGCGGTGCTGCAGCTTTCTGCCCTTTCCTTCGATGCCCTGCCCGGCTGGAATGGCGACGATCAGGGTGGGGCCCTTGCCGCCTTTCAGGTTTCCTGCGGCGCGCTGGAGAAGAAGGACCCCGGTGCGGCGATGGGCGGCCAGGGCAGCTTCGGCACCGTTGCCGACTGGCTGGGCGCCTGCGCGGCGGCCCGCCAGACCCCGCCCGAAGGCGCGCGCGGCTTCTTCGAATCCTGGTTCCGTCCCTGGCGGGCAAGCGCATCGGGCGACCCCAATGGTCTGTTCACCGGCTATTACGAGCCGCTGCTTTCAGCCTCGGCCACGCCCGATGCGCGTTACCGCTTCCCGCTCTACCGCCGCCCGACCGACATGCTGGTCGTTGATCTGGGGGCGTTCTCCAGCGAGTTCGACGGCCGCACCATCACCGGCCGCCTGGCCGATGGCAGCCTGCTTCCCTATTGGGACCGCACGGCGATCGACGACGGCGCGCTTGGCGGCCAGGGGCTGGAGATCGCCTGGACCGACGATGAGGTCGCCCTGTTCTTCCTCCACATCCAGGGATCAGGGCGCCTGGCCATGACCGACGGGCGCGAACTGCGCGTGGGTTACGACGGCCAGAACGGCCATGGCTACTACGCCATCGGGCGCGAACTGGTCGCCATGGGGGAGCTGACCAAGGAAGAGGTTTCCCTGCAGTCGATCCGCGACTGGCTGAAGGCCAACCCGGAACAGGCCGACGCGGTGATGCAGACCAACCCCAGCTACATCTTCTTCCGCGTACTCGAAGGCCCCGGCCCGATCGGCGGCCAGGGCGTGCCGCTCACGCCCGGCCGCAGCCTGGCGGTCGACCACCGCATCATCGCCTACGGCGCGCCGCTGTGGCTGGACACCAGCCTGCCGGACGGCACGCCCTGGCAGCGCCTGATGATCGCCCAGGACACCGGCGGTGCGATCCGCGGTCCGGTGCGCGGCGATATCTTCTTTGGCACCGGGCAGGAGGCCGAATGGCGCGCCGGACACATGAAGGGCCAGGGCAGCTATGCCGTCCTGCTGCCCGCGGCCCTTTCGGCCCGCTTGGCGGGCGGGAACTGAGCCCCGGGAGACGGTGATGGCGAGCGCGCGTTCCTTCCATCTGTTCGGTCGCGCCGCCGATGCCTCCAATGTTCCCATGCTCCTGGTCGACGTGCTCGCGCCCGACCATCCGATTGTCCACTGCAACAATGCCTTCTGCGCCTTCACCGGCTACAGCGCCGGGGAGGTGCTGGGGCGCAACTGCCATTTTCTCCAGGGCGAGGACCTGCAGCAACCAGGCTGCCGCCAGGTTGCCGAGGCGATCGACGAGGGCAGGCAGACCCGCATCGTGATGCGCAACTACAAGCGCGACGGCACCATGTTCTACAACGAACTCAGTGTTGCGCCGATGACCGACGAAACCGGGCGCATCACCCATTACTTCGGCGTGTTGCGCGATATCTCCGAGCAGATCGCCATCGAGGAACAGCTTCGCGAACTGGCGTCCACCGACCCGCTGACCGGCCTGCTCAACCGCCGCCGGTTCGAGGGGCTGGTCAATCAGGAGATCCTGCGTTCCCACCGCTACAGCCGCCCCATGGTCGCCCTGATGCTTGATCTCGACCTCTTCAAGCGGATCAACGATGCCCATGGCCACGCCTGCGGCGATGCCGTGCTGGTGAACTTCGCCGCGACGATCGCGCGCGGCCTGCGCGTCCACGATGTCTGCGCCCGGATCGGCGGTGAGGAATTCGCCGCCATGCTGCCCGAAACGCCGATTGCTGCCGGACTGGAGGTCGCCGAGCGCCTGCGCCGTTCGGTGGAAGCCATGCGCACCCCCTGGGTCGGTCACGAGATCGCCGTCACCACCAGCATCGGCATCACCCAGCTCACCGACTGGGACCAGGGCTACGGCATGCTGATCGAACGCGCCGATGCCGCGCTTTATGCCTCCAAGCAGCGCGGCCGCAACCGGGTGACCGTGGCCTGATCCCACGCCTCTGCGCGCTTGCGCCTTGTCGGCCGCCGCACCATTCTGCGCCCACCATGACAACAACCCCCTCCCGGGGCAGACCCCGAGTCGCGCTCCTTGTCACCTGTCTTGTCGATCTGTTCCGGCCCAGCGTCGGCTTTGCCGCGGTGAAGCTGCTGGAGGACGCGGGCTGCACCGTCGAGGTGCCGCTGCAATCGTGCTGCGGCCAGCCCGCCTACAATTCCGGCGACCGCAAGAGCGCACTTGCCGTGGCGCGCACCATGCTCGACGCCATGGAAGGCTACGACCATGTCGTCGCACCTTCGGGCTCCTGCGCCGGCATGGTCATCAAGCATTATCCGGAGCTCTTTGCCGGCACGCCCGAGGAGGCCCGCGCCGTTGCGCTGGCCGGGCGCACCCACGAGCTGACGCGCTTTCTCGACGAGGTCATGGGGCTCAAGGGGCTTTCGGCACGTTTTGCCGGCAAGGTCACCTACCACGACTCCTGTTCCTGCCTGCGTGAGAGCGGTACGCGCGAGCAGCCGCGCCGCCTGATGGCCATGGTCGAGGGCCTGGAACTGGCCGAGGCGGCCGATCCGGAAGTCTGCTGCGGATTCGGTGGCACCTTTGCCGCCAAGTTCCCGGAAATCTCCATGGCCATGGTCACCGACAAGGCCGACCGCCTGAGCGAAACCGGTGCGGTCACGGTTCTGGCCGCCGACATGGGCTGCCTGATGAACATCGCCGGCCTGCTCAAGCGCCGTGGCAGCACCATTGAGGTCCGCCATGTCGCAGAGGTCCTGGCGGGCATGACGCAGGCACCCGCCATCGGCGATCCCGAAAAGGCCTGATCGCGTCATCGCAAAAGCAAAACGCGCCGCCCCTAATGGGAGCGACGCGTCTTGCAGAACCGGGGACCAATCTGGTCCTGCTCGGGGGGGCTCCCGATGCGGTCGTTTGTGTTGCAGCCTCAGTTGGCGGCGATGGTGACGGTCAGGGTGTCGGCATAGGCGCCGGCGACGCGG
>CALGGB010000004.1 GCA_937880925.1 uncultured Rhodospirillaceae bacterium | reverse complement strand
CTGCGCGTGAGCTCGATTGCCCGTGCACCTCGTCGCTCATGGTCGATTCGCTTCTGCATGAAGTTTGTGTCGATTGAATCGAGCCCGAGCAGGTGGCCAAAAGCACAATATCTGCTGACCCTGGGCTTACCCGTAAGAAATTTTTCTCGCGCTACGGCAGCACAAAAGTAAAAATAGCAATACTTTTAATATGTTAGATGGTGGTCCCGGCGCGATTCGAACGCGCGACCTCTGCCTTCGGAGGGCAGCGCTCTATCCAGCTGAGCTACGGGACCGTCGGGGCGGAACATAAGACAGGGGCGCGGTTGAAACAAGCAGCGCCGGGCAGCCTCAAAGGCCGAGATTGCCCTGTTCTGGCGGCAGAGCACCTTCGTGGCGCAGCAGCCAGAGCTTGCGCGGCAGGCCGCCGCCGTAGCCTGTCAGGCTGCCGTCGGCGCCGATGACACGGTGGCAGGGCACCACCAGACTGACCGGGTTCTGCCCGTTGGCCAGGCCCACGGCACGGGTCGCGGTCGGCCGCCCGATGCGCTCGGCAAGCTGGCGGTAGCTGATGGTGGTGCCGTTCGGAATGGTGCGCAGCGCCCTCCAGCAGGTTTCCTGAAAGGGCGTACCCCTGGGATTGGCGGGCAGGTCGTCGATGGCGGCGCGATCTCCCGCGAAATAGGCCGCCACGGCCTCGGCAATGCCACTGCGGTCGGTGCGCTCGGGCGGCAGACCGTCGGGATAACGGCGGGCGGCAAAGCGCTCGAAGCGGTCGCCTTCCTCGTCGCGGAAATCGAGCATCTCCAGGGCGCCGTCGGCGATGACCATCTCGACCTGGCCGATGGGGCTGTCGATGCGGCAGAGGTAAAGGTCATTGCTCATGGCTGCGTCCTCCCTGATGCCTAGTCTGCATCCTCGGCCGGCGGCGCAGGTTTGTCGCTGGTCAGCGCGACAAAGATGTCTTCCAGGTCGCCCTCGGTGGTCGAGAGATCGGCGATGGTGAGGCCGGCCTGGCGGATACGCGCCAGCACGTCCTCCATCTGGGCCTCGCTGGGCCTGTAGCGGATTTGCAGGCGCCCGTTGGGCGTGACCTTCGCATCGAGTCCGGCGAGCGTTTCGGGCAGTTCGGTGATCCGCTCCTCGGTGCGCAGCATCAGCATCTTGCTGTCCAGCCGGCGCTTCAGGCCAGAGGGCGTGTCGCGCACGATCAGTTCGCCATGGTTGATGATGGCGATCTCGTCGCAGAAGCGCTCGGCCTCCTCCAGGTAGTGGGTCGTCAGCAGGATGGTGACACCGGCCTCGTTGAGCTTGCGGATATAGGCCCAGAAGCTGCGCCGCAACTCGACATCGACGCCCGCGGTCGGCTCGTCCAGCACGATGACCGGCGGCGAGTGGACCATCGCCTTGGCGACCAGCAGCCGCCGCCGCATGCCGCCGGAAAGGCGGCGGGCATAGGTATCGGCCTGCTCGGAGAGGCCGACGGCCTCCAGGATCTCGTCGGTACGGCGGGTCTTCCTGGGCACGCCGTAGAGACCGGCCTGCAGCTCCATCGCCTCGCGCGGAGAGAAGAAGGGGTCGATGTTGAGTTCCTGGGGCACGACGCCGATCGCGCGCTTGGCCTCCCGCGGGTTCTTCGTGATGTCCCAGTCCCAGATGCGCGCCTGGCCGCCCGACTTGATGACCAGACCCGCGAGGATGTTGATCAGGGTGGACTTGCCGGCCCCGTTGGGACCGAGCAGACCGAAGAAGGCGCCGCGCGGCACCTGCAGGTCGATCCCCTTGAGCGCATGTTTGGCCTTGGGGCCCTTGCCGTAGGTCTTGGTCAGACCGCGGATGTCGATGGCGAGTTCTGGCAGCATGGCGGGGGTTATACACGATCCGGCACGGTCGTCCCCACCCTGGCGCGCCCGTCCTTCCACAACCATCAGGCCGCCCAGGCCTCGCCGGCAGCAGGGGCGTTGCCATCGCGGGCGTCCTGCGTATGATCCGGCCCTTCAGCCTGAGGTGACGCCATGCCGATCGAGCCGCCAGAAGTGATCGAAAGCCCGGACGCCAAGGTCGTCTGCAGCGGCAGCGGCGGCGCACTGGGCCACCCGAAGGTCTATTACGACCTGCACACCCACGGTTATATCGACTGCGGCTATTGCGACCGCCGCTTCGTGTGGATGAAGCACCCGGCTGCCGCGGCGATTCTTGCCGGCAACCCTCCCGTCGACCACGACGAGGAACTGACCGGGCGTGCCTGAGGCAGTGTCCCTGGCGCAGCCGCGCCAATCCCGGCTTGCCTGACCGACAGGTCTCGTTCAATGGCAGGCTGTGCTGCTAGAGTGGCGCCATGGCAGACACACCCAAACACGTCTATCTGATCGACGGTTCCGGATTCATCTTCCGGGCCTTCCACGCCCTGCCCCCCATGACCCGTTCGGACGGAACGCCGGTCAACGCGGTGATGGGCTTCTGCAACATGCTGATCAAGCTGATCGACGGCACCGACGCCGATCACATCGCCTGCATCTTCGACTACAGCGCGAAGACCTTCCGCAACGAGATCTACGACCAGTACAAGGCGCAGCGCCCCGACCCGCCCGAGGAGCTGATCCCGCAGTTTCCCCTGCTGCGCGAGGCGGCCAAGGCCTTCAACCTGCCGGTCATCGAGATGGAGGGCTGGGAAGCCGACGACATCATCGCGACCTATACCCGGATCGCGCGCGAGGCCGGTGCGGAGGTGACGATCGTCTCCTCCGACAAGGACCTGATGCAGCTCATCGAGGACGGCGTCGTCATGTACGACGGCCTCAAGGGCAAGGAAATCCGCGCGCCCGAGGTGATGGAGAAGTTCGGCGTCGCACCCGACAAGGTGGTCGAGGTCCAGGCGCTTGCCGGCGACTCGGTCGACAACGTGCCGGGCGTACCCGGCATCGGCATCAAGACCGCCGCCCAGCTCATCAACGAATACGGCGACCTGGAGAACCTTCTCGCCCACGCCGAGGAGATCAAGCAGCCCAAGCGGCGCGAGAACCTGATTGCCCACGCCGAGATGGCGCGCATTTCACGCAGGCTGGTGCTGCTGGAGCGCAACACCCCGGTCACCGACGGGCTGGAGACGCTGAAGCGGCGCGAGCCCGATGCCGAATCCCTGCTGGGCTTCCTGCGTTCGCAGGAGTTTCGCACCCTGACCAACCGGGCGGAAACCTGGCTGGGCGTGCGCGCCGATGCGGCAGGCGCCGCCTCCGCGGGCGAGGATGGCGCGGCCGAGAAGCCGAGCGCTGCCGAAGCCGCCGCCGCGGCGGGCTACGAGCTTGTGCAGACCATGGAGGCGCTGGAGCGCGTGATCGCCGCCGCCCGTCGCAGCGGCGTCATGGCGCTCGATACCGAGACGACCTCGCTCGATCCGATGCTGGCCGAACTGGTCGGCATCTCGATCAGCACGGCTTCGGGATCGGGCTGCTACATCCCGGTCGGCCACCGCCAGCGCGACGCCTTCGACGCCAAGCCCGAGCAGCTTGCGCTCGATGACGTCATTGCCGCGCTGAAGCCGCTGCTGCTCGATCCCTCCGTGCTCAAGGTCGGGCAGAACATCAAGTACGATCTGGTGGTGCTGCGCCGCTACGGCCTGGATGTCACCCCGCTCGACGACACCATGCTGCTCTCCTATGTGCTGGAGGGCGGAAAGCATGACCACAAGATGGATTCGCTGGCCCAGCTCTACCTTGGCCGCTCGACGATTCCGTTCAAGGACGTCTGCGGCAGCGGCAAGAGCCAGATCACCTTCGACCACGTGGCGCTCGACCGCGCCCGCGACTATGCCGCCGAGGACGCCGACATCACCCTGTCCCTGTGGCAGCACCTCAAGCCTCGCCTGGCGCGCGAGAAGGTGACGACGATGTACGAGACGGTGGAGCGTCCGCTGATCCCCGTCATCGCGCAGATGGAGAAGGAAGGGATCAAGGTCGACCGCACGGAGCTGGAACGCCTTTCCGGCACCTTCGCCACACGCATCGACGCGCTGGAGAAGGAAATCCACAAGCTTGCCGGCCATCCCTTCACCATCGGCAGCCCCAAGCAGCTCGGCGAGGTGCTGTTCGACGAGATGGGCCTGGACGGCGGCGGCAAGAAGGGCAAGTCGGGCGCCTACACGACGTCAGCCGACGTGCTGGAGACGCTGGCCGCCCAGGGCCATGCCCTGCCCGAGAAGGTGCTGGAGTGGCGCCAGCTCTCCAAGCTGAAGAGCACCTACACCGACACGCTGGTGACGCAGATCAACCCGGAGACCGGGCGCGTCCACACCTCGTTCTCTATGGCGGCGGCGTCCACCGGGCGCCTGGCCTCATCGGACCCGAACCTGCAGAACATCCCGGTGCGCACCGAGGAGGGCCGGCGCATCCGCACCGCCTTCATCGCCGAGAAGGACCACCTGCTGCTCTCGGCCGACTATTCTCAGATCGAGCTGCGCCTGCTCGCCCATGTCGCCGATATCGGCACGCTGAAGGACGCCTTCCGCGACGGCCTCGACATCCACGCCATGACCGCCAGCCAGGTCTTCGGCGTACCGCTCAAGGACATGGACGGGGAGACGCGACGCAAGGCCAAGGCGATCAACTTCGGCATCATCTACGGCATCAGCGCCTTCGGGCTGGCGCGCCAGCTCGGCATCGGGCGCGACGAGTCCAAGGCCTATATCGACGCCTATTTCGAGAAGTACCCCGGCATCCGCGACTACATGGAGCGGACCAAGAAGCAGGCGCGCGAGGCTGGTTTCGTCACGACGCTGTTCGGGCGCAAATGCCACGTGCCCGGCATCAACGACAAGAACCCTTCGACCCGTGGCTTCTACGAGCGCGCCGCGATCAACGCACCGCTCCAGGGTTCAGCCGCCGACATCATCAAGCGCGCCATGATCAAGGTGCCAGGAGCGCTCGCCGATGCCGGCCTGAAGGCGCGCATGCTGCTTCAGGTCCACGACGAACTGCTCTTCGAGGTGCCCCGGGACGAGGCCGACAAGACCGCGGCGCTGGCCAAGAAGGTCATGGAGGATGCCGCCCACCTCTCCGTGCCGCTGACCGTGGAGACCGGCTTCGGCAAGAACTGGACCGAGGCACACTGAGTTTCCACAGAGCTGCACGCCAACTGTCGCGTTCCCTGCTGATCGGTGTTCAGGCCTCGCCGCCGCAGCAGTGACCTCCGGAAGCAACCTCATAACGGTCGTGGTGGCGCACCCAGTCGCCGAGATCGCCGTTCGGGCCGGTCTCGTTGCGGCCCAGAGGCGCGATGTCGAGATAGGCATAGACGCCCATCATCGCCTCGTCGCCGCGCCCATAGGTCGAATAGGTGTGGAAGATGCTGCCGTCGCCGTCGCGGAAGAAGGCGCTGGTGCCGCCGTATTCCTCCACCTCGGGCTTGCAGAGCCGGTAATTGTAGATCGCCTCGCCGCGTGCCATTTCCTCGGGCGTGAAGGAGACGCCGAAGTCGAAGTTGAAGCTGCTTCCCGCCGAGGAAACCCAGCGGAAGCCCCAGCCCATGCGCTTCCGGAACCGTGCGATTTTCTCCCAGGAGGCGCGGGAGACCGCGGCGAAGGACACGCCGCGCTGTTCGAGATGCTGGCGCGCGCCGTCGACATGATCGGCGGTGAGCGAACAGCCCGGGCAGCCCTCCTCCCAGTCGGGACCAAACATGAAGTGCTGGATAATGAGCTGGCTTCGACCCTGGAAGAGATCGCCAAAGCCGACGCGGCCCTCGGGCCCCTCGAAGACATAGTCCTTGTCGATGCGCACCCAGGGCAGGGCAAGACGTGCCGCGCTGAGAGCATCGCGTTCGCGGGTGTGGGCCTTCTCGCGCTCCAGCAGCGCCAGGCGCGCGGCGAGCCAATCCTCGCGGGAAACGACGGTGTGGTTGGTCATGCTTCTTCTCCGTGGCGCTTCATGGGGCGATGGCGGCTTCCAGGCGATCGAGCGCCATCGTCCAGCCGCCGCGGTGATCGTCGCGCGCCTTCTGGTCGGCGAACATCTCGTGGACGAGCGTCAGCATGGTGCCGTCCCCATCGGGGCGCAGGGTGATGGTGACCTGGGATTCCCGCTCCGGCGTCGTCTTCCAGGCCCAGGTGAAGACGAGCTTCCGGTCGGGCTCGACCGCGCGATAGATGCCGCTGACGTCGTGGCGCTGGCCGTCGGCCGTGCAGAAGGCGACATGAAAGGCTCCGCCGACCCGCAGGTCGGTCTCGGCGACCAGGGTCGGGCCGCCGTCGGTGCCCCACCACTGCATCATCTTCTCGGGCACGGTCCAGGCGCGGAAGACGCGTGCGGGCGGCACGTTCAGGCGGCGGCGCAGGGTCAGGCTGGGGCGGTCATGCATCGTCGTCGTCCTCGGCCTCGACGAAGGCGGCCAGACGGTCGAGCTGCGCGTCCCAGTAGGCGCTGTAGCGTTCCAGCCAGGCCATAGCCTGTTGCATGGGTGCGGCCTCCAGACGGCAGGTGACGGTGCGCCCGATCTTCGTGCGGCTGACGAGACCGGCATTGCCGAGCACATCGAGGTGTTTCATCACGGCCGGAAGGCTCATCGAGAAGGGCTCCGCGAGGGCGCTGACCGACAAGCCGTCCTCTCCTTCCAGACGTGCCAGCAGGGCGCGGCGGGTGGGATCGGAGAGGGCCGCGAAGGTGCGATCGAGGGAATATGCATTTTGTTTAACCATACGGTTAACTATCTACGCAGACCTTCGTCTCGTCAAGTGCCGAGACCGACTGCCAAGCAAAGGGGCGCGAAAGGGCGCGGAATTTCCTCTGGATTCGCTCCCCGAATCAGAACATATAATTGGGATCGGACGGACGGTTTGGTCTGTCGCTACGCAGGTGACGCGCTTGATGGCGCCTAAGCCGGTGAACACCGGCAGCTCCTCCCTAACATCCGATCTTTGTTAACGACCCATGGCACAAACGTGCCATGGCACTACGGAGACGTGTCCCCATGCAGACGGGTACCATCAAGTGGTTCAACGCCACCAAGGGTTACGGCTTTATCGCTCCTGACCAGGGCGGCAAGGACGTTTTTGTTCACATCAGTGCCGTCGAGCGCGCCGGCCTCCAGACCCTGCGCGAGGGTCAGAAGGTCCAGTTCGACACCGTGCCCGGCCGCGACGGCCGCACGGCGGCGGACAACCTTTCGGTCGTGTGATCGACGCCGACATTCGACCCCCGCATGGGGGCTGAACGGAAAGAAAGGGCGGGAAGCTTCGGCTTCCCGCCCTTTCGCGTTTCGGTTTGGAGCGCGATCTGACGATCAGGCCGCCAGGCGCGGGCCAGCATCCTTGACCGGTCCGTCAACGAAGTCCTCGAAGGTCTCGAAATTCTTCTGGAAGCGACCGACCAGATCGCGCGCCTGGGCGTCGTAGGCGTCCTTGTCGGACCAGGTCTCACGCGGGTTCAGCACCTCGGAAGGCACACCCGGGCAGGACTCGGGCACCAGCACGCCGAAGTTCTCGTCGCGGCGGAACGTCACCTTGGCCAGCGTGCCGTCGAGCGCGGCGTTGAGCAGGGCGCGGGTGTGGCGGATCGACATGCGCTCGCCCACGCCATAGGCCCCGCCCGACCAGCCTGTGTTGACCAGCCAGCAGTCAGCACCGTGCTGCTCGATCTTGGAGGCCAGCAGGCGGCCATAGACCGTGGGATGGCGTGGCATGAAGGGGGCGCCGTAGCAGGCCGAGAAGGTCGCCTGGGGCTCGTTGCCCAGGCCCTTTTCCGTGCCCGCGACCTTGGCCGTGTAACCCGACAGGAAGTGGTACATCGCCTGTTCGGGGGTGAGCTTGGAGATCGGCGGCAGGACGCCGAAGGCATCGGCGGTCAGCATCACCACGTTGCGCGGATGGCCGGCATGGCCGGTCTCCGAGGCATTGGGGATGAAGTCGAGGGGATAGGCCGCCCGCGTGTTCTCGGTATGGCGGGCATCGTCGAGATCGAGCATGCGGGTTGCCGGATCCATCACGACGTTTTCCAGCACGGTGCCGAAGCGGCCGGTGGTGGCATGGATCTCCGGTTCGGCCTCTGCGGACAGACGGATCACCTTGGCGTAACAGCCGCCCTCGAAGTTGAAGACGCCATTGTTGCCCCAGCCGTGTTCGTCATCACCCACCAGGGTGCGCAGCGGATCGGCCGAGAGGGTGGTCTTGCCGGTGCCCGAAAGGCCGAAGAAAACCGCCGAATCGCCGCCGTCGCCGACGTTGACCGAACAGTGCATCGGCAGCACGTCCTTGGGCGGCAGCAGGAAGTTGAGAATGGAGAAGACCGATTTCTTGATCTCACCGGCATAGGAGGTGCCGCCGATCAGGACCAGGCGCTGCTCGAAATCGAGCGCGATCACGGTCTGGCTGCGGCTGCCGTCGAGCGCGGGATCGGCAAAGAAACCGGGCGCCTGGATGATCGTGAAGTCGGGCTCGAAATCGCGGCGGGCTTCGGCCGGCGGCACGATCAGGAGCTGCTGGGCAAACAGGCTGTGCCAGGCCTGCTCGGTAACGACACGCACCTTCACGCGCAGTTCCGGATCGGCGCCGCCGAAGAGATCCTGCACATAGGCGTCGCGGCCCTGGTAATAGGCCAGCATCCGCGCCTTCAGCGCGGCGAAGTGCGCCGGATCCATGGGCACGTTGACCTTGCCCCAGGAAACCTCGTTCTCGCTCGCGGCGTTCTTCACGATGAACTTGTCGCTTGCCGAACGGCCGGTGTGCTGGCCGGTAAGCACGACGAGCGCACCGCCCGCGGCAACCTCGCCCTCACCATTGCGGATGGCGTGTTCGTAGAGCCCGGGTACCGAAAGGTTCCAGTGCTGGTCGCCGAGGTTGTTGAAACCGTGCGCATCCAGTCCGACGTTGCTGTGGACCGGTCCGTTGATCGCCATGAAGATAAGACCTCCCGGTCTCGCTGCCGTGTCTGAAGGGGCACCACCAAGGGCGCCCGGGGGGCAGCGATTCAAAGCCTATCGCGCCCGCCAAGGCAAGGCCAGAGTCGACGCAAAAGGGTCATGTTTGCCCACAATCGCCTCAGGATTTGCGCGCGTTGCGAACAACTTCGACCATCGCAGCGCGAAGTTGCACTGCAGCATCGAGGCGGCCAGCGAAATTGCGGCGCACCGGTGATGGACCTGCGAGCAGGTCCAGGCCGTCGGCATCCAGGGCGGCGATACGTGCGCCATCGTGGTCCGCCAGCAGGTCGATCGCATCGGCGTGGTCGGCATGCATGTGGTCGATGGCCCCCTGCTCCATCGCGGCGAGATCACGGGCCAGAGCCACGGGCACCAGCAGGGTTTGGGCGTCGATTGCATCGATGCGGCCGAAACCGGCGACCAGATGGCCGGCATCGGGCACCATCCGGTAGAATCGGAAATCGGCAAGTCCCAGCAGGCGCTCGGCATCGGGATGGCGGGCGAGGTAGCGCCGCCGCTCCTCCTCAACAGCGCCATCGAGCCGGGCCACCTGCCCCGTGAGGGTCAGGCGGGGAGCAGCCAGCCTTGCCGCGGCGCCTTCGCTGCCATCGAGCAGCAGGCTGGCGCGAGGGTCGTGCGCCAGATTGGCGGTATGGCGTGCGAGGTCCGAAAGCAGCAACAGCGGGCAGCCCCGCGCATCGGCCGAAACGGCAACCAGGGTCGCGAAAGGGCCGCCGTCTTCGGCCAGGGTGGCCAGCGTGGCATAGCGACATCCACGCAACAGGGCGCGGGCGCCCTCGAATGGTCCTATCTGCGTCACAGTTCCGCCTTTCTCCGGGTCATGATCGCATGTTGGGGCGCAGCGGCGCCGTATCCACATAGCAATCGGGGGTGTTAGACTGATGTTGGCCTTAGAGAGCAACACATCGCGTGTGAGTTACGTGCCCGTGACCCAAACCATTGCGCTGGTCGATGACGACCGCAATATCCTGACCTCGGTCGCCATCGCCCTTGAGGCCGAAGGCTACAAGGTCGACTGCTATTCCGACAGCGTCGAGGCGCTGCAGCAGATCTCCGAGACGACGCCGGACCTCGCCGTGCTCGACATCAAGATGCCCAAGCTCGACGGCATGGAACTGCTAACCCGCCTGCGCCGCGAGCATGACCTGCCCGTGATCTTCCTGACCTCGCTGGCCGACGAGACCGACGAGGCCCTGGGCCTGCGCATGGGTGCCGACGACTACATCACCAAGCCCTTCTCGCTGCGCCTGCTGACCGAGCGCATCCGCGCCGTGCTGCGCCGCGCTGAGCTTTCCAGCGGCGCGCGCGCCGAGGACGAGAACGACGAGCCGCCGGTGACGCGCGGGGAACTGGTGCTCGACCCCGCCCGCCACCGCTGCCTGTGGAAGGGCGATCCGGTCACGCTGACCGTCACCGAATTCCTGATCCTGAAGGCGCTCGCACTGCGCCCCGGCCATGTGAAGAGCCGCGACCAGCTGCTGGACGCGGCCTATGACGAGAACATCTATGTCGACGACCGCACGATCGACAGCCACATCAAGCGTGTGCGCAAGAAGTTCCGCATGGTCGATCCCGAGTTCTCGCACATCGAAACGCTCTATGGCGTCGGATATCGCTATAAGGAGACGTGAGCCACGCCTGGTCGGCCTTGAGGGCAGCCAGGCCACGACAGCGCAGGCCGCGTCGGCCCGCGCTCCAGAAGAGGACCGCGAGACCGAGGAGCTCGACCGCCGGCCGACAAAGTCGCTGACGCGTCGTCTGCTGGCGATCAACCTGGTGCCGCTGGCGCTTTTCCTGCTTGGTGTGCTCTATCTCGACAACTACCGCGAGGGCCTCGTCGCCCAGAAGATCGACTCGCTGATCGAACACGGCGAGGTGATCGCCGGCGCGCTGGGCGAGACTGTGGTCGCGGTCGGCCTGGAGGATACCACCCAGCCACCCATCACCCACATCATGGCGAGCCAGGCGCGCTCCCTGGTGCGGCGCCTGGTCACCACCTCGGGCACACGCCTGCGCCTGTTCCAGGTCTCGGGCGAACTGATCGCCGACAGCCGGCAACTCATCGGCGCCGGCGGCCTGGTGCAGCGCGAGGCGCTGCCGCCGCCGGGCGAGGAAGGCAGCTTCGAGCGCTGGCTGCGCCGCATCGACCGCGTCGCCCTGGGCATCACACCGATGCTGCAACCCTACGAAGCCTACCGGGAAACGCCACAGCAGACCGCCTGGGATTACCCAGAGATCACCCACGCCCTGATCGGCGAGACCGGCCATGCCCTGCGTGATGCCGGGCGTGACGGCCTGATCCTGACCGTGGCGGTGCCGATCCGCCACTACAAGCAGGTCCAGGGGGCGCTGTTGCTCTCCTCCACCCTGGAGGACGTCGAGAGCGAGCTGCGCGCTGTGCGCAGCGACATCCTGGGCCTGGCGCTGATGGCCTTTGCCCTCACCGTGCTGCTTTCGCTCTATCTGGCAGGCACCATCGCGCGGCCGGTGCGCAACCTGGCCCAGGCCGCCGATGCCGTGCGCCACGGCCATGGCCGGGCAGGCACCATTCCCGACTACCGCCGCCGCGGCGACGAGATCGGCGACCTGTCGCGCGCCCTGATCGACATGACCCATACCCTGGAGCAGCGCATGGTGGCGATCGAGCAGTTCGCCGCCGATGTCGCGCACGAGATCAAGAACCCGCTGTCTTCCCTGAAAAGCGCCATCGAGACCATCCAGCGCATCGAGGATCCGTCGCGCCGCGCCCAGCTCTTCGGCATTGCGGGCGAGGACCTGCGGCGCATCGACCGCCTGATCACCGACATCTCGGACGCCAGCCGGCTGGATGCCGAACTGTCGCGCGCAACCAGCGAGCGGGTCGATGTCGGGCTGCTGTTGCAGGCGCTGGCCGAGGTCATCGGCGCCACCTGGGGCGCGGACGGCCCGGCGCTTGAGCTTGGCGCAGGTCTGGAGGGCGAGGATCTGGCCGGGCGTTACCTGGTCGATGGCGTCGAGGACCGGCTGGTCCAGGTAATCCGCAACCTGCTGGCCAATGCACGATCCTTCAGCCCGCCCGAGGGCAAGGTCGTCATCGACTGCCGCCGTGACGGACGCACCATCGAGATCATGATCGCCGATCAGGGCCCTGGCATTCCCGCCGGCAAGGAGGAGGCGATCTTCGACCGCTTCTACAGCGACCGTCCCGCAGGCGAGAAGTTCGGAACCCATTCGGGTCTGGGCCTGTCCATCTCCAAGCAGATCGTCACCGCCAACGGCGGCACGATCCGCGCCCGCAACCTGGGCGAGGATCCAGCCAGGCCCGATGGCGCCTGCTTCACGGTTCGCCTGCCCGCAGCGAGGGACTCATGAACCCGCGTCGCTGGTTTGTGCTCTACGTCATCGTTGTCTTTCTGGTCGCCGCCGGGGCCATCGTCCTGATGTGGCCAGCCTCGGGTTCTGAGACAGGCGATCTCGCGGACAACCCTCCCACCTTTGCCGTGCCGCTCGCCTGTGCGGTGGGGAGCGACTGTTTCGTACAGAACTACTTCGATCACGATCCCGGTCCGGGCGTTGCCGACTTCACGTGCGCGGGGCGAACCTATGACGGTCACGACGGTACCGACATCCGCGCGCGCACCCTGGCGCAGATGGAGGCCGGCATTCCCGTGCTGGCCGCGGCGCCGGGCGTCGTGGTCGGCACACGCAACAACATGGACGATGTCAGCGTCAACGACATCGGGCTCGCCGCACTCGACGGCAAGGAGGCGGGCAACAGCGTGCGCATCGATCACGGCAACGGCTGGTTCACCCAGTACTCCCACATGATGAAGGGCAGCATCACGGTACGCACCGGCGATACCGTGGTGGCCGGCCAGCAGCTCGGCCTGATGGGGCTGTCGGGCAATACGGAGTTTCCCCACCTGCACTTTTCGATACAGCACGCGGGCGTCGATCTCGATCCCTACACCGGCGGGGATGCGGCCGAGACCTGCGGCGCGGCGGGCGAGCCTCTCTGGACGGCCGCTGCCAATGAAGAGATGGACTACATACCCGGCGCGGTGCTTGCCGCCGGGTTTGCCGGCGGCGCGGCCGACGGAAGGATCGCCAGCCAGGGCGGTTACGACAGTTTTCGTCTCGCTGCCGACAGCGAGGCGCTGGTGTTGTGGGCCAACTTCTTTGGCCTGCAGGCCGGCGACACCATCCTGCTGACCCTGAATGCACCGGACGGTGCAGTCGATCCCGTGGAGAGCAGCACGACGGTCGAGCGCGACCGCGCCCAGGAGTTTCGCTTTGCCGGACGCAGGATGCCGGACGGCGGCTGGCCGTCGGGCATCTATACCGGGCGCGCCAGCCTGGTGCGTACCGTTGACGGCAGCGCTCAGGTCGTCTCGCAGATCGAGAAGCAGATCGTATTGCCCTAGCTGGGCATCCGCCCTAACGCCAGCGCCGCAGGCCGCGCCAGCCTGTGACGGCGTGACTGGAACGCACGGTCTCGCGGTGCAGGATGTAGAGACCGGCCATCACCAGGACCGCCGAACCCGCCATCAGGCTCCAGGTCGGCACCTCGTTCCAGAAGATGAAGCCCATCAGCGCACCCCAGGCGAGCGCGGTGTAATCGAACGGCGCCAGCATCGAGGGCTGGGCACGCCGGAAGGCCTCGACGCCCAGGTACTGGCCCGCGGTGCTGGTGAAGCCGACGCCGACCAGGAACAGCAGGTGCCACCAGGTCGGCGTCACCCAGGTGTCGAAGATGACGACGCCCGCCGCCATGAAGAACAGGACGTAGAGATTGACCCAGGCGAGAATGACGCTGGTCGGCGTGCGGATGGCGAGCTTGCGCGTGGAGATCGCGGCCATCGCATAAAGCACCGCCGAGCCCAGTGCCCACAGGGTCGCAGGCTGAAAGACATCCGCACCCGGACGCATGATGATGACGACGCCGACAAGGCCGACGATGACGGCGGCCCAGCGGCGCGGTCCGACCTTCTCGCGCAGCAGCGGCACGCTGAGGGCGGTGATGAAGAGCGGCCCGGCGAAGGTCACGGCGATGGCTTCCGCAAGCGGAATGAACTTCAGCGCCTGAATGAAGGTGACGAAGGAAAGCGAGCCGAAGACGACGCGCGAGACCAGCCAGTGCTGCTGCACCCCGCCCAGCCGTTTCCAGGTTCCCGCCCGGGTCAGCAGCAACGCGACCAGCGGCAGGGCGACCAGGCTGCGGATCATGATGATCTGCGTAGCGTCGTAGATATCGGCGATCGCCTTGACCAGCGCATCCGAGAGCGCAAAGCAGCCGATCGAAGCCGAAACGAGCAGGATCGCAACGGCGGCCGATTCGGCGGGAGCGGGAGTCGTCGCGGTGCTGGTCATGGTTCCGCCCTAGAGAAGGACGCCGGCCGGGGCAAGGAGATTGTCTGCACGCCAGGCAGCACTCAGGCCGGCTTGGGGCGGCGCGCCTCGCGCAGGATGATGATGCCGGAGACCACCAGCAGGCCCGCACCGAGGAAGGTGAAGAGGTCGGGCGGCTCGTCGAAGACCAGCCAGCTGATGAGCCCGATATAAAGCAGCGCGGTGTAGTCGAACGGCGCCACGGTGCCCGCCGGGGCGTGGCGGTAGGCCTGTGCGGTGAGAAACTGAGCCGTCAGCGCCGTGATGCCCAGGCCCGCGAGCATGGCAAACTCCAGAGGCTGGGGCATGACCCAGATCACCGGCTGCAGGGGTGCGAGCACCGCAGCACCGAAGAAGGCCGCCCAGGTGACGATGGTCGCCGAGGAATCCGTGCGCGTCATTTCGCGTGTGGCGACCATGGAGAGCGCATAGATCGAGGCAGCGCCCAGGGCGCACAGGCTCCAGGGTGAAAACGCGGCAAAGCCCGGGCGCAGCAGCACCAGCACACCGACGAAGCCAACGATGAGCGCGATCCAGCCGCGCGGCTGAACCTTCTCCTTCAGGATGATGCCGCTCAGCACGGCAATCATCAAAGGCCCGGTCAGGAAGAGGGCATAGGTGTCGATCAGCGAGAGATGGCCAAGGGACATGAAATAGAGGCTGAAGCCAACCAGGCCGGAAAAGCCGCGAAACGCGATGAGACCCGGGCGTCGCGGGCGAATCAGGTCACGCCGGAACAGCAGCAGTACACAGATGCCCACGGCAAAGATCACCAGCGAGCGGGAAAACTGCGCCTGCAGCACGGGGAAGCTGCCGGTCAGCGCCTTGATGCTGGAATCGTGGAGGGCATACACCAGCATCGCGATGTTGGCGTAGAG
Organism: uncultured Rhodospirillaceae bacterium; assembly: GCA_937880925.1. GTDB lineage: Bacteria > Pseudomonadota > Alphaproteobacteria > SP197 > SP197 > CALGGB01. The sequence continues at coordinate 6,789 of CALGGB010000004.1, read as the reverse complement.
GATGCCGAGCAGAGGACGGTCGGGAAGCGTCATGCGCGCGCCTGCAGGGCATCGCGCCGTACCAGGTAGAGGCCGGACACAACGATGACTGCGGCCCCGACCAGCGTCCAGGGACCCGGCGGCTGGTTCCACACCACGATGCCGAGCAGGATCGCCCAGAGGATGCCCATGTACTCGAACGGAGCGACGACCGAGAGCGGAGCGACGCGAAAGGCGCTGGTCATCAGGAACTGGGCAAAACCCGCGCACAGGCCCGAGGCGGCAAAGAGCAGCCAGTCGTGCCACAGCGGATCGATCCAGCGACCCGGCAGCAACAGCAGAATGACGCCGGAAGCCGCGGCATTCACCACTGCCTGCAGCGCGACCATGGTTTCGGCCTGTTCGGAGGTGCCCAGGCGCCGCGTGACGACAAAGGCGAGCGCGTAGAAGGTGACACCGGAAGCGGCAAGCATGGTCGCAGGCAGGGGAAAGCGGTCGCTGGGTCCCACGACCAGAAGCACACCGGCAAATCCGGCAAGGATGGCGCACCAGCGCGCGCGGTCCACCCTCTCACCCAGCAGCAGGGCGCCGAAGGCGGTCGTGACAATGGGCATGGCCATGCTGATCGCCACGATATCGGCCAGCGGCACCAGCGAGAGCGCGCCGATCCAGCAGGAAAACGCCAGGAACAGCAGCACGCAACGCCAGGCCAGCACCGCCGGATGACGCATGCGCAACACGCCGGGGCCACCGGCGCGCCAGATCAGCATCGCAATGGGGATGCCCGTGAAGACGCTGCGCAGAAAGAAGAGCTGATAGGCAAAGTAGCTGCCCACCAGCCATTTGTTCAGTCCGTCATGCCAGGAAAACAGGGTAACGCCGGCGACCATGAAGCCGATGCCGGCAAGGCGCGCAGCCTTGGCGTCCAGATGAACCTGCTCTGCGGCCACACGCCCTCGCCTTGTCTGAAGGCGGGCACTATCGGATTGCGCCGATGGCGGCGCAACCCGTCAGGCTGACCGGGACCTGGCCCGGCCGGGATCAGTGGACGGAGACCGGCTCCAGCTCGTTCTGCTTGGCCGCCGCAAAGGCGAGCTCGCGCGAGGCGACAACGCCAAGCAGGTTGCCGTTGGCCGCGAAGATGCCGAAACCCTTGCCCTGCTCGCCCGTGACCGGAGCGACATAGGCAAGCTGGGGCGCACCCAGCATGGCGAAGGCCTCGGGCGTCAGGTTGGTCGCGGCGTGGTGGGCGTGGCTGTGATTGTCGTGGTTCTGCATGGTTCTTCTCCTGCACCCTTCATGAGGCGTGCCTTGTTGGATCAGCCGTTCTCGGCGTGACCTTCCAGAATGCGGGCCTTTTCGGCGCCCTTGCCGTCCTGCTTGATAGAGATAACGCGCTGGCGGCTCTGCGGTGCCGGCCGTTCCATGTCGACATGGAGAAGGCCGTTGTCGAGTTTGGCGTCGACCACCTCGATCCCCTCGGCCAGCACGAAGCTGCGCACGAACTGGCGCGCTGCGATGCCGCGATGAAGGAAGATGCGGCCGTCCTCGTCCTCGCCCTGCTTGCCGCGAATCGTGAGCTGGTTGTCCTCGAGCGTGACCAGCAGATCGTCCATCGAAAACCCGGCAACCGCCAGGGTGATGCGCAGGCCGTTCTCGCCCGTCCGCTCGATGTTGTAGGGGGGATAGCCGTCATTACCGGCCTTGGCGATCCGGTCGAGCATCCGCTCGAAATGATCGAAGCCAAGCAGCAGCGGACTATCGAAGGCCGTCATTCTGGCCATGGCACTCCTCCTTCAAGCGAGCGAGCGTCGGCTGAGAAGCCCCATGTGGGCACTTCTCCAGCCAACCGGCCCTAACGGCGCCGGTCCGTGCAGATATGAGGGTTAGGTCCGCGATTTCAAGGGCTTGGCGGCTCCGTCGCAGCACCCGATCAGGCGCAGAGAACCTTGGCGTGATGGGCGAAATGGTCCTCGATGAAACTCTGTACGAACCAGTAGCTGTGATCGTAGCCCTCGCGCATGTTGAGGGTCAGCGCCTGGCCGGTCTTGTCGCAGGCCGCCTGCAGCTTCTCGGGCTGCAGGTTGGGCAGGAACTCGTCGACCGTGCCCTGGTCGACCAGGATCGGCGGGCAGGTCTTGCCGCTTTCGATCAGATCGACGACGTCGTAACGCCGCCAGGCTTCCCTGTCTTCGCCCAGATAGCCCTCCAGCGCCTTCACGCCTGGCGCGCACTGCATCAGCGTGTTCATTGGCGCAAAGGCCGAGACCGACTGGAACAGGCCCGGATTTTTCAGCGCCAGCGAGAGCGCGCCATGGCCGCCCATGGAATGGCCGAAGACACCCATGCGTTTGCCGTCGGCGGGCAGTTCCGCCTGGATCAGGTCGGGCAGTTCCTGCGCGCAGTAGCTTTCCATGCGGTAGTGGCGGGACCAGGGCGCACGGGTGGCGTCGAGATAGAAGCCCGCGCCGGTGCCGAAATCCCAGCTCTCGTTCTCGCCCTCGATATCGGCCCCGCGGGGGCTGGTATCGGGCGCGATGACCATGATGCCGTGGCGCGCGGCAAAACGCTGGGCGCCGGCCTTGATCGTGAAGTTCTCTTCCGTGCAGGTGAGGCCCGACAGGTAGAACAGCACCGGTACCGGCCCCTTCTCGGCCTGCGCCGGACGGAACACGGAAAAGCGCATCGGCAGGCCGATCTCCTTGGAGTCGTGACGATAGAAACCCTGCACGCCGTCGAAACAGCGGTTCTCGGAAATCGTCTCGATGGCGCTCACGCTTTTCTCCCTGGCTTGAACGGCTGGTGCGCAACCTTAACCGCATGCGGCATGCGGGACCAAACACGGCTACGTGCCGAACGCAAACGGGCGGGACCTGTGACGGCCCCGCCCGGATGGTGCCAGCGCAGCTGCCGGTGGCTCAGTAGATCACGACGCTGCGGATCGACTTGCCCTCGTGCATCAGGTCGAAGCCCTCGTTGATCTTCTCCAGCGGCATGGTGTGGGTGATCAGGTCGTCGATGTTGATCTTCCCGTCCATGTACCAGTCGACGATCTTGGGCACGTCGGTCCGGCCCTTGGCGCCGCCGAAGGCGGTGCCGCGCCAGGAACGCCCGGTGACGAGCTGAAACGGGCGGGTGGAGATCTCCGCGCCGGCCGGCGCGACGCCGATGATGATCGACTGGCCCCAGCCCTTGTGCGCGCACTCCAGGGCCTGGCGCATGACATTGACGTTGCCGATGCACTCGAAGCTGTAGTCGGCGCCGCCCTTGGTCAGTTCCACCAGGTGCGGGACGAGGTCACCCTCGACATCCTTGGGATTCACGAAATGGGTCATGCCGAACTTGCGGCCCATCGCCTCGCGCTCGGGATTGAGATCGACGCCCACGATCATGTCGGCGCCGACCATCTTCAGACCCTGCAGCACATTGAGGCCGATGCCGCCCAGGCCGAAGACGACGCAATTGGCGCCGGGCTCCACCTTGGCCGTGTTGACCACCGCGCCGATGCCCGTGGTCACGCCGCAGCCGATGTAGCAGATCTTGTCGAAGGGGGCGTCCTGGCGGACCTTGGCCAGCGCGATCTCGGGCACCACCGTGTGGTTGGCGAAGGTCGAGGTGCCCATGTAGTGGAAGATCTTCTCGCCGCCGATGGAGAAGCGGCTGGAGCCGTCGGGCATCAGGCCCTGGCCCTGGGTGACGCGGATCGCCTGGCACAGGTTGGTCTTGCCCGAGGTGCAATATTCGCACTGGCGGCATTCGGGCGTGTAGAGCGGGATGACGTGATCACCCTTCTTCAGGCTGGTGACGTTCTTGCCGACATCGACCACGACGCCTGCGCCCTCATGGCCCAGGATCGCGGGGAAGATGCCTTCGGGATCGGCACCCGAAAGGGTGAAGGCATCGGTATGGCAGATGCCGGTCGCCTTGACCTCGACCAGAACCTCGCCGTCACGCGGCCCCTCAAGATCGACCTCTTCGATGGTCAGCGGCTCTCCTGCCTTGTGCGCGACTGCAGCGCGGGTCTTCATGCGGCTTCTCCCCGTGTAACGACAGATGTCATGGCTGTTTCGGACGCCATCGTGACCGCGCGCACTGCCGATTTCAAGCAACGCCCTTGCGCCCGTGCTCGGGAGCGAGCGAAGATCGTAAAAGGCGCGTCACAATCGTTGCGAACAACGGAGACAACCATGAAGTTCAAGCTTTTCCTTGCCGCGGCACTGTCGGGCGCCTTCCTGGGCCAGGCCCATGCCGATGATTGCAACACCCTGCTGGACCGGGTCGATGAACTGCTCGCCGCCCAGTCTGGCGATCTGAACGAGGAAGTGCTGGGCCAGATCATGGCTCTGCGCAACCAGGGAGCAGAGGATTGCAACGCGGGCGACGACGAGCAGGCCAGCGAATCTCTCGAGCACGCAATCTCGCTGTTCACCCAGTAACCCTGCCGCCGGCGAGCAGCGCCGGCAGATCGGCCACGCTGGCGATCACCACATCGAAATGAGGCGCTAGCGCCGCGGCCGGGGCCGCACCTGTGCAGACCCCGATCGCGGCGCCCAGGCCCGCTGAGCGCGCCATGCCGGCATCGGCCGCCGAATCGCCGATAATGGCGACCTGCGAGGGATGCAGTCCGGTGGCAGCGCAAAATGCCAGGGCCATGCCGGGACCAGGCTTGCCGCCATGCCCGGCATCGGCGCCGACGACAAACGATAGATGATCGGAGAGTTCGAGCCTCTGCGCGGTCCAGTTCGCCGCATGGCTGTCGTCGTTGGTAGCCATGCCGAGCAGATAACCCGCGGCCCGCAGGTCGGCAAACAGCGGCGGCAGATCGGCCGTGGGGGTGACATCGCCCTCGGAGTATCCGGCAAAGGTCTCCAACACCAGGTTCTCGAGATCATGCGGTGCACGCGCACCCATCGTCGCGCGCCACAGGGCGATCAACTCCTCGTTGGTGCCGCCGGCAAGCAGGGAATCGGGCGCCAGCCGGTCAGCGCCGCGATCATATCCACCCGCCAGCAACAGTCGGTCGGCATGATCGGGCAGGCCCGCGGCCTGCGCGATTCTTTCTGCGGCCAGGCAATAGGCCGGCATCCAGGTCGCAAAGAAGTCGATCAGGGTGCCGTCCTTGTCGAACAGCAGGCCCTTGAGGTGTCCGAAGTCCTTCATTGTCCTGCTCCCTGGCCTCCCGCGGCGGCGCCGGCATGGTCCAGATCGGCGGTCAGCGCCGCAAGCCTGTTCGCGACCTCACCGCGCCATATCGTGGCATCGCCCATGGCCGCGCGCGCCATGCACCAGGCGGCCGAAACCGCACGGACCACAGGCTTCCAGCCGGACAGTTCGCGCAACAGGGTCTCATCCGATCCGTAGCCGTCGAGCAGGGCGCGTTCCTCGGGCGCTTCCAGCGCGCCCTCGACACAGACATAGGCCAGATCCCAAAGCGGGTCGCTCATGGCGGCATATTCCCAGTCGACCAGCAGAATGCGCAGGCCATCGTCCAGGGCATTGGCGGGGATGGGATCGACATGGCAGGGGACAAGGCGGGCTTCCTTGAGGCCCGTCCGCGTTCGCAGGGCCTGGATCCGGGGCCAGAGCACTCCGAACGCTGCCGGGTCGGCGCCATCGCGCATGCCGGCGGCATCCAGATAGGCCGCGATCTTCTGCCAGGGATCCATACGGCCGCGAAAGGCGGGACCGCCATGGAGCCGCGCCAGGCAGCAACCCAGGCGGCCCAGCGCCGCGGCGCGGCCGCTGCCGGGCTGATCGGCGATCATGGCTCCGGGTGCGCGCGCCATGACCATCGCGCCATCGCCGGGGTCGCGATGCAGGATGGCGGGAGCCACCCCCAGGGCCGCCGCCAGGGCGGCGTTGTGCGCCTCGGCCGCCCGGTCGACCAGGGCCTGCGTCTCCCTGCCGGGCAGGCGCAGCACCACGTCGAAGTCTCTGCCGGTCACGGCGAAGGTCCGGTTGCCCGTGCCCGCCAGCGGAACGATCTCGTGCGCTGCGCCCAGCCCGGCGGCAGCCAGAAGCAGCGTCATGCGTTGGAGATCTGCGGCAGCCTGGCTCATGGCCTTGTTCCGGCTGCGCTCTGCATCGAGACTGGATGGCGATGAAGCGTTCCGAAGCCGCATTGCAGCACCTGCTGGGCGAGATTCGCGCCTGCCGAGTCTGCGCCCGGCACCTGCCCCTGGGGCCGCGCCCGGTGCTGCGCGCAAGCACCTCGGCGCGCCTGCTCATCATCGGTCAGGCGCCTGGGACGCGGGTTCACGCCAGCGGCATTCCCTGGGACGACCGCAGCGGCGATCGCCTGCGGCAGTGGCTGGGGGTCGAAAAGGAGATCTTCTACGACACGCAACGCATCGCCATCGTGCCCATGGGGTTCTGTTTTCCCGGTATCGATCCGCGCGGCGGCGACAACCCTCCCAGGCCGGAATGCGCCCCGCTCTGGCACGAGCGGGTGCTGGACCATCTGCCATCCCTGGAACTGGTGCTTCTGATCGGCGGCTATGCGCAGAAGCGTTACCTGGGGGCAACGCGGGGCAAGACCATGACGGCGACCGTGGCGACGTGGCGTGAGCATTTGCCGCGCCATCTCCCGCTGCCCCATCCATCGTGGCGCAACACCGCCTGGTTGCGGCGCCATCCCTGGTTCGAGACCGAACTGGTGCCCGAATTGCAGCGTCGTGTCGCGGACCTGGTCTGACACCGCCGCCGTCTTCAGACCGTGACCCAGGCGAGCGCCCCCAGCCCATAGACGCCACAACCCAGGATCACCGTGCCCGAGATACGGTTGAGCCAGCGCAGGCCACTCTCGGTAAA
>CALGGB010000003.1 GCA_937880925.1 uncultured Rhodospirillaceae bacterium | reverse complement strand
AGCGCGCCCACGGCCTAGTCTGTGCCCAGGTTTCGGCCCCTGGGGCCGGCAAGGGAAAGACAGGCAATGGCTTCACGGATCCTGGTGATCAATCCCAACAGCAGCCATGACGTGACCGAGCGCATGTCGCGGGCGCTGGACGGGCTGCGCCTTGCGGGAGGTCCCCGCATCGACTGCGTGACCCTGGAGGAGGGGCCGCCCGGGATCGAGACCGACCGCCACATTGCCGAGGTCGCAGGCCCGATCGTGGCCGCCGTGGAGCGCGAGCAGAATGCCACCTCTGCCTTTGTCATTGCCTGCTTCAGCGATCCCGGCCTGCATGCCGCACGCGAGGCGAGCCGGGTTCCGGTCTATGGCATCGCCCAGTGCGGTTATGCGGCAGCCCTTGCGACGGGCGAGCGATTCGGCGTCATTTCAATCCTTTCCCGTGGTGTCGTGCGCCACCGCCGCCAGATTGCCGCACTGGGCTTTCTTGATCGCCTGGCCGCCGATATCGCGATCGACATGGGCGTCACGGAACTGGGCCAGTACGACAAGGTGCTCGACCGCATGACCGCTGTCGGTGAGGAACTCCAGAGTGCCGGCGCGGATGTGCTGGTCATGGGTTGTGCCGGTATGGCGCAGTACCGCAGTCCCCTGCAGAAAAGACTTGGCATTCCCGTGATCGACCCCACGCAGGCTGCTACCGCCATGGCGCTCAACGCCGTACAGGCCGAGGCACTGTGACCGACCGTTTCAGGAGAACCCGATGAGCAAGCGTATCTTGACCGTGGGCGCGGCCCAGATGGGGCCGGTCGCCCGCGACGAGCCGAAATCCTCCGCCGTGGCGCGCATGGTGGCGCTGATGCGCCAGGCTGCGGGCAGGGGCTGCGACCTGATCGTCTTCCCCGAACTGGCGCTCACCACCTTCTTTCCCCGCTGGTTCATCGAGGATCAGGCCGAACTTGATCGTTACTACGAGTTCACCATGCCCAGCGCGGATACCCAGCCGCTGTTCGATGCCGCGCGCGACCTGAAGCTGGGCTTCCATCTGGGCTATGCCGAAGTAGCCGGTGCGCAGCGCTTCAACACCGCTATCCTGGTCGACAAGGCCGGGGAGGTCGTTGCCAAGTACCGCAAGATCCATCTGCCCGGCCATGCCGAGCACGACCCCGGCCGCGAGTTCCAGCACCTGGAGAAACGCTATTTCGAGGTCGGCGACCTGGGATTCCCGGTGTGGGAGACCATGGGCGGCAAGCTCGGCATGCTGATCTGCAACGACCGGCGGTGGCCTGAGGCCTTCCGCTGCTTAGGGTTGCAGGGCGTCGAACTGGTGATGATCGGCTACAACACGCCGACCCTGAACGGCCAGACCTTCGAGCCGCCGCACCTGCGCGCCTTCCACAACCTGCTGGCGATGCAGGCGGGGGCCTATCAGAACGGCACCTGGGTGGTGGGCGTGGCCAAGGCGGGCCTCGAGGACGGCGTACACATGATGGGCGGCAGCGCCATCGTCAGCCCCAACGGCGAGATTGCGGCACAGGCCGTGACGTTGGGCGACGAACTGATCGTTGCGGACTGCGATCTCGACGCTGGCAACTACATCAAGTCCAGCATCTTCAATTTCGCCGCCCACCGGCGCACCGAGCATTACGGACTGATTGTCGAGACCACCGGCGTCGTGCCGCCGCGCGGACGATGAACCGGATCGCCGGTTCGGTGCTTGCTGCGGTGGCCATCGCCGCGCTGGCTCTGGGTGCCTGGGTCGGCCTCAACATCCGCGGCCAGGACAATCCGTGGCTGGCGCCCGCCCGTGATCTGGCCGAGGGCAACGGCTGGGAAGCGGGACGCATCGATGCCGGGCTTTTCCAGCTTACCGCCTTCCGCCGCCTGGAGGGTGATGAAGACGGCCTTCTGGTGGTCTACATCGAGGGCGACGGTTACGCCTGGAAGAGTCCGACCGAGCTGTCGAGCGATCCGACGCCGCGCCGGCCTAGAGTGCTGGAACTGGCTGTGCAGGATCCCGAAGGCAACGTTGCCTATCTGGCGCGACCCTGCCAATACCTGCCCGACAACGAGATCGGGCGCTGCCCACCGGTGCTTTGGTCGGTATCGCGTTATGCCGGGGAGGTGATCGATGCCCTCGACATCGCCATCGACAGCCTGAAACGCGAGGCCGGTGCCGCTCGCGTGCGCCTGGTCGGTGTCTCCGGCGGTGGCACCCTTGCCGCGCTGGTCGCCGCGCGGCGCGACGACGTGGTCGGCCTGGTGACGGTGGCGGCCAACCTCGACCACGGCGTATGGACGGACCGCCACGCGATCACCCCGCTCATCGACTCGCGAAACGCTGCCGATGTTGCCCTGATGATCCAGGACATCCCCCAGGTCCATTTTATCGGTGCGCAGGACGGCAACGTCACCCGCGCGGAGGTCGATGCCTATGTCGCGCGCATGGATGATGCCGCAATGACGCAGGTGGTCGTCGTGCCCGAATACGATCACACCTGCTGCTGGGCCAGCGAGTGGCCGCGGCTGCTCGACGCGTACCCTGTCGGGAACTGAGCCTCAGGGCGCCTTGCGGCTGAACACCCAGTCGCGCTCGTCGGAGGCCTTCGGCCGGAAGCGGTAGCCTTCCTCGGCAAAGTCCTTCAGGCCCTCCGGGCGGTCGAGCCGGTTCACGATCATGTGGCGCGCCATCATGCCGCGCGCCTTCTTGGCGCTGAAGCTGATGATCTTCTCCACGCCGTCGCGTTCCTCGCGGAAGATCGGGTTGATGACCGTGCCGACGAGCTTCCTGGGCCGCACCACGCTGAAGTATTCGATGGAGGCGAGGTTCACCAGGGTGGCGTCCTGGTGACCTTCCAGGCTGGCGTTGAGCGCCTGGGTCACCCGGTCGCCCCAGAAGTCGTAGAGCGATTCGCCGCGCCGCGTGGCAAGTCGCGTACCCATCTCCAGGCGGTAGGGCTGGATCAGGTCAAGCGGGCGCAGCACGCCGTAGAGGCCCGAAAGCAGACGCAGGTGGTCCTGCGCCCAGGCGAGGTCGTCCTGCGACAGGCTGGCGGCCTCCAGGCCGCGATAGGTATCGCCGGCAAAGGCGAGCACGGCCTGCTTGGCGTTCTCCCGGTCCTGGGTTTCGGCGAAGGCGCGGAAACGGGCGACGTTGAGTTCGGCGAGCTTGTCGGAAAGGTGCATCAGGGCGGCGACCTTGGGTTTGGTCAGCCGCCTGGTTGTCTTGGCCAGCAGCAGCGTCTGATCGAAGAGCTCCGGTTCGCTCGCCGGCAGGTTCTCGGGCGCGGGCGCGAAATCCAGAGCCTTGGCGGGCGAGACGACCGCCAGCATCACTTGCCCTTCCAGACCGGCTTGCGCTTCTCCAGAAACGCGCGGGCGCCTTCCTTGCCGTCCTCGCTGTACTTCACCTTGGTCTTGGTCGGCAGCATGCCATAGGTCTCGTAGCGCCCGGCCTCCTCGACGGAGAGATGGCCGACCAGTGCGATCATCTCCTTCTCGGCCTGCACCGAAAGCGGCGCGGCGGCGGCGATCTGCTCGGCGATCTCGCGCGCGGCGTCCATCACCTGGCCCTGAGGCGTGACGCGGTTGATCATCTTGTGCTCAAGCGCCTCCTTCGCATCCATCTTGCGCCCGGTGAAGAGCAGCTCCATGGCGATGCCGCGGGGCAGCTTTTCCAGCAGGCGCGGTACGCTGGGCGCGCCGGTGGTGAGGCCGACGTTGACCTCCGACAGGAAAAAGACGGCGTTCTCGGAGGCGACCAGGATATCGGCGGCCAACGCCAGCTCGAAGCCGCCGGCGACGCAATAGCCGTTGACCGCGGCGATCACCGGCTTGCGCAGGTCCCACATCCGGCTGATGCCGCCGAACCCACCGGAGCCGAAGTCGAAGTCGGGATTCTCCTCGGCACCCTCGTTGAGGTCCCAGCCGGTGCAGAAGAACTTGTCGCCGGCGCCGGTCAGGATCGCCACGCGCAGCTCGGGATCGTCGCGGAAACGCTCGAAGGCCGCGCTCATCTTGCGGCTGACCGCCGCGCCGATGGCATTGGCCTTCGGGTTGTCGAGGGTGACCTCGAAGATGTGGCCGTTGACGCGGGTATGGACGGTTTCGGACATGGATGCTTCCTGGGTTGAGGGCAGGACGACACCATAGACGCTAGGCGCGTCCGATCCCAAGGGGGCAGCGCAGGTTCCTGTGGACTGGCCAAGGCAGTCCCGCGGTTGTAGGAAGCGCGACCCCTGAACCCGCAACCCTGCACGTCCCGTCATGTCTCTCGTCATCGCATCCGGCCTCACCATCGCCCACGGCGCCAACACGGTGCTGCGCGATGCCGCCTTCACGATCGGCGAGAACGACCGCATCGGCCTCGTCGGCGCAAACGGCTCGGGCAAGTCCTCCCTGCTGACGACGCTGGCCGGCCGTCATGAGGCTGACGCCGGCACCCTCGCCATGCGCCGGGGCCTGACGCTGGCCATGGCCGAGCAGGAAGTGCCCGCCGAACTGCTGCCCGTGCCGCTCTACGAGGCGGCGCACATGGCCCTGCCCGCGGCGGTGCGCGACGAGGAAGCCTGGAAGGTCGATGTCATCCTGGAATCCCTGGGGTTCCCCTGGGAGTTCCGCGAGCGGCCCCTGGGTCAGCTTTCGGGCGGCTGGCAGCGCCTGGCGCTGATCGCCCGCGCGCGCCTGCCCGAGCCGGACCTGCTGCTTCTGGACGAGCCGACCAACCACCTCGATCTCGCCAAGATCCTCCATCTGGAACGCTGGCTGGAGGAGGAGGTGCGCGGGCCGCTGGTGATGGTGAGCCACGATCGCGAGGTGCTGGACCGCTGCACCACGCGCACCTTCTTCGTGCGCGATGCCAAGCTCTACGACTTCCCGGGCAACTACACCGCGGCAAGGCAGCTTCTGGTCGAGCACGATCTCGCGGCAGCCAAGGCGCGCGAGAGCGAGGAAGCCGAGATCAAGCGCCTGGCGAGGAGCGCCAAGCGCCTGGCGACCTGGGGCAAGGTCTTCGACAACGAGAAGTTCTCGCGCCGCGCCCGCTCCATGGAAAAGCGCCTGGAGAAGAAGAAGGCCGACGTCACCTACGTCGCCCCACCTGACCGGCGCAACCTGGAGCTTTCCGAAGGCGAGTCCCAGGCCAACATCCTGCTGCGCTGCCGCGACCTGACCGTGGCGATGCCCAATGGCGATCCGCTGTTCCGGATCGAACGGCTGGCGCTGGCGCGTGGCGACCGTGCGATCATCATGGGCGCCAACGGCACCGGGAAATCCACCCTGCTGCGCCATCTGCTGGGCGAGTACCAGAACCACGGCGACCGCATCGCCGAACAATCGACGGTCTATTTCAATCCCCAGGTGGTGGCCGGCTACTTCGACCAGGACCTCTCGCGCCTGCCCGATGACAAGCCCATGTTCGGCTTTTTCACTGGCAGCTTCCCGGTTTCGGACGGGCGCGTGCGCGCCGAACTGATCCGCGCCGGTTTCCCGCACCTGGAACAGACCCGCAGGATCGGCAGCCTTTCGGGCGGCGAGCGTGCGCGCCTGCTCTTCCTGCTGCTGAAGTTCGAGGAACCGAACCTGCTGATCCTGGACGAGCCGACCAACCATCTCGACGTCGATGGCCGCGAGCGGCTGGAGGACGAGATCCTGACCCACGAGCTGACCACGATCATGGTCAGCCACGACCGGCGATTCGTCGACGGCATCGCCAACCGCTTCTTCGTCGTCGACCGCGGCCGCCTGATCGAGACCGACGGCGCCGATACCTTCTACGATTCGCTGCTTGAGGGCTGAGCCCGGCGTTCGGCGCGGGCGACCTGGGCCTCGCGCAACAGGATGTAGATGCCGCAGCCGATCAGGATCGCCGCGCCGATCAGGATCGTCGGTGTCGGCACGTCGCCCCAGACCAGGAAGCCCAGCATCACCGCCCAGACCATGGCGGTGTAGTCGAAGGGTGCCAGCACCTGGGGCGGGGCCATGCTGCAGGCGCTGACCGCCAGCATCTGTGCGATCAGCACCATGCCGCCCGAAAGCATCATCAGGCCGACCTGCCCCCATGTCGGCACGATCCATTCGAAGGGCGCGAACACCGGCATCACGACGACGTAGAGCACGTTCATGATCCAGACGACCACGACCGCAGGCTCGGATGTGGTGAGCTTGCGCGTGATGATGATGGCTATGGCATAGGCCAGCGCCGAACCCAGCGCCCAGAGGGCGGCCATCTGGAAGATCCCGGTGGTGGGATTGGCGATCACCATGACGCCGCACAGGCCCACGATCACCGCGCTCCATCGACGCATGCCGACCTTCTCGCCCAGCAGGGGCACGGCCAGGGCGGTCATCAACAGGGGCGCGGCGAAGGTCACCGCGGTGGCGTCGGCCAGCGGAATGTCCTTCACCGCCTCGATGAAACAGGCGAGCGCCACCGAGAAGAAAATGAAACGGCCGAAATGCAGGCGGAAACGCCGGGTACGAAAGGGCGCCTTCATGCCGGGACCGCGCGCCAGCAGCACCGATGCGCCCGCGACCACCACCAGCGAGCGGATAAAGAGGATTTCGGAGAAGTGGATGTCGTCGGCCAGCCACTTCAGCACCGCGCTCTGGGAGGTGAAGAAGAAGGCGGCGGTGCACCACATCAGGATGCCGCGCACGGGGTTGTGGCGGTGCAGGCTGATGGGGGGCGTGCTGGCCGGGGTCTGGATCGCCATGGGAACCGATAGGTGGGGCAAGGAGCCTAGACCGGGCGACCCGGCACGGCGAGGCCCTTAAGGATGGCTGCCGAGTTCGCCCGATTCGCTCGCGGGCGCCTGGGAGCGCGCCAGCATGGTCTCGCGGTAGAAAACGAAGAGACCGGCCGAAACGATGATTGCGGTGCCAAGCCAGGTCCAGCCGTCCGGAAACTCGCCGAAGGCGAGGTAGGCCAGCACCGTGATGCCGACGATCTCCAGGTACTGGAAGGGCGCCAGCAGGGAGGCCGGCGCCATGCGGTAGGCGCGGATGATCAGCAGATGCGCCAGACCCGAAAGCAGGCCGATCCCGGCAAGGCCGAGCCATTCCCAGCCCTGGGGCCAGACGCCGACAAAAGGCATCACGGCCAGCATGATGGGCGCGCCGACAAGACCGTTGAAGGCCAGCAGCATGCGATCGTCGTGATGGCTGCCCAGCGCGCGCGTCAGCACGCAATAGGTCGAATAGAAGAATGCGTTGGCCAGCGGCAGGACCGCGGTTCCCCATTCGACCTCAAGCCCCGGCCGCAGGATCACCAGGGCGCCGATGAAGCCGAAGATGCAGGCGATCCAGCGGCGCGGGCCGACCCGTTCGTGCAGGAACAGGGCAGCCAGGCCCGTGATCATGAAGGGCGAGACAAAGCCGATGGCGATGACATCGGCCAGCGGCAGCACGGCGATGGCATAGATGAAGCACATCGAACTGGCGAGCTGGCAGAGCGAGCGCACCAGCAGCAACGGTAGGCGCGGCAGCCGGTGCAGGGTGAGCAAGCGGCGCGGTGCCACCAAGACGGGCGAAAGCAGCAACGTCACCACGAACATCGCGGCCACCAGCTCCAGGGCCGGCAGGTGGTCGGTCAGGTACTTGGCGATGGTGTCGGAGAGGTTGAAGCTTGTGTAACCGGCAAGCGAGAGCAGCACACCGATCGTTGCGGCTCTCCCGGCCGCGGAACGGGCGCTCAAGCGCCGCGGCGCCTCTCGAAGTAGGCATGGACCAGACGCCGGTATTCGTCGGCGACGTTGTCGAGTTCCTCGGGCGAGCCCTCGGCGATAGCGGCGGCAAAGGCGGTGAAGTTCGCCGCGGCATGGGTCATGGCGATGCCTACGGCCTCGGGTTCCACGCCTTCCTGCATGATCGTGTTGGCCAGCTCCACGAAACGGTTGGCCAGCGACAGGTGTGCCGTGGGCGCATGGTCGTGACCGTGGCCATGGCTGTGATCGTGATGCTGGCAGTTGTCGTGGTCGTGGTCGTGATCGTGTGCCATGGCGCGGGCTCCCCGTTGGGCGCGCACTCTAGCCCTTCGGGGCCACCCTGTGCCAGTTTGGCGAGGCGCTGCAACAAGGACAGGTCATGGCCGATTTCAATGCTCCCGTCGCCGACATCCGTTTCGCCCTGGAGGCCCAGGCCGGGCTTTCGGGCCTGGCCGCGACATGGGGCGAGGAAGCCGTCGATGGCGGCCTGGTGGAGGCCCTGCTGGAGGAAGCCGGGAAGTTGGCTTCGGGCGTTATCGCGCCGACCAACCGCGCGGGCGACACGGAGCACGCGGTGCTGGAAAACGGCGTCGTGCGCCTGCCCACGGGCTTCAGCGAAGCCTACGACGCCTATGTCGAGGGCGGCTGGAACGCGCTTTCCTTCGATCCCGAATACGGCGGCCAGGGCCTGCCCTGGACCCTGGCGCTGGCGGTTTCCGAGATGGTCGAGGCGGCCAACATGGCCTTCGGCGTCGGCGCCCTGCTGACCAAGGGCGCCATCGAACTGCTGCAGCGCCACGGCACGCCGGATCAGAAGGCGCTCTACCTGCCCAACATGATCGCTGGCACCTGGTCGGGCACCATGAACCTCACCGAGCCCCAGGCCGGCACCGATCTCGCCCGCCTGCGCACGAAGGCCGAGCGCGCCGGTGACGGCAGCTACCGCATCACCGGCCAGAAGATCTTCATCACCTACGGCGAGCACGAGCTGACCGACAATATCGTCCATCTGGTGCTCGCCCGCCTGCCCGATGCGCCGCCGGGGGTGAAGGGCATCTCGCTCTTCATCGTGCCGAAGTTCCTGCCCAAGGCAGACGGTTCGCCCGGCGAACGCAACGATCTGCGTGCGGTCTCCCTGGAGCACAAGCTCGGCATCAAGGGCAGCCCGACCTGTGTCATGGCCTATGGCGACGACGGCGGGGCGACCGGCTTCCTGGTGGGGGAGGAACACAAGGGCCTCTCTTGCATGTTCACCATGATGAACAACGCCCGCGTCGCCGTGGGCCTGCAGGGTCTGGCGATCGCCGAGCGCGCCTATCAGCAGGCGCTCGACTTTGCCGGCCAGCGCGTCCAGGGCCAGCGCGCGGGCGCCGACGTCACCATCGACCAGCACCCCGATGTCGCGCGCACACTCGCCTGGATGAGGGCGCGCATCGAGGCCCAGCGCGGCCTGATCTACTGGACCGCCGCCTGTTTCGACCATGCGGAGAAGGCGGGCGACGGAGAGGAGAAGGCGCGCTGGATGGCCTTCTTCGAGCTGCTGACGCCTGTGGTGAAATCCTGGGCGACCGACGGCGGCGTCGCCATCGCATCGGAAGGCGTGCAAATCCACGGCGGCATGGGTTTCATCGAGGAGACAGGTGCGGCCCAGCACTACCGCGACGCCCGCATCCTGCCGATCTACGAGGGCACCAACGGCATTCAGGCGATCGATCTGGTCGGTCGCAAGATCGCTCGCGACAAGGGTGCCGCCGCCGCGGCCCTCTTCGCCGTGATCGAGGCGGACATCGCCACCGCCCGCGACGCAGGCGATGACGCCATGGCCGATGCGGTGGCCGCGGGCCTTTCCGAACTGCGCAGCGCCACCGACTGGGTCGCCGCTACGATGGCCGCCGACGCGGATGCCGTGCTCGCCGTCGCCACGCCCTACCAGCGCCTCTTCGGGACGGTCGCGGGTGGCTGGCAGATGCTGCGCCAGGCGAGGGGAGCAAAGGGCGAGGGCGCCTTCGAGAAGGCCAAGCGCGCCTCGGCGGCCTTCTACATGAAAAGCGAGATGCCGCTGGCCGCGGCGCTGGCGGAGATGACGCGACCCTGAGGTGCGCTCGGCCGTATCAGCCCGGCAGACCTGCCGCGAACCTGGCAATCGCCATGCCGCCGGGAAGAAAGATCGTGCAGAAGCCGCAGGTGAGCAGGCCGAGATAGCCGACTACCGCCGCGACCACGCCGAATGCCCCCTGCAAACCGTGCCTGCGCCAAGCCTGCGCGGTGGTGTTGTTGGGTGCCCGTAGTAGTCCTCCTGGATCAACTCGAGATCGGGCGGGGTCTATCCTAGGAGAACCGCGCACCACGCAGCAAGGACGTAACACCGATGATTGTGCAACCCGGTGGGGTGAGGTGCCCAGTCCGGGATCCGCTGGAAAGCACAAGCACGCTTGTCTCCTCCGACCGGAAGGCGGTCCTTCACGCCCCGCCGGCCCACATCAGCAGGAAGCCGATGGCGACCAGGACGAGGCCGACCAGCATGAACCTGCCGTTCTTGCGCTGGACATCGGGTTCGGTGATGTCGATGCCTTCGCGCACGTTCTTCGAAGGCCACACGCTGAAGATGTTCAGCATCTGGATCAGGCCGATGACGATGGCGAGCATGCCGATGAAGATGAAGAAGAAGCCGATGGTGCTCATGGAACCTTCTCTTTTTCAGCAGGCATGAAGGGCACTACCCAGCATGACATCACTATGCCCACTGCACGCTCGCAGCGAAACAGGCAGCATGACTTCTGGCCCTGCATGTGTCCGCCAAGCGGGATCGGCTGCGCCCGGGCTGACTATTCGGGACTCACGCCGATGCAATCAGCCCGCAGACCAGGCCGATCGCCATCAGCGCCAGCCCGGTCATTATGATGCGCACCATCATCATGCGATGGCGCGGATCGGTAATGTCTGCGTGTTCGGCCTGGGTGCGGGTGAGCGGCAGGTTGAGCACGTTGCCGAGCGACATCAGGCCGAAACCCATGATCAGGATGCCCAGCGTCAGCAACACCGTGGCCGCGATTGCCATGGTCCTCTCCCCCTTGCTCGTGGCCAAGGATAGCCGATCAGAAGAGCAGGGGCACCAGCAGGGGCACCAGGATGGCGGTGACCAGGCCGTTCAGCGCCATGGCGATGGCCGCGAAGATGCCGGCCAGTTCGTTGACCTGGAAGGCGCGCGCCATGCCCAGTCCGTGGGCGGCGATGCCGACGGCAAATCCGCGCGCCCGCCAGTCGCGAAAGCCCAGGGCATTGAGGAAGGGTGTCGCGACAATCGCGCCGGTGATGCCGGTGATCAGCACGAAGGCGGCGGTGAGCGACGGCAGGCCGCCGATGCGCTCGGAGATACCCATGGCGATGGGCGTGGTGACCGACTTGGGGGCAAGGGAGAGCAGGGTCTCCCTGCTCGCACCCAGGGCCCAGGCGACGGCCACCGTGCTGGTGATGGCGGTGATGGAACCCGCGACAAGGGCCACGGCCATGGGCAGCAGGACGCGGCGGATGCGCCGGGCCTGGTCGAACAGCGGCACGGCCAGCGCCACGATGGCCGGGCCGAGCAGGAAGTGGACGAACTGGGCGCCGTCGAAATAGGCGTCATAGCTGGTGTCCGTCGCCAGCAGCAGGACGATGATCGCGCCAGCCGCGATGACCACGGGATTGACGATGGGCCGCATGCCGCTCGCCAGGAACAGGCGGTAGGCCAGCGCATAGGCGGTCAGCGTCAGCGCCAGCCAGAGCAGCGGCGTGCTGGCGAGATAGACCCACAGGCTGGTTCCCGATGTCACGGCACCATCTCCTCGTCCGCCTCGCCCTCGCCGCCGGTCGCCCGCACGACCAGGCGGAAGACCGCGGCGGTGACGGCGATGGTGAGGATGGTGGAAAGGATGAGCGCGGCCAGGATCGGCAGCCACTCGTCCTCGATGCGCTCGACATGCACGATGACACCCACGGCGGCGGGCACGAACAGCAGCGAGAGGTGGCGCAGCAGGGTCTGGGCGACGGGGCCGATGTCGCCGGGCACGCGGCGCATGGCGGCCAGGAACGCCAGCAGGAAAACCATGCCGAGCACGGGTCCCGGCACTGGCAGGCCGCTCCAGGCGACCAGGAATTCACCGGCAAGCTGGAAGAC
>CALGGB010000002.1 GCA_937880925.1 uncultured Rhodospirillaceae bacterium | reverse complement strand
AGACGCTGGCCTGCTGGGCCATCTCCTGCTCGGTGCCCGAATGCAGGCGCCCGCCGATCTGGCTGTACTCGCCCTCGACGTTCTCGCGCACGACCCAGAAGTCGATCTCCTCGGGGCTTCGGTTGGCCAGCGGACAGGGTACGCCCTCGAACAGGCGCACGGGACGCAGGTTGACGTACTGCTCCATGGCGCGGCGGATCGGGATCAGCAGGCCCCACAGCGAGATGTGGTCAGGCACCCCGGGCCAGCCGACGGCGCCGAGGAAGATGCTGTCGAAGTCGTTGAGCCTCTCAAGGCCGTCCTCGGGCATCATGCGGCCCGTATTGGCGTAGACCTCGCAGGACCAGTCGAACTCGGTCCATTCGAAGTCGATGCCGGTCCTGGCGCCCGCGGCCTCGACTGCGCGGATGCCCTCGGGCATGACTTCCTTGCCGATGCCGTCGCCGGCGATGACCGCGATGCGATGCTTCATGGTTCTGTCCTCTTGCTCTTCTTTTTTCGGCTGAGCTCAGCGGCCCTGGAATTTCGCCGGCCGCTTCTCCAGGAAGGCGGCCACGCCCTCGGCATAGTCGGCAGAGCGGCCGGCCTCGCCCTGCAGGCGGGCCTCGGTGGCGAGCTGCTCCTCCAGCCCGTTGTCCAGCGAAGCGGCCATGGCCTGCTTCATCAGGGCGTAGGCTTTCGTCGGGCCGTTGGCGAGCTTTGCGGCCAGACCGCCGGCCTCGGCGAGCAGCGCATCGTCCTCGACGCAGCGCCAGATCAGGCCCCATTCGGCGGCGGTCTCTGCGGGCAGGCCCTCGGCCAGCATGGCAAGGCCCATGGCGCGGGCGCGTCCGACCAGACGCGGCAGCAGAAAAGTGCCGCCGGCATCGGGGATGAGGCCGATGCGCGCGAAGGCCTGCATGAAGGAAGCGGCCTTGGCCGCGATCACGATGTCGCAGGCCAGGGCCAGGTTGCAGCCGGCACCCGCGGCAACGCCGTTGACGGCGCAGACAATGGGCCGCTCGAAGGTCTGCAGGCGCTTGACCGTGGGATTGTAGAGCGTGACCAGGGCGTCATCGAGATCGGCATCTGCATCGATGCCATCCCCCGCCAGATCGGCGCCCGCGCAGAAGCCCCGGCCCGCCCCCGTCAGCAGCACCGCGCGCAGCTCAGGATCGGCCGCGACGCGGTCCAGCGCCTCGTTCACCTCGCGAAACATGGTGTTGGTCAGCGCATTGAGCCGATCCGGGCGGTTGAGCGTGATGGTCGCCACGCCTTCGGCAGGCTCGAACAGGATGGTCTGAAAGGTCACGGAACGTCCCCGGCTGAGTCACCCTCTCATAGCCGCCAACGGCGCGCGATGCCAGCCGGAGCAGGGACTTCGTGCAGGCAGAGGTTCCAACCGGGCGCGATCCGGCCTAGCGTCCGCCGCCATGAGCGACCCCGCCATCACCCTGCCCGCTGCCGCACGCGCCATGCCGCTGTGCAACGTCATGGGTATGACCACGCTCGTGCGCATGGAACTGCGCCGTTACCTCGACGGCTGGCACTACGCCGTGCTGGCGCCAGTGCTGACCACACTCCTGTTCTTCGCGGTCTTCGCCCTGGCCCTGGGCGCCGACCGTGCTGACGTCATGGGCATTCCCTTTTTCCACTTCCTGGCGCCTGGCCTGATCGCGATGACGGCGATGTCGACCGCCTTCGAGGCGGCAGGCTGGACCAGCATCGATTCCAAGATCAGCGGCACCATGGACGTGCTGCTCTCGGCCCCCTTGCGTCCCGGCGAACTGGTGGCGGGGTTCCTCATCGCGGCCGTTTGCCTGGCCACGATCAACGCCCTGCTGGTGGCGATCTGCATGCAACCCTTCGTGCCGCTGCTGCCGGTCGCACCGCTGGAAGCGCTGGCGAGCCTGCTGCTGGGCAGCCTGCTCTTTGCCGTGATCGGCCTGCTGGCGGGACTGTGGGCGAGCAAGTTCGACCATGTCGCCACGGTGCAGAACTTCCTGGTGGCACCCGCGGTCTTCCTGTCGGGCGCGTTCTTCCCCGTGGCGGGCTACGGCGGCCTGCTCAGCGAGGCGATGCAAGGCAATCCCGCCTTCTGGGCGATCGACGGCGTGCGCCGCGGCTTCACGACAACGGGCGAGAGCGAGGGCTGGATCACCCTGCCGCTGCTCGCCCTCGTCGCTGTCGTTGCCGTATTCTTTGCCCGCCACGCGGTAGCGGCAGGCTGGAAGATCAAGCGTTAGCGGCGGCCAGAACCCCGAGGCTGGCGAACGCCGCCTGGGCCTCCGGCTTCAACTGCCAGGTCACCTGCTTGCCCTTGGCGACCTTGATCAGCAGCAGAGAGGTTCGATCCTCCTCGGTGGCGATCAGCGAGCGGAAGTAGCCGAAGCGGTCATAAACCAGATGGCCGGCGACAAGCGCCGTGTCCTTGCGCGAGAATTCCTTGTGGATCGCCGCATAGTTGGCGCCGGGATTGGCGTCGATCACACGGACCAGTTCCTCTTCGTAGTCACGCGCGGGAACCGCCTGGAAGGCGGCAACAATACGCTCACCCAATGCAGCTTCCGGAAGGGCTGATGCGACCTCAAGGGCAGCGGTTGCCTCCTCGGCTGTGAACTCGTGGTCGCCGCGCAGGGCAAGCTCGGCATCGCAAGCCGCAACCAGGCCCTCGGCTTCCTTGCGCTCGGCATTCAAGCGCACCTGGCGCACATCCTTGCTCGATTGCGTAGCGATGCGCGCGCAGGCCGCCTCCACGGCGGCTTCAAGCTGGCGCTTCTGGGCTTCGATATCGGGCTTCCTGGCCATGATGGCCTCCTCGTGGGCGAAAGGTTCAGGCCGCGCGGCCGAACCGGTCCGCGAGGCTGTTAAGACCCGAATCGTAGATACCTTCGATTGCCTCGACCGCGACCTCCGCCGGAGCGCCGGCAGGCTCGAAACGGGCCGACCAGCACACCGTGCAAGTGCCGTCGCCGTTGTCGACCACGGTCACGGTGGAGACGTAGCCCTCAACAGGCAGGGGGCCGTCGGCAATCGTGTAGCGATAGGTTCGGGCAGCATCGTCGTGGGACAGAAGACGCTCGGCGAGCCTGATGCGTCCCACGATCACCAGATGGCGGATCGTCGCGCCATCGTCTTGCGAGAAATCCGAGGATAGCACGGCCGGATGCCACTTGGGCAGATCATTGAATCCGCCGACCAGGGCCCAGATTTCGCCCGCCGGGGCGCTGAGCCTGACCTCGCGCGTCACTTCCGCCATCGCTACCCCCTGGCCTGCCGCCGGACGCCATTCTTGGCACCGGGGAC
Organism: uncultured Rhodospirillaceae bacterium; assembly: GCA_937880925.1. Lineage (GTDB taxonomy): Bacteria > Pseudomonadota > Alphaproteobacteria > SP197 > SP197 > CALGGB01. The sequence continues at coordinate 7,515 of CALGGB010000002.1, read as the reverse complement.
CGGCAGCCACAAGCGGCGCGAGGGATCAGGCGCGCATGCGCTCGCCCTTGGGATCGAAGGGCGCCGATAGGCTGGGCGTGGCGGCGTAGCGTTCGCCCGCGACCTCGATCTCGTAGGATCCGCCCATGATCCAGTCGCGGTCGGCCTTGCCGCCCTTGTTCCTGACGTAACCCATGCTGATCGGGCAGCCCAGGGTGAAGGCAAAGCCGCCGGAGGTGGTGGTACCGACGATCTCGCCGTCGCGCCAGATCGGCTCCTCGTGGAGCAGCAGGGGCGCGCCCGGCTCGCAGCCCGGCAGGGTGAAGTTGACGAGGCGGCGGTCGAGGCCTGCCTCCTTCTTCTTCTGCAGCGCCTCCAGGCCGATGAAGCCGCCCGGCTTCTCCCAGGCGACGGCGAAGGAGAGGCCGGCCTCAAGCGGGGTGTCGTCCGGGCCGATGTCGTGGCCCCAGTGCTTGAAGCCCTTCTCCATGCGCAGGGCGTCCTGACAGAAGACACCGGCCAGGCGCAGGCCATGGGCCTCGCCTGCCTCACACAAACGCTCATGCAGGTGCTGGGCGAATTCGGTGGGGACGTAGAGTTCGTAGCCCAGCTCGCCGACATAGCTGGTGCGCTGGGCGCGCGCGGGGGCGTAGGCGACCTCCAGGTCGCGGCTGCCGCCGAAGGGGAAGACCTCGGGCGAGAGATCGGCCGCGGTGAGACCCGCCAGCAGTTCGCGCGACTTCGGCCCCATCAGGCCCAGCACAGCGTAGCCGGAGGTGACGTCGGTCAGGGTGACGCGGGCATCCTCGGGGATGTTGCGCTCGATCCAGGAGCGGTCGTGCTGGCGCACGGCGGTGCCGGTGACGACCATGAAGCGGGTTTCGGCCAGGCGCGTGACCGTGAGGTCAGCCTCGATGCCGCCCTTGTGGTTGAGCATCTGGGTATAGACCGCCTTGCCGACCTCGACGTCGATGTTGGCGGTGCACAGGCGGTTGAGCACCGCCATGGCGTCGGCTCCCTGAACCTCGAACTTCGCGAAGGTCGAGAGATCGTAGAGCGCGACGGCCTCGCGCGTCGCCTTCGCCTCCCGCGCCGTGGCGTCGTGCCAGGCCTGGCGTCCGTAGCTGTAGGCCATCTCGCGGGGTTCATCGCCCTGCGCGTAGTAGAGCGGGCGCTCCCAGCCCTGAACATCGCCGAAGACCGCGCCGGCGGCCTTGCAGCGGTCGTGATAGGGCAGCCGCCGGGCGCCGCGTGCCGTGGTCGGCTGGTAATAGGGCCAGTGCATGGCATAGAGCAGGCCCAGCGTCTCGACCGTACGGTCGGCGAGATAGTCGCGGGCGCGCTGGAAGGGTTCGGCGCGCATCAGGTCGACATCGGCCAAATCGAGCGGCGATTCGCCGTCGACGATCCAGTCGGCCAGCGCCTTGCCGATGCCGGGGCCCGAGGCGATGCCAATGGAGTTCATGCCGGCGGCGACGAACAGGTTCCCGAAGCCCGGCGCGCGGCCCATGTGGTAGCGGTTGTCGGGCGTGAAGCTCTCCGGACCGTTGAAGAAGGTGCGCACACCGGCATGTTCCATTGCCGGAACGCGATTGAGCGCGCCGTCCATCAGGATCTGGAAGTGGTCCCAGTCCTCGGGCAGGTGGAGGAAGGAAATATCGTTGGGGATGCCGTCGGTCTGCCAGGGCTTGGCGACCGGCTCGAAGCCGCCGACCAGCAGCTTGCCGGCATCCTCCTTGATGTAGATGTAGCTGTCGTAGTCGCGCAGCACCGGCAGGTCGGCGGGCAGGCCCTCCATCGGCTCGGTGACGATGTACATGTGCTCGGCGGCCTGCAGCGGCACGGTAAGGCCCACGGAGGCGGCGACCTGGCGCGTCCACATGCCGCAGGCCAGCACCACCTGCTCGGCCTCGATCACGCCCTGGTCGGTCTCCACCGCGACGATCTTCTGGCCCTTCATCACCAGCTTCGTTGCCGTGCATTTCTCGACGATGGTCGCCCCGCCTATACGCGCGCCCCTGGCCAGCGCCTGGGTCGTGTCGATCGGGTTGGTCTGGCCGTCCTTGGGCATGTGGACAGCGCCGACGATATCGTCGGTGCGGATCACCGGATTGAGTTTGGCGACCTGGGCCGGCGTCAGCACACGGACCTCGACACCGAAGCCGTTGGCCATGCTGGCGGCGCGCTTCAGCTCGTGGAAACGCTCCTCGGTCTGGGCCAGCGTGATGGCGCCGACCTGCTTGAAGCCGGTGGCCTGGCCGGTCTCCTCCTCCAGGCGGGGATAGAGTTCGACGGCGTAACTCGCGAGCTTGGTCAGGTTGTGGCTCGGGCGGAGTTGCCCCACCAGACCCGCGGCATGCCAGGTGGTGCCGCTGGTGAGCTGGTCGCGCTCCAGCAGCACGACGTCGGAAACGCCGCGCTTGGTCAGGTGATAGGCGATCGACGTGCCGACGATGCCGCCACCGATGACGACAACCTTCGCCTTGCCTGGAACCTTCGCCATAACGCTCTCCGAAACGCAGATGTCAGATGGGTTCGCCCTTGGCGTCGAACCCGGCAGGCTCGAAGCGGTAGGCATCGAAGCTCACGTCGCCCATCCAGACCCAGAGTGTCAACACCGGTTCGTCGCCGGTGCGGATGGCGTGCGGCGTCCAGGAGGGGATGTGCACGACATCGCCGACCCCGCGCGGGGCATAGGGCGTATCGGCGATCCACCAGCGGCCCGAGCCGCCGATCACGATGTAGAGTTCCTTGGCGGCATGGGCATGCAGGGGATAGACCGTATGGGGCGAGATCATGAAGGCGCCGAAGCGCAGGTCCTGGGACGGGAACATGCCTTCCGGACCGATGATCACGTTGCCCGCGCTGCGCCCCACCAGATAGTTGCCGACATCCTTCTGGGGCGGCTCGCGCCAGGCGAAGGACGGCATGGCGGCGGCAAAGGCTTCAAGAAGTTCGCCTTCGGGGCGCGCGACCATGGCTGCGAGGTCGCGGCTGGCCGTCTCGCTGGCCACTGGCTCGATCGTCCGCTGCTCCCGCTCGACACGCATGGCCGCGGCGGCACGCTGGCAAGCCTCTTCAGGGCGCGCGGCCAGCCAGGCGGCGGTCGTTTCCATCAATCGTTGCATCACCCCTCCCGAGGAACGCCGCCGCATCGACGGCGGCTTCGGCGCGGCGCATCATAGCGGTGCGGAAGACAGGGACAATGACATGACGCGCATCGTTGAACGCTTTTCCAACAGCGTCCGGGACATCGAGAACACCTGGATCACGCTGGGCGACGGCACCCGGCTGGCCGCGCGCATCTGGATGCCCGAGGACGCCGGGCAGCGGCCCGTGCCCGCGATCCTGGAATACATCCCCTATCGCAAGCGCGACCTGACCCGGCCGCGCGACGAGCCGATGCACCGCTATTTCGCCGGTCATGGTTATGCCTGCATCCGGGTCGACATGCGCGGCGCGGGCGACAGCGACGGGCTGCTGACCGACGAGTACCTGCAGACTCCGGAGCTGGACGACGGCGCCGAGGTGATCGCCTGGATCGCGGCCCAGCCCTGATGCGACGGCAGCGTCGGCATGATGGGGAAGTCCTGGGGCGGCTTCAATGCGCTGCAGGTCGCGGCCATGCGCCCGCCGGCGCTGAAGGCGATCCTCACGGTCTGCTCGACCGACGACCGCTACCACGACGACATCCATTTCATGGGCGGCTGCTTGCTGGAGGCCAACCAGATGTGGTCGGCGACCATGATGGCGCTCAACAACCTGCCGCCCGATCCCGAGATCGTCGGCGAGCGCTGGCTGGAGATGTGGCGCGAGCGTCTGGCGAGCCACAAGCCATGGGCGCTGACCTGGCTGAAGCACCAGACGCGCGATGCCTACTGGAAACACGGCTCGGTCATCGAGGACTACGATGCCATTGAGGTGCCGGTCTATGCCATCGGCGGCTGGGCCGACGGCTATTCCAACGCCATCCCGCGCCTGATGGCGGGCCTCAAGGTGCCGCGCCGCGGCATCATCGGCCCCTGGGTGCACATCTATCCCCATGACGGCGTGCCCTCCCCGGCCATGGGCTTCCTGCAGGACGCCCTGCGCTGGTGGGACCGCTGGCTCAAGGGCGCGGACAACGGCATCGATGCGGAGCCGGTGCTGCGCGTGTGGATGCAGGAAAGCGTGCCTCCCGCGACCAATTATGCCGAGCGGCCGGGCCGCTGGGTCGCCGAGAGCGCATGGCCCGGCCCCGGCATCACGCCGCGTCTGCTCCACCTCAACGATGACGGAAGCCTGGCCGAGAAGAAGCGCAAGCGTGCCGAGATCGCCTTCTGCTCGCCCGCTTCGACAGGCCTTGAGGGAGGCGAGTGGTGCGGCTTCGGCCTGAGCGGCGAGCTGCCACCGGACCAGCGCGGCGAGGACGGGCGCAGTCTGTGCTTCGAGACCGCGCCCCTGGCCGAGCGCCTGGAACTCCTCGGCGCGCCGGTTGTCAGCCTGCGCATCGCCTCGGACCGGCCGGTCGCCCAGATTGCGGTGCGCATCAATGATGTTGCGCCCGACGGCGCCGCGACGCGCGTGACCTATGGCGTCTTGAACCTCACCCACCGCGACAGCCACGAAAAGCCGCGCGCCCTCAAGCCCGGCAAGGCCTATACCGTGCGCGTGCAGCTCAACGACATCGCGCATGCTTTTCCCGCCGGCCACCGTATCCGCCTGGCGCTCTCGACCTGCTACTGGCCGCTGGTCTGGCCCGCCCCGGAGAATGCGACACTGACACTCACGACCGCGGCTTCGACCCTGGAACTGCCCGTACGACCGCCGCGTGAGGAAGACACGGCCCTCCCCGCTTTCGCAGAAGCCGAGAAAGCCCCCAATGTGCCGGTCACCCAGCTCCAGAGCGGCCGTTTCGAGCGCAACGTCACACGCAACCTAGTCACTGGAGAGGTCGCAAGCACGCTGTTCTGCGAAGGTGGTTTCTTCGGCCTCGACGGCACCTATGCCATTGATCCCATCGGCACCGAGGTCGCCCACACGCTGAACCGCGCCTACACCATCCACGACGATGACCCGCTCTGCGCCGGTGCGGTCTTCGATCAGTCCATCGCACTCTCCCGCGGCGACTGGAAGACCAGAGTCGACATCCGGACCCGTCAGTGGTCCAGCGCAACGCACATCCACCATGAGGGCGAGGTCGATGCCTGGCACGGCGAGGAAAAGATCTCCTCGCGCTGCTGGTCCGGCAAGGTGGCGAGGAAGCTGATGTGACAGCCACGCAAACCCTGTTCCATCTCGCCATGGCCCTGGCGGTCGGCCTACTGATCGGCACCGAGCGGGGCTGGCACGAGCGCGATGCCGCCGAAGGCAGCCGCCCGGCCGGCATCCGTACCTTCGCCCTGATCTCCCTGTTGGGCGGGCTGAGTGCGGTGCTGGGCGAAAGCTTCGGTCCCGCGGCCTTTGTCGCGGGTCTGGTGCTGGTGGGTGCGTTTGCGGCGGTGGCCTATCTCGAAGGCGCGCGCGAACCGGCAGGACGCAGCATCACGACGCATGTCGCCATGCTGATCGCCTTCTGCCTGGGTGCGATTGCGGGCCAGGGCGAACTGGAACTTGCCGCCAGCGTTGCCATTGTCACGACACTGCTTCTGGGGCTGAAGCCCGTCATGCACAGCTGGCTGCGCCGCCTTTCCGAGGCCGAGCTGATGGCCGGCGTGAAGCTTCTGGTGATGAGTGTCGTGCTGTTGCCGGTTCTGCCCGACCAGGGCTTTGGCCCCTGGGAGGCGCTCAACCCCTATCAGATCTGGTGGCTGGTGGTGCTGATCGCGGGGACCTCGTTCCTGGGCTACGGCGCTTCCCGGCTGCTGGGACCACGCCGCGGCATCGCGGTCGCTGGAGCCTGCGGCGGGCTGGCGTCCTCGACAGCGGTGACGCTTTCCTTTGCCCGCTTCGCCCGCGCCCAGCCCCAGCGCAGCACCATCCTTGCCGGCGGCGCGCTGATCGCATCGGCGGTCATGTTCCCGCGCCTGCTGCTGGTCATCGCGGTTGCCGCTCCGGAGTTCGCCCGCGCCCTGGCCTCGCCCCTGCTGGGCGCGGGCCTGGGTCTGGCGCTGGTCGCCGCATTCGCCATCCGAAGCAGCAGCCGGGACGCACCCGCGGAGGGCGATGCCGCACTCAGCCTGATCGGCAATCCCCTGGAGCTTGGCCCGGCCCTGAAGTTCGGCGTGCTGCTGGCCGTCATCATGCTGGCGGCGCGCGCGCTCAATGCCTGGGCCGGAGAAAGCGGCGTGGTGCTGCTCGGCGCGCTCTCGGGCCTGGCCGACGTCGATGCGGTCAGCCTTTCCCTCTCGCGCATGGCAGGCAGCGACGTGAGCGTCGCCATCGCGGGCGCGGGCGTGCTGGCGGCCGTGCTGGTCAACACCCTGGCAAAGGCCGCCATCATGGTCGGCATCGGCGGCCGGGCCATGTTGCCCTACGCCGCGGCCGGCGCCATGGTCGCGGTGCTGGGCGGCCTGGGCGGCCTGGCGCTGTTCCCGCTCGGCCTGATCTTCACGCCATGACGCCCACGGAGAGGAGCCCGGTATGAGCGATTGCGACGTGTGTTACCTGTCGGCACGCGAGGCGCTGGCCCGCTTTCGGGCGCGCACGCTTTCGCCTCTGGAAGTGCTCGACGCCCAGATCGCGCGTGCAGAGGCCGTGGAGCCGGCAGTCAATGCGCTGGCCTACCGCTTCTTCGAGGAGGCCCGCGCCGCCGCCCGCAAGGCCGAGGCGCGCTACATGAAGACGGACGGCAGGCTGCGCGCGCTGGAAGGCCTGACGCTTGCCGTCAAGGAAGACACAGCAGTCAAGGGCAGGCCGCGCACCTTCGGCTCCCTGATTTTTGCCGACAACATCGCCGATCACACCAATCCGTCGGTCGGGCGGCTGATGCGCGCAGGGGCCATCGTGCATGCCCTGACGACCTGCCCGGAGTTTGTCTGGCCGTGGACCTGCACCTCGCGCCTGCACGGCGTGACGCGCAATCCCTGGAACACGGATATCACCTGCGGCGCGTCCTCCGGCGGGGCCGCCGCGGCCGTCGCCTCGGGCACCACGACGCTGGCAACGGGCTCCGACAGCGCCGGCTCCATCCGCATGCCCGCCGCGATGTGCGGCATCGCCGGCTACAAGCCGCCCTACGGGCGCAACCCCGGCAGCCCGGAAGTTGCCATGGACATGTTCTTCCACATCGGCCCGATGACCCGCACGGCGGCCGAAGCGGCGCTGATGCAGAACGTCATGTCGGGACGCCATCCGGCCGATCATGCCACCCTGCCCCAGCGAATGCGCATTTCCGAGGCCCTGCCCGACGTGAAGGGCATGAAAATCGCCTGGTCGATGGATATGGGCATCTATGCCGTGTCGAAGGCGGTGCAGGAGAACACCCGCGCGGCCATTGCGCGCCTGCGTGATGCCGGCGCCATCGTCACCGAGATTGCCACGCCGTGGGCCGAGGCGGTCTATCGCGCGGCGGGCAAGTGGGGCGGCATGATCTATGCCGACGAATTCCGTGATGCC
>CALGGB010000001.1 GCA_937880925.1 uncultured Rhodospirillaceae bacterium | reverse complement strand
CTCCACATTGCCGACCGGGATGTGAAAGTTGACCCGGTTGATATCGAAGGTCTGGTTGTTGACCAGGAACGAGCCGTTGTCGGAAACGCTGAAGACCACCGTGCGATGCTCGTCGACCGGCAGCTCGGCAGGTTCAGGCACCTCAGGCCACGGCGAGGTGATGGCGATCGGCGTTTCGGCCGGTCCCTTCGAGACCACGGTGGCAAGCACCGTGCCGGGGAAGATGTCGAAGCTGGGTCCGCCCTGCACCGATTCGGTCCGGAAGGCATAGGTTCCCTCCGGCCCGCCGGTGACCAGCACCTCGATGCGCGAGGACGGCCCCAGAAGGTATTCGTCCGTCGGCACAAGGTGGGTCGTGCGGTTCGCGTCGTAACCGATCACCTGCATGGTGTGGCCGTCCAGACGCAGGCGGTAGTACATGTTCGCCGACTGGTTCGAGATGCGCCAGAACTGGGTCTCACCTGGACGGATATCGATCACGGGATTGACCTGGCCCGAGACACTGCGGATGCCCGGATCGACATAGTCGATGATGTTGGCAAGCTCGCCGTCGTCATCGAGCATCAGATTCTTCAGCACGATGTTCTGCTCGGTGATGCCGGCCAGTTCGGGGAACGGATCGAGCATGCCTTCCACGATCAGGGCGCCCGAAAGGCCCGCCATTACCTGGTACTGCGAGATGCCGTGAAGGTGCGAATGATACCAGAAGAGGCCCGGCGGATGATCCTCCGGGATCTTGATCTCATAGACGAAGGTTTCGCCGGGATAGATGTAGAGGCGCACATTGTCGCCGTTGTAGAGCGGCGAAACGGTCATGCCGTGATAGTGGATGTTTGTCGGCTGATCGAGATGGTTGACCAGGGTGATGCGCATCGTGTCGCCGGGCTTCACGCGCAGCGTGGGACCCGCATAGATGCCGTTGTAGATCGCCGTCCTGGCCTGCCGGTCACCGATCGTATAGGCCGTTTCCTCGGCCACGAGCGTGACCTCCAGAAGGCCGTCAACACTGCGCACCTCCGGCGGATTGACGAACGGTTCCATATCCGCCCGGGCAGACGACAACGCCACGAGCACACCGAACCAGACAATCAGCAAAGCGCGAGCAATACGCATCGCCCCAACCTCCTCCTGAACCCCATCCCTGGAATATTACGAACAACTCCCGCGTGTCACCGCTTGGCAGGTGTGAGATCGCGAACCCGAAGCAGCCAGATCAGCGGCAACAGCAACAACACGCCAATGGCCTGGGTCCAGAACACGACGCGGTAGGCGCTCAGCGGGTCGTCAAGAATGGCGCTCGCGACGTCGAATTCACCGCCCAGGGCGGCCACGCCGATGCCGGTGCCCATCATGCTGGCGAAGACAAACAGCGAGCTGGCCGAGGCTGTCCTGGCTTCATCGAAGCCGCTGTAGGCGAAGGCGGCAAACAGCGGCACCGTCAGACCGAGCCCGAAGCCCATCAACGCGCGCGTCGCGCTGATTTCAACCAGGCTGACGCTGGTGCCGTAGAGGTTGAAACTGGCGAGCCCCAGCGCCGTGACGATCAGCGCCAGGCATGCGCCGGGTCGCGCAAGCATCGGGCGCACCAGGTAGCCCCCGGCCGCGACTCCGACAATCTGTGCGACCCCGCCGACCGTGGTGCGCCAGCCCAGCATGTCGGCTGAAACCTTGGCCAATTCGCTGACCATCAGAATGGAGAACTGCCCGGTCGTCATCACCGCAACGATGAACGCCACAAAGGTGGCGATGCGGAAGTCGGGCCCGATGAGGGGCGCCAGCGAGACGATCGGATCGGGCTTGCGCAACGCGTGGCGAACGAAGGCCACACCAGCCACCAACGTAACGATCAACATGCCCACCAACAGCATGTCGCGCCCATCGCTGTTGAACAGCGGGCCCAGGTTGAGGGCAAGGAGCAGCGGTACCAGCGCCAGAAGCAGCAGGCACAGCCCGCGCAAATCCATGCCGAACTCGGGATTGTGCAGCAGGCGGCTGGGCTGGTGCAGCATCGCGAAGCAGGGAAGCGCCATCACCAGCCCGATCGCCAGCGGAAACGACCAGCCGAGATTCTCGATCAGATGCCCGGCAAGCAGCGCCGTCAGGAGGAAGCCGGCAAAGCGGCCGCCTCCCCACAGAGCCATCGCCTGCCCCCGCAGCTCCGCCGGATGAGTCGCCACGGCAAAGGCCTGCGCCGCCGGTGCAAGGGGCGCAGAAAAGACGCCTGCCAGGACCATCAGGCACAGGACGGGATCCTGCACCTGCGGCCGGATCAGGACGTCGCAGGCAACGATGCCAACTCCCGACAACAGTGTTCCGGCCAGACAGACCCACGTCAGGCGGACAAAACCCATCCGCGTCAGCAGCGTGCCCGAAAGCGGCATGACGGCCAGGGTGCCGATGAGGAATGCCTCAGCGAACCAGATGATCTCCGCCGCCGGCAGGTTCATCGCCTTGCCCGCGTAAGGCTCCGCGATCGAGATGGCAATCAGCAGAGCAGGAGAGATGCCCGCGAGCAGGAGGATCAGCAACTGATCGAGACGCTGATGCATCAGGCGCTAACCTGGTGGCACGCCGAACTGTGAAGCGGATGGGATTGGCCGGTTCCGAAGCCACGAACCATGGTGTTTCCTTGCCTGACCGGCGGGGCACTGCGCCGAACCGCGGGCAACCTGAGGCACAAGGTCGGGGCTTGGCAAGCCTTGGGGCGACATGCCGCTGTGACCGTGGTCATTTGACCCGGGATTACCCACGTGGAGTCCTCCCAACAGGTTGATCGTTGCTCAATACGACT